>DATHNE010000126.1:0-28754 GCA_035486355.1 Acetobacteraceae bacterium
ATCCCGGCACGTTCTTGTATAAGCAGGCGGTCGAGAATGGCTGGCTGGATGCCGCGCACGCCGAACTGGTGGACGACCATGGCATCCAGATCGCGCCGCTGCATTACCCACATCTGTCGCACACGGAAATCTTCGACAACGTCGAGACGTTCTATAAGCGCTTTTATTTCCGTGCGCCGAAGATCGCCTCGATCGTCGGCGAGATGGTGCGCAGCCCGCAGATGATGAAGCGCCGCCTGCGCGAGGGCGTCGAGTTCTTCCAGTTCCTGCGCGAGCGCCATAAGGCCGCCTGACCGGGCGGCCTTCCGCGCCGCCTCTCGCATCAGGCTCGCCTCACGGCGATTTGCTCGATTCACGCATGAAAGAAGTGCGCGGCGCGCGCGTTGGCGCGCGCGCCGCCGATCCCATTTCCCCACCGTAGCAAGGTGCGTGGTCCCCGTGGCGCGGGGATAGAGGTGGGTGATGTTCGGACATGCCAAATTCTGGGTGACGGCTGGGGCGTTGGTCATCCTTGGCTTGAGCGCAGCCATGGCGACGCCCGGCGACCCGCAACCCGCGTTGGACAGTCCGCTCGGCCTGTGGACCACCGCGAGCGGCCACGGCGTCATCGCTATCGATCCCTGCGGCGATGCGCTGTGCGGTCGGATCGTCGGCATCGATCGCGCGCCGACCGACCCCATGCCCACGGACGTGCATGGACAGTCGCAATGCGGCTTGACCATCATCACCAACGAGCGTCCGGACGGCTCAGGCACCTGGCTCGGCCATGTCACCGATCCGCGTGACGGCAGCACCTACAGCGCCAAGATCTGGCTGGAGCGGGGCGATCTGCATCTGCGCGGCTATATCGGCATCCCGTTGCTGGGCGCGACCCAGGTTTGGCGCCCGTTCACCGGACACGTGACGTCGGACTGCGGCGTGACCTAGCCGTCTGCGCACGGTTCGGTTGCCACGCCGCACCCATCCCGCAATGGTACGCCGCTATGTCTTGGCGGCGTATCGCGTGGCGCAGCCAGAGCGCTCCCGATCCGTCATTCTCTAGCCGGTTCAATCGGTGGGAGACCTGTCACGCATGGCGTACGTTACATGATGGCCGCGGCATCGCCGCGTCTGGCCGCCAACCCGCGCTGTCGCAGCACCCGTCCCGGAACCCAACATCGTCTCGGCCCCGGCCCCGACGCGGGACAAGGCCACCGTCGTCTTCATGCCTCCCCTCGGAATCGGGGCCTTCGATCACGCGCCGCGCTATGATGCCACCGGTGAGACGCCCGTCATATTCGGGCGCGTCGCCGCCCACTATAAGCGGGCCGATGCCGTTTTCCCCGGTCCCCACCGGTTCATGGTGATCGGCAATAACGCGACCCTTCTCACTGCCGATCTGGCGGGTCGCAAAGTCTCTTGCGTGCTCATCACGCCGGAGCAGGGTTCGGCCCGGCCACATTTCGTGTTCCCGCCGGTGACTGCCAACACCACGCCAATCGATGTTGCCGGCGACCAGGCCCTGACGGCGTGGCTGGGCGTCGATCGGAACGCCGCCGAGTAGGCCGACCACCATATGGACAGCATCAAGTCGAAAGCGGCGAAAGCCCTGCGGGATTGGAAGGGCACACCAAAGCTGAACGCCGGCGAGACACGCTGACCATTGGCGCACTGACGCTCGCCCCACGCGCCACTCTTGTGTAGGGTCATCCGGCGCGGACACGCATCCGTGCGGTGGGGACGAGATTATGCAGTTCGGCTACTTCGCCATGCCGTCGCATCCGCCAGAGCGCGGATTGAAGGCCGGCCACGACTGGGACCTGCAGGTCCTGCGCTGGCTCGATGACCTCGGTTATATCGAGGCCTGGATCGGCGAACACCACACCGCGCCGTGGGAACCACACCCCGCCCCCGACCTGCTGATCGCTCAGGCGCTGCTGCAGACCAAGCGCATCCGCATCGGTCCGGGCGGGTTCCTGTTGCCCTATCATCACCCCGCCGAACTCGCGAACCGCGTGGCCATGCTGGACCACCTGTCTGGCGGGCGGCTGAATTTCGGCGTGGCTGCCTCGGGCCTGCCCAGTGACTGGGCGATGTTCCATGTCGACGGCATGGGCGGCGTCAATCGCGATATGACCCGCGAGGCGCTCGACATCATTCTGCGCCTGTGGGGTGACGAACCGCATTTCGACTACGAAGGCCAGTTCTGGCAGGTTGCCAAGCCCGCGAAGATGTATGGGTTCCTGAAGCCGCACATCAAGCCACTGCAGATACCGCACCCGCCGATCGGCGTCGCCGGTCTGTCGAAGAACTCCGACACGCTCAAGCTGGCCGGTGAGCATGGGTTCCTCCCGCTCAGTTTGAACCTCAATCCCGGCTACGTGCGCAGCCACTGGGATGCGGTCGAGGTCGGCGCGGCGCGGAGCGGCCGCACGCCCTGGCGCGGCGACTGGCGGCTGGTGCGCGAAGTGTTCGTGGCCGAAACGGATGAGGAAGCCTGGCGGCTGTCCGTCGGCGGCATGATGGGGCGCATGATGCGCGAGTATTTCCTGCCACTGCTGGCGAATTTCGGCTTCCTGGAATACTTGAAGCACCGCCCTGACGTGCCGGATTCCGATGTCACGGTGGAATATTGCGCTGAGCATAATTGGCTGATCGGCTCGCCCGCCACCGTCGCCGACAAACTCGCGCGCGTCTACACCGATGTCGGTGGCTTTGGCCAGTTGCTGGTGTTTGGCTTCGACTATCTCGACAACGCCGAGGCGTGGCACAACTCGTTGCGCTTGCTGATGCACGAGGTGGCGCCGAAGGTGGCCCATCTGTCGCCCAAGGAGATCTTTCTCGCATGAGCCGTCGCCTTCTCCGTCAATCCTGCGGAAGCCGGGATCCGGGATGCACACTCGGTCGTACCCAGGCGGATCCCTGCTTTCGCAGGGATGAGGGAATATCCGTTCGGAGCTTTATCCAATGAGCCGTGTGCTGCATCGTTCCGGTGCGATTCCTCCAGTCGCCGTCGGCGGCGAGGGCATCTATCTGCATACCGCCGACGGCCGGAAGATCATCGATGCGTCGGGCGGTGCAGCAGTCGCCTGCCTCGGGCATGGCAACAAGCGCATCGCCGAGGCAATCGGCAAGCAAGCCGCTTCGATGGCGTATGCGCATACCGGCACCTTCATCAGCCAGCCGGCCGAGGATCTGGCCGACATCATCCTGAAGGATCAGCCCGGCGGCCTGACGCATGCGTGGTTCTGTTCCTCGGGTTCCGAGGGCAACGAGGCGGCGCTGAAGCTGGCGCGGCAATACTTCGTGGAGATCGGCCAGCCACAGCGTACACGCTTCATCGCGCGACGGCAGAGCTACCACGGCACCACGCTGGGCGCGCTCGCCGCCGGTGGCAACATGATGCGCCGGGCGCTGTACGAACCGATCCTCGGGCAGGCGTTCAGTCTGGTTTCGCCGTGCTTCGCCTATCGGTTCAAGCATGACGACGAGACCGACGCGCAATATCTCGATCGTCTCGCCGACGAACTGGAGGCAGAGTTCCAGCGCCTGGGGCCGGAGAATGTCATCGCGTTCCTGGCGGAGCCTGTTGTCGGCGCCACCACTGGATGCGTCGCCGCGCTGCCCGGCTACTTCAAGCGTGTGCGCGAGATCTGCGATCGTCATGGCGCGTTGCTGATCCTCGACGAGGTGATGTGCGGGATGGGCCGCACCGGCACGATGCACGCCTGGGAACAGGAGGGCATCACGCCGGACATTCAGGTGATCGCGAAGGGCCTCGGGTCCGGTTATCAGCCGATCGGCGGGTTGCTGATCGGCGGGCGCATCGTGCAGGCGTTGCACAGCGGGTCTGGCGGGTTCCTGCACGGGCAGACCTATCAGGCGCACCCCGTGGCCTGCGCCGCGGCGCTGGAGGTACAACGCATCATCCGCGAGGACAGTCTGCTGGAGAATGTCCGCGCCATGGGCGCACGACTGGAAACCGTGTTGACCGAGCGCTTCGGCAACCATCGCCATGTCGGCGATGTACGTGGCCGCGGGTTGTTCTGGGCGATCGAGCTGGTGCAGGACCGTGCCAGTAAGCGGATTTTCGATCCGGCCTGGAAACTGAACGAGCGGGTGAAGCAGGAAGGCGTCGCGCGCGGTGTCGCCACCTATCCGATGGGTGGTACGATCGACGGCAAGCGCGGCGACCATGTCATCGTCGCGCCGCCGTATATCTCTACGGCAGCGGACATCGACACGATTGTGGACCGGTTGGGGGCGGCGGTCGATGCCGCGCTGGCCGGCCTTCCAGCGCCTGGCTGAACCCAACTTCGTCAAAATCACCAGTCATGCCAATCAAGATTCCCAATGACCTTCCCGCACGAGCTGTGCTCGACCAGGAGCGCGTGCCGGTTATCACCGAGGACCTCGCGCTACGGCAGGATATAAGGCCGCTGCAGATCGCCTTGCTCAATTTGATGCCCGACAAGATCAGAACCGAGACGCAATTGCTGCGCGTGTTGGGTGCCACGCCGTTGCAGATCGAGATGACCCTGCTGCGCGCCGGTAGCCACGAATCGAAGAATACGTCTCAGGAACATCTGACCGCGTTCTACAAGACCTGGGAAGATGTGCGCGACCGCAACTTCGACGCGTTGATCGTGACCGGTGCACCGATCGAGCATCTGCCGTTCGAAGACGTGACGTATTGGCGCGAACTGACGGCAATCTTCGATTGGACGCGCACGAACGTCTACAGCAACCTGTTCATCTGCTGGGGTGCGCAGGCCGCGTTGCATCATTTCCATGGGGTACCGAAGTATGATGTCGGCTCCAAGCGGTTTGGCGTATTCCGCCATCGCGTGCTGAAGCCGTTCGAGCCGCTGACCGCTGGATTCGATGATTTCTTTTTCGTTCCGGTTTCACGCTACACCGAGGTCCGACACGATGATGTCGCCAAGGTGCCCGACCTGGAAATATTGGTGGAATCGGAAGAGAGCGGGTTGTGCCTGATCCAGGATGTCGCGCACCGGCGCTTCTACATGTTCAACCATCTTGAATACGATGCAGAAACACTGCTCGGCGAGTACCGTCGCGATCGCTCGACGGGATTGGAAACCGCGCTGCCGTTTAATTATTTCCCGGATGATGATCCGGAGCTGACGCCGCGGATGACATGGCGTGCGCACCGCAATCTATTGTTTGGGAACTGGATCAATATGATGTATCAGGGAACGCCGTATGATCTGTCGCGGCTAGGTCGGACCGACTAGTACCGCGACACGGCTCATCCGTTATTGTCCAACGCCACGCGCGCCGCCGTTGCCAGCGCGTCCGCCCGTTCGTTCATCGGATCGCCGGCGTGTCCGCGCACCCATTTCCACTCGATCTTGTGCGCCGCCGCGGCGTCCAGCACACGCCGCCACAGGTCCATGTTCGCCACCGGATCGCCCGCCGCGTTGCGCCAGTTGCGTCGCACCCAGCCCTGGTGCCACCGCGTGATGCCATTGCGCACATATTCACTGTCAGTGTGCAGCGTCACGACGCAGGGCCGCTTCAATGCCTCCAACGCCGCCGCGGCTGCGGTGAGCTCCATCCGATTGTTGGTGGTCGCCGCCTCGGCCCCGCTCAGCTCTCGCTCGCGGCCCTTCGCACACAGGATCGCACCCCAGCCGCCCGGTCCGGGGTTGGGCTTGCACCCGCCATCGGTCCAGATTTCCACCAACTCGGGGTCAGATGTCATCGGCGTCGCTCCGCGTGGCCCGCTACGTATCCGATGATCGCATCAGCCGTCGAGCGATGCGACGCAGGTGCCACGCCCGGTGAATGGACACGTGCGCCACGCGATTGCGCCAATCGGGAGCAGCGAGACAACGCGAGCTTCTGCGCCGCCTTCACGGTGGCGATCGCGCGTCGCTTCATTCGTCCCGTCCGACGTGGGGCGCAGCGTCAGATTGCGTTCAGCTTCGTCGCGCGACAGCGCGCCAGCGGGCAACCTGTCGGCAAACGCGATCTGACGGCGAACGCAAACCGCCTCAACGCCTGCCAGCATGGCTTCGTCGTAGCCGATACCGCAGCGCATCAGTCGTGCATGCGTCGCCTCATCGACGATCGCCGAGAGGATCTGTTCAGGTGTTGTCTTGCCGGCAAGAACACAGCGTTTGTCGAGATCGCATCACCGAAGCGCGCGGCGATACAGCCCCCGATTTCCTGGCAGCAGAATGACCGAGATGTGCCCTTGATCGCCACAAACGCGGGCATGGCGCAGCAGGTCATACCGCGCGATCAGTTGCGGCGCCGCTGCCACACGGTCGAGCGCACGCTGCGATGACGTCGTATCGAAGCACCCCCCACAAACCATCGACCTGCCTGCTCTGTGATCAGCGACGCATGAACCGCAGAAAGCGGAGCTCGAACCTTGACTGCCTCCGCCGCTTCAGCGGCGCCTGCGCCATCTTCTCGCTCAAATGCCGTACGCATGCTCGTCCGGCGCTGCCAGGTGGAACCGTAGCCGGCGCAGGTACTCGACCGGATCCTTGCGCGTCACCATCGCCCCGGGCGGTGTGTTCACCCAGTCGTACAGCCGCGTCAGCAGGAACCTTATCGCGGCCCCCTGGCACAGCACCGGCAGAGCCGCACGTTCATCCGCAGACAACGGTCGCGTCGCCTGATAGGCCGCCAGCATGGCCCGCGCCTTGGTCACGTTGAAAGCGAAATCCGGCTCGAAACACCACGCGTTCAGGCAGATCGCCACGTCGTAGGCCAGGGTGTCGGTCGCGGCGAAATAGAAATCGATCAGTCCGGACAGCCGTCTATCCAGGAAGAAGACGTTGTCCTGAAATAGATCGGCGTGGATGTGTCCGACTGGCAGCCCGCCGGGCCACCCCGCCAGGATCTGGTCCAACGCGGCGTCCAGCTCCGCCGCCAGTCCGGGCACCACCCCATCGGCCTGGCCGCGCGCGCGCTCGAACAATGGCCGCCATCCGCCCGGCCCCAGCGCGTTCGGCCGCGTTGGTGGGTAATCCCGCCCCGCCAGATGCAGCGCCGCCAGCGCCGCCCCCAACGGCCCGCAATGCTCCTGCCGCACCCGCCGCGGCCACACGCCAGGCAGGAATGTCGTCACCGCCGCGGGCCGCCCGCACAACTCCCGCAGCGCCGCTCCATCGCGCGCCCGCACCGGCAGCGGGCAGGTGATCCCCCGCGTCGCCAGATGCTCCATCAGCCCGAGAAACCACGGCAGCTCCGCCGGATTCACCCGCTTTTCATACAGCGTCAGGATGTAATCGCCGGTGCTGGTGCGCAGCGAGAAATTGCTATTTTCCACCCCCTCGGCGATGCCGCGGAAGGCCACCATGCCGCCGATGTCGTAGTCCGCCAGAAAGGCGGCCAGCGCCTCATCGCCGACCTCGGTGTAAACGGCCATCGTACGGTCAGTGATCGGGCTGCATTGTTGATCCGGCGGACGCCGGGCACTATGCCGCCGCACAGCCGCGCCGGCAACGACATCCATCGCGTCGTCATCCCGCCGGTCCACCGCCCGGAGTTCGCAATGCCCCGCCGCCTGCCTCGCCCCGCGACCCAGATCCTGCTGGCGACAGCACTCGCCTTGCTCGCCAGCTGCGGGCCAAGCCAGGACGAGTTCGCCCCTGTCTGCCCGGTCGCCAGCCCGCTGTGGCAGGCCGCTGACCTCGTGCGTTACCGCGACGAATCAGTCGCCGCCCACGAAGACGTGCGGGACATGATCCTGACCGGCCACATCGTCGCCATTCCGGCCAAGTGCGGACCCGGTGACAACAAGAACCAGCTCGCCGCCGACGTCAGCATCACCATCCAGCTCACCCGCGGCCCCGCCATGCAGGGTCGTGAAGCCGACGTGCCGCTGTTCCTGGCCGTCGCCGAAGGTGACCAGATCCTCGACAAGAAGGTCTTCCCACAGCACTTCGTGTTCCCCACCGGCCTCGACCAGGTGACCTGGAGCAGCGACCCGGTCCACCTGGTGTTTCCCATCAGCGCCACCAAGTCCGGCGCCGCCTACACCGTGCTGGCCGGCTTCCAGCTCACCCCGGCGGAACTGGCACTGAATCGCGCCCACGCCCCGCAATAGGGCGATCGAACGCGAGAGTATTCCGCGGGGAAGCACGCCTTTAGCGCACCCGTGTTGATCGACCGGCGGCGCTTTGCACGGGAGTGCCCGGTGATCGACAGTGGTCTCGTCAACCGTAATGTCGGCGCGGCCCGTGGCCGGACCCGCATGCGCCTGGAACCCGAACGATGGGACGATGGGACGCGCTGCGAGAGACCTGTCTCCGCGAGGACATCGACACCGGCGAACCGGTGCGCCAGATCGACGCCAGCAGCCATCGCGGCGGTCGCACCAGCGCCGTCCGTGTTTGCATGCTGCAATATGACCGGGCCGCCGCGATCGCGCAGGGCCACATGTCCGCAGGCCACGGCCGCGCAACACCCGCCATGCGGCCTGCGGCGCAGACCGGTCACCCCCTGGGTCTTTCGTGCCGCCACCTCCGGCGTTGCCGGTCTGTCCACGGTCAGCGGCACAAGCGCGCTGATATTTCTATATCGCAACACATAACCATGTCATTGTGGTGACTGTCGCGGCGTGCGCGACGTCACGCCGGCCTTCGCGGGTGGGCGAATTCCATGCTCACGATCGTCCAACCGGTCAAACAATCGTGCAATCGCGGCAAGATCTATCGCCCATAGGGTGGCGGCCAGTGGGAATTCACCATGTGTCCGCTAAGCTGTCCGACACCGCGTCGGGACGCACACGGCAGCGGAGCACGGCGATCGGACAAAGGGGACCCCTATGCAGCTCGGTATGATCGGCCTCGGACGCATGGGGGCCAACATGGTCCTTCGCCTGATCAAGGCCGGGCACGAATTGCATGTCCACGACCCCCGTGCCGCCGCCATGCATGAACTTGAGGCGCAAGGTGCCACGGGGTCGACCGACCTCGCGGCCTTTGTGCGCGGCCTAGCATCGCCGCGGGCGGTCTGGCTGATGGTGCCGGCGGCGGTCGTCGATCCCGTCGTGGCATCGCTCATACCGCTGCTGCAACCAGGCGATATCGTGATTGATGGCGGCAACTCCTATTACCACGACGACCTGCGGCGGGCCGGAGAGTTACGCCTCAAAGGTCTGCACTATGTCGATGTTGGCGTCAGCGGCGGCGTGTGGGGGCTGGAGCGCGGCTATTGCATGATGATCGGCGGCGAGACCGAAGTGGTGCGGCGTCTCGATCCACTGTTCGCCGCACTTGCCCCAGGCCTTGGCGACATCGCGCGCACCCCGGGGCGGGAACAGCTGGGGGGCACAGCCGAGCAGGGCTATCTGCATTGTGGACCAAGCGGCGCGGGCCACTTCGTCAAGATGGTTCACAATGGAATCGAGTATGGGCTGATGGCCGCCTATGCCGAGGGGATGAACGTCCTCAAGGCCGCCAACATCGGCAAGAACGCGGGCGTGGTCGATGCGGAAACCACGCCGCTGCGCGATCCCGCGCACTATCAGTACGACCTCAACCTGCCGGACATTGCGGAGCTTTGGCGGCGCGGCAGCGTGGTGTCTTCCTGGCTGCTCGATCTTTCCGCGGCCGCTTTGATCCAGGATCCGGAGCTGTCGAAATTCGCGGGCCGGGTGTCTGACTCAGGCGAAGGCCGCTGGACCATCAAGGCCGCGATCGACGAAGGTGTGCCGGCGCATGTTCTGTCGTCCGCGCTCTACGACCGGTTCACGTCTCGCGGCGAGGCGGATTTCGCTGACAAGTTGCTGTCGGCGATGCGCTTTGAATTCGGCGGACATATCGAAAAGCCGGCCGCGGCCTGACCGTCAGGTACGTCGCTGAACGGATTGGAGGCCGAGAGGCATGAACAGCAGCGATCTCGATCAACTGGCGATCAACACGATCCGCACTCTGTCGATCGACGCCATTCAGCAGGCGAAGTCGGGACATCCCGGCGCGCCGATGGCACTGGCGCCGCTGGTCTACGCGATCTGGAACCGGGTCATGAATTACGACCCGAAGGATCCGATCTGGCCCAACCGCGACCGTTTCGTGCTGTCCAATGGCCACGCCTCGATGCTGGTGTGGTCGATCCTGCATCTGACCGGGGTGCAGACGGTGAATGCCGACTACGAGCGCCTGGGACAGCCCTCGGTGACGCTGGACGCCATCCGCCACTTCCGCCAGCTCAACAGCAAGGCGCCCGGACATCCCGAGTATCATTGGGTGTCCGGTGTCGAAACGACCACCGGTCCGCTGGGCCAGGGCATCGCCACCAGCGTCGGCATGGCGATCGCGCGGAAGTTTCTCGGCGCGCGCTACAACCGGCCCGGCTTTGATATTTTCGACTACAACATCTACGCGGTCTGCGGCGACGGCTGCATGATGGAAGGTGTCGGGTCGGAGGCGGCATCTCTGGCCGGGCATCTGGCCCTCGACGACCTGTGCTGGATCTACGACAACAACCACATCACCCTCGACGGCAAAGCCAGCCTCTCCTTTTCCGAGGACGTCGCGGCGCGGTTTATGGGCTACCATTGGAACGTGCTGCGTGTCGGTGATGCCAATGACCTGCAGCTGATCGAGAATGCGTTCGCAGTATTCCGGGCGACCAAGGACCGGCCGACACTGATCATCCTGGACAGCCACATCGGGTATGGTTCGCCGCATAGGGTCGATACGTCGGCGGCGCACGGCGAGCCCTTGGGTGAAGAAGAGGTCAAACTCACAAAGCGCGCCTATGGCTGGCCGGAGGACGCGACGTTTCTTGTGCCCGACGGCGTGTATCAGCATTTCGATGACGGAATTGGCCGGCGCGGTGCCGAGGCACGCACCCGGTGGGAGCAGTTGTTTGTCGCCTATCGGGCGGAACATCCCGCGCTCGCGACCGAGGTCGAGCAGATGCAGCGCCGCGCGCTGCCCGAGGGGTGGGATCGGAACCTGCCAAGCTTCGCCGCCGACCCCAAGGGGGTCGCCGGTCGCGACGCATCCGGCGCGGTGCTGAACGTGCTGGCCCAGAACATTCCGTGGTTCCTGGGTGGTTCTGCGGATCTTGGGAGCTCGAACAGGACGACGCTGAAATTCGACGGCGCCGGCACTTTCGAGGCCGGAGCACCAAGCGGCCGGAACCTGTATTTCGGTGTTCGCGAGCACGCCATGGCGGCGATCGTGAACGGGATGTCGCTGTCGAAGTTGCGGGCATTCGGCGCGACGTTCTTCATCTTCAGTGATTACGCGCGCCCGGCGATGCGGCTCTCCGCCTTGATGGAGTTGCCGACGATCATGATCTTCACCCATGACGCCATGGGTGATGGTGAGGATGGACCGACCCATCAGCCGGTCGAGCAACTGATATCGCTGCGCGCCGTTCCTCACCTCATCGTGCTGCGCCCCGCCGACGCCAATGAGGTCGTCGAGGCCTATCGCGTGATCCTGCAGCTGCGCCATCAGCCGGCGGCGATCGTGCTGTCGCGTCAGCCGCTGCCGACGTTCGACCGCGACAAATACGCCTCGGCCACCGGCGTCGCGCGTGGCGCCTATGTCCTCGCGGATGCGCCTGGCGGGTCGCCGGAGATCATCCTGATCGCATCGGGCAGCGAGGTCACGCTGGCGGTCGATGCGCACGAGACGCTGCTGACCCAGGGGATCGCCTCGCGCGTGGTGTCCATGCCGTCGTGGGAACTCTTCGAGCACCAGCCGCCATCCTATCGCGACAGCGTGTTGCCCCCGGCCGTCACGGCGCGTGTCGCCGTGGAACAGGCCTCGGTGCTGGGCTGGGAACGTTATGTCGGGGCCCATGGCAAGGTCATTGGTATGACCACCTTCGGTGCCTCGGCGCCGCTCAAGGCGCTGCAACAGAATTTCGGCTTCGAGCCGGAGCGTGTCGTCGCGGTGGCCAAGGAACTGCTTGGGCGCACCTGACCGCGGCTTCAGGCCGCCCGACAGGATTGGAACGAGACAGACATGGTAGACCAGCAAAATCACGCGACCGAGGCCAATAGCGCGGTGGACGACGATCCGGCGCCGGTGGCGCCGCCGTGCACAATGGTCATCTTTGGCGCTGGCGGCGATCTGACCAAGCGCTTGGTCGTGCCGGCGCTCTATAACCTGGTGAATGCCAAGCGGTTGCCCGAGGATTTCCAGCTCGTCGGCGTTGATCTCGTCGCCAAGACGTCGGATGAGTGGCGCCAGGGCCTCACGGATATGATGCACGAATTCGCGACCACCGGTGGCGGCGAGTTCGACGTGGATCACATCGATCCGACGGCTTGGCGATGGCTGACCGATCGCATGAGCTACCTGCAAGGCGATCTCAACGACCCCGGAATGTACCGGCGACTGGGCGAACATCTGGCGGAACACGACAAGGCGTCCCACGGCGCGGCCAACTATCTTTTCTACCTTGCGGTCGCAGACCGTTTCTTCCGGGTTGTCGTCGCGGGCCTTGGCGCCGCGGGTCTCACCGCGGAAGACGATACGCATTGGCGCCGCGTGGTGATCGAGAAGCCGTTCGGCCATGACCTCGCCTCGGCCAAGGCGTTGAACGCCGAGATCCTGAAAACGTTGCGCGAGCATCAGATCTACCGGATCGACCATTTCCTGGGCAAGGAAACGGTCCAGAACATCATGGCCCTGCGCTTTGCCAATGGGCTGTTCGAGCCGATCTGGAATCGCGAACACATCGATCATGTGCAGATCACGGCGTCGGAAACCGTCGGCGTTGAGCGGCGCGGCAAGTTCTACGAGCATACCGGCGCGCTGCGCGACATGGTACCCAATCATCTGTTCCAACTGCTGTCGATGACGGCGATGGAACCGCCGATTTCGTTCGACGCCGAGGCGGTTCGCGCGAAAAAGGCCGAGGTGATCCAGGCAATCCAACCACTGACACCGGAACGTGCGCTGCAAGATGCGGTGCGCGGCCAGTACGCTGCGGGCACCGTGCTGGGCAAACCGGTCCGGGCCTATCGTAACGAGCCGGACGTGGCACCGGATTCAGTGACCGAGACCTACATCGCTTGCAAGTTGATGATCGACAATTGGCGCTGGGCTGGCGTGCCGTTCTATCTGCGCACCGGCAAATACATGGCAAGTCGGCGGACCGAGATCGCCATCCGCTTTCATCAGGCGCCGTATGCATTGTTCCGTGGCACGGATGTGGCGCGGCTGCACCCCAATTGGCTGATCCTGCGCATCCAACCCAACGAGGGCATCGAACTCGCCTTCGCCGCCAAGCGCCCGGGTCCGACCGTGACATTGAGCTCGGTCAGCATGGATTTCGCCTACCAGACCTTCTTCAAGATGGCACCCAATACCGGCTACGAAACATTGATCTATGATTGCATGATCGGCGACGCGACGCTGTTCCAGCGCGCCGACAATGTCGAGGCGGGTTGGCAGGCCGTGCAACCGATCCTGGATGCCTGGGCGAATGCCCGATCGGCGGCGTGCCCGACCTATGTCGCGGGCAGCAGCGGCCCGGCCGCCGCCGACGACCTGCTGGGGCGCGACGGACACGCCTGGCGCCCACTCGCATAATCGAACATCGCGGAGCTGACGATGACGCCGAAGCGGAAGATTTCATTGGTGCTGGCTGATGTGGATGGCACGCTGGTAACCGAGGACAAGGTGCTGACGCCGCGCGCGCAGGACGCGGTGCGGCGCCTGCACGACGGCGGAATTCATTTCGCTATCACCAGTGGTCGGCCACCGCAGGGGATGGCCATGCTGTTCGACGCACTGCGGCTCGAAACGCCAATCGCGGGTTTCAACGGAGGTCTGTTCGTTCGGCGGGATCTTTCGATCATCGAAGGGAAGACATTGCCTATCGATGTCGCCACCACGGCGCTCGAACTTATTCGCGCCCACGGTCTCGATGCCTGGGTCTATCGCGGCACCGATTGGTTGATCACCAAGCTCGACGCCCCGCATGTCGCGCGCGAGGCCTGGACAGTGAAGTTCCAGCCAAAGGTCGTGAACGACGTCGCCGATATGCTGGATGGGGTGGCCAAGATCGTGGGCGTCAGCGATGACCATGACAAGGTGCAGGCCTGCGAGGCCGATGCCCAGGCCGCGTTCGGCCAGCGCGCGACCGCGAGCCGATCGCAACCTTACTACCTCGACGTCACGCACAAGGAGGCGAACAAGGGGGCCGTCGTGGCCTATCTTTCGGCTCATCTGGATATCCCGGCCGAGGAGATCGCCACGATCGGCGACCAGCCGAACGACGTGCTGATGTTCAAGCGATCGGGCTTCAGCATTGCCATGGGCAATGCCTCCGATCAGGTGAAGGCGGAAGCCAGTGCCACAACGGAGTCCTATAACGACGAGGGCTTCGCCAAGGCGATGGAGCGGTTTGTTCTCGGATTGTCGGATTGACGCGGCGATAGGGGCAAGATGATGGGACGCATCGAGGTACTGCCGGATCCGCTGTCACTCGCGCGCCATGTCGCGGACTGGATGACGACGGCGGCGCTGGCGACACCAGGGCCCTTCCGTGTGTCACTCTCCGGCGGGTCGACACCCAAGACGTTGTACGGGCTGCTGGCTTCCGATGCATTTCGCGAACGGTTCCCTTGGCAGCGCGTATCTTGGTACTGGGGCGACGAGCGCTTCGTCCCCCACGACCATCCCGAAAGTAACTACCGGATGACGCGCGAGGCGATGCTATCCAAGGCGCCCGTGCCGCCGGAGAACATCCACCCGGTGCCGGCTGATGGCACCCCTGATGAGGCCGCGCTGCGCTACGAGGCGACCCTTCAGCAGGCCAATGGCGGCACGGTGCTGGATCCGGCGCGCCCGCTGTTCGATATCACCCTGCTCGGGCTCGGACCCGATGGCCATACCGCATCCTTGCTGCCGGGCGAACCGGTGCTGGACGAACGCAAGCACTGGGTGGCTGCCGTGTCGCATGGGCGGCCCGAGGTCCGCCTCACGATGACCTATCCGGTGATCGACAGTAGCCGGCGCGTGGCCTTCCTCGTCGCGGGGAAGGAAAAGGCGGCGATCCTTCGCATCATGACTGCCGGCGGCAGTGACCTGCCGGCCGCCCGTGTCAAACCGGTGGGCGAACTCATCTGGTTCGCCGATCAGGCGGCGGCGGGTGGCGCGTAGCACAGCCAGGAAGGCGCTGCGCATGACGACAAGCCTGCTGGGTGGCATCGCGGTCCTGGCCGCGGCGAGTATCGCACCTACCGACACGCTCCCGACGCCCGATTTCAATAGGATAACGTATCACTCCGTGATGGTGGACGGGACGCGCGCCGCGTATCGCGCAGCGGGTCCCGCGGATGCGCCGGTGATCCTGTTGCTGCACGGCTTTCCGTCGTCGTCGCGCATGTTCGTGACACTGATTCCGCTGCTGGCCGACCGGTTTCGCCTGATCGCGCCGGACTACCCGGGGTTCGGGCAATCCGACGCGCCGCCACCGGATGCGTTCGCCTATACCTTCGACCATCTCGCCAGCGTCGTGGACAAGCTGACCGAAGCACTTGGGCTGACGCACTACGCGCTTTACATGCAGGACTATGGCGGGCCTGTCGGCTTTCGCCTCGCGCTCGCCCATCCCGAGCGCGTCACAGCGCTGATCGTGCAGAACGCGGTCGCGCATGATGAGGGAATATCCGGCCCGCTCTGGGAACCCAGGAAGGCCTATTGGCGCGATCCCAAGGCCAACGAGGCGAAGGTGATGGCCAATCTCATTTCGCCCGAAGCGGCCAAGCTGCGCCACGTCGGCGGCGCGCCATATGTGGATCACTACGATCCGGATCTCTGGACGGACGAAGCGGCGTTCCTGGCGCGCCCCGGCCAGGACCGCATTCAGCTCGCGCTGTTCTACGACTATCGCACCAACCAGGCGTCCTACCCAACCTGGCAGGCGTGGCTGCGCCGGCAGCAACCACCGACGCTGATATTGTGGGGTCGATACGACCCATCCTTCTCAATCAGCGAAGTCGATGCCTACAAGCGTGATCTCCCGAACGCCGAGGCGCATGTGCTCGATGCCGGACACTTCGCGTTGGATGAAGCCGTCGTCGAGGTGGCGCAGCTGATTCGTTCATTCGGTAGCCGGTTCATCACGCGATGAGTGCGACACGTCGGTGGGCTCGGTTGCGTGGCTTTGAGTGTGTTTTCCGAGCCCCACGACATTGTGATGTGCGCGCGACGTACGTCCAAGACTCACACCCCCAGATTGGGGCCTACGACGTCGGGCGCGATATGCCGGCAAGCTTGGAGGTAAGGCGATGAAGGCAACTGGTAAACTTCACGACCTGGGGCAGAGCATTTGGCTCGACAACATCACGCGCGATCTGCTCACCAGCGGAACACTCAAGCGCTATATCGACGAATTGTCGGTGACCGGACTCACGTCGAATCCGACGATCTTCGATCACGCCATCAAGAACAGCGCCACCTACGACGACCCGATCCGACAGAAGGTGCAAGCGGGCCGGGCCGGAGAGGATCTGTTTTTCGATCTGGCCCTCGAAGATCTCACCCGGGCGGCCGAGCTGTTCACACCCATCTTCAGGCGCACCGACGGCGTCGATGGGTGGGTCTCGCTCGAAGTGTCACCCCTGCTGGCCCACGACACCGCCAGCACGCTGGCCGCGGCCAAGGCCCTGCATGGGCGGGCCGGGCGGCCCAACCTGTTCATCAAGATTCCCGGCACCCCGGAAGGCTTGCCGGCCATCGAGGAGGCAATCTTCGCAGGTGTCCCGGTCAACGTCACCCTGCTGTTCTCCCGCGAGCAATACGCCGCGGCGGCCGATGCCTATCTGCGCGGCGTCGAGCGCCGCATCGCCGCGGGGCTCAATCCCGCGGTCGCCTCGGTCGCTTCGGTTTTCATCAGCCGATGGGATGTCGCGGTTGCCAGCAAGGTGCCCGCCGCGCTGGTCAACCGCCTGGGGATCGCCATCGGCCAGCGCACCTACAAAGCCTACAACGATCTGCTCGCGTCCGCCCGCTGGCGTCGCGCGGCGAATGAAGGTGCCCGCACCCAGCGGCTGCTCTGGGCCAGCACCGGCACCAAGGACCCGAAGGCGTCCGATACGCTCTACGTGACCGCATTTGCCTCGCCGTTCACCGTCAACACCATGCCCGAGGGCACGCTCAAGGCCTTCGGGGATCATGGCGCGCTGGACGGCAGCATGGCGGCCGACGGAGGCGATGCCGAGGCGGTGCTCGCCGACTTTGCCAAGGCGGGCATCGATGTCCAGGCGCTCGCGACGCAACTGCAGGACGAAGGCGCGAAATCCTTCGTTCAGTCTTGGAACGATCTGATGGCCTGCATAGGGACCAAGAGCGCAGCCACGCGGCGGGCGGGTTGAACATCACAGCACGGCGTCCCCACGGCCCGTGGGACGATGGATCACTAGAGCAGGGATACGGTCAATGACGATCGCGCCACTCTCTCAGCGCCCCGCCTGGATGGCCCTCAAGGACCATCATCGGAAGATCGAGGGCCTGCACCTCCGACAACTTTTCGCCGAGGATGCCGGGCGCGGCGAGCGCCTGGCTACCGAAGCCGTCGGGATCTATCTCGACTACTCAAAAAACCGTGTCACAAACGAAACCATCTCGTTGTTGTTCCAGCTTGCCGAGCAATCCGGCCTGCGGGACCGCATCGAGGCCATGTATCGCGGTGACAAGATCAATGTCTCCGAAGGACGCGCCGTCCTGCATGTGGCCCTGCGCGCGCCACGCGGGGCATCGATCATGGTCGATGGCCGAAACGTTGTGCCCGAGGTGCATGACGTCCTGGACAAGATGGCCGATTTCGCCAGCCGCGTCCGCGACGGCATCTGGAAAGGTCATACCGGCAAGCGCATCCGCAACGTGATCAACATCGGCATCGGCGGCTCCGATCTCGGCCCTGTCATGGCCTACGAGGCGTTGAAGCATTACAGCGCGCGCGATATGACGTTCCGCTTCGTGTCCAATGTCGATGGCACCGATTTCGCCGAGGCGGTGCAGGATCTGGATCCCGAGGAAACGCTGTTCATCATCTCCTCCAAGACCTTCACGACGCTGGAAACCATGACCAATGCGCACACCGCGCGCGACTGGTTGCTGGCCGGGCTGAAGGGGGCGGAGAAGGCGATCGCCAGACATTGCGTGGCCGTTTCAACCAATGCCGCAGAAGTGACGAAATTCGGCATTGATACCGCGAACATGTTCGGATTCTGGGATTGGGTCGGCGGCCGCTATTCGATGGATTCGGCCATCGGCCTGTCGACGATGCTCGCCATCGGTGCCGACAATTTCCGCGCCATGCTCGACGGCTTCCACCAGATGGATGACCATTTCCACGCCGCGCCGTTCGCGCATAATCTGCCGGTGCTGATGGGCCTTCTGTCAGTCTGGTACAATGATTTCTTTGGTGCCCAGACCGTCGCCGTGCTGCCCTACGAGCAATACCTGAAGCGTTTTCCCGCCTATCTCCAGCAGCTTACGATGGAGAGCAACGGCAAGCACGTGACGCTGGATGGCAAGCGCGTCGATTACGATACCGGGCCGATCTATTGGGGCGAACCGGGTACCAACGGCCAGCACTCCTTCTATCAGCTCATCCATCAGGGCACCCGCCTGATCCCCTGCGATTTCATCGGTTTCGCGCAGACCCTCAACCCGCTCGGCCGGCACCACGACATGCTGATGGCCAACGTCTTCGCCCAGACCGAGGCGCTGGCGTTCGGCAAGACCGTCGAGCAGGTGAAAGCCGAAGGCACGCCGGACTGGCTGGTGCCGCATCGGCTGTTTGAGGGCAACCGACCATCCAACACGCTGCTGCTGGATCGGCTGACGCCCGAGTCGCTTGGCAAGCTGATAGCGCTGTACGAACATAGCGTCTTCACCCAGGGCGTAATCTGGCAGGTCGACTCTTTCGATCAATGGGGTGTGGAGCTGGGCAAGGCCCTCGCGCAGCATATCATTCCACAACTGGAAGATCGCGCCGAACCCAGGCTCGAGCACGACAGTTCGACCAACACGCTGATCCGTCGCTACCGCGCGCGCAAGGGAGCCGTCTGATGCCCCGTGGATATGACAAGCCGCTTTACCTCCAGCCGTTCGACCATCGTGCGTCGTTCGAGACCGGCATGTTCGGGTGGAAGGGAGATCTCACCGAGGCGCAGACAGCCGAGATCGCCGCCGCCAAGCGGGTGATCTTTGATGGCTTCAAGGCAGCCGTCGCCGCGGGCGTTCCCAAGGCAAAGTCTGGTATCCTGGTGGATGAGCAGTTCGGCGCCGCCATCCTGCGCGATGCGAAAGCGGAAGGCTTCATCACCGCCTGCGCGGCGGAGAAGAGCGGGCAGGCGGAGTTTGATTTTCAATATGGCGAGGATTTCGCGCGCCATGTTGAAACCTTCGACCCGACCTTCTGCAAGGTGCTGGTGCGCTACAACCCCGAGGGCAACCAGGCGCTGAACCAGACGCAGGCCGGGCGTCTCCGGCGCCTCTCGGACTATCTGGCCAACCGCGGCAAGAGTCGTTTCATGTTCGAACTGCTGGTGCCGGCGGAGAAGGCGCAGCTCGACAGCCTGCATGGTGACAAGGCGGCGTATGATCGCGAGCTGCGACCTCGCCTGATGGTCGGAGCCATCGAGCAACTACAGGCCGCCGGCGTCGAACCCGATCTTTGGAAGGTCGAAGGTCTCGATCGGCGCGAGGACTGTCAGAAGATCGTCGCCACGGCGCGGGCCGGCGGGCGCGCGTCGGTCGGCTGCATCATCCTCGGGCGTGGCGAGAACGAACAAAAGGTCACGGACTGGCTCCGTACCGCGGCGAGTGTGCCCGGCTTCATCGGATTTGCCATCGGCCGCACCGATTTCTGGGGGCCGCTGGTCGACTGGCGTGCCGGGACGATGACGCGTGACGAGGCGGTTGCGACGATCAGCCGGCGCTATCGCGAATTCGTCGATATCTTCGAGCAGTCTGCGCCCTGAACCCGATCACGAGGATCTGCCCCTTGGTGGGGGTCTAGGGCAGCGTGCATCGCCCGGCGGACCCCATCCCAATGGGTCGTTGGGCCTGACCCATTTCCGTGATCCCTGCGAAGCAGGAGATCCACCGGATGGCCGGTGTTTCGGTGCTCCGTCGTGAATACCTGCCCCTGCTTCCGCAGGGGCAGGCTTGCTCGCAGGCAGGAAGGGAGGATGGGGTCGGTCGCTGGTATCAGCCCGCGCTGTGCGCTTCGGGTGCGATGGCGACGTAAATCGGCTGGCCGTTGCGCAGGATGCGCAGGGCAACGGCGTGGTTGGCGCCGCTGATCGCCGCGTGGATATCGTGGACCGCCTGGCCCGGGTTATCCACGGGCTGGTTGCCCACGCCCACGATCACGTCCCCTTGCTGCAGCCCTGCCTGGTCCGCGGGGGAACCCTGCTTGACCGCGGCGATCACGACACCGCGCGCATCATTCGGCAGATTGAGTTGGTTGCGAGCTTCTGGGGTGATGGGGGCGAGGGCCAAGCCGAGCTGCGCCTGATTGGGGGCGCCGCCGCCAGCCTCCGCCGTCTCGTCATTCGGCATCTGGCGGACCTTGACGTCGATGGCCTTGGTTTCGCCACCGCGAATAACGTCCAGCTTTGCGTCATCGCCGGGGGAGACCGCCGCGACCTGCACCGCGAGATCACGCGGGCTGTCGATCTTGGTGCCGTTGACGCTGCGGATGACATCGCCGGCCTGCAGCCCAGCCTCGGCCGCCGGCGTATTGGGCTGCACCTGGGCGACCAGAGCGCCGCTCCGATCGGACAGGCTCATGGCCTTGGCCATGGTGGGCGAGATCTGCTGCGCCTCCACGCCGATATAGCCGCGTGTGACGTGGCCGCTCTTTTCGAGTTGGGCGGAGATGGTCTTGATCATGTTCGAGGGAATGGCGAAGCCGATACCGACCGACCCGCCGGAGGGTGACAGGATAGCAGTGTTCATGCCGACCACCTTTCCGTCCTGGGTGAACAGCGGACCACCGGAATTGCCTTTGTTGATCGGGGCGTCCACCTGGATGAACTGGTCATAGGGGCCATCGCCGATATCGCGGCCAAGGGCCGAGACGATGCCCGCGGTCACGCTGCCGCCAAGGCCGAACGGGTTGCCCATCGCCACCACCCATTCGCCCGGCTCCACGTCGGTGGAATCGCCGAGCTGGATGTAGGGCAGCGGGTGGCCCGCATCGACCTTCAACACCGCGATGTCGGTGCGCGGGTCGCTGCCGAGGATCTTGGCGTCCAGCCGTGTGCCGTCGCTCATCGTGACCTCGACGCTCTGGGCGCCGTGGATCACGTGATTGTTGGTCACGACGAGGCCGGTCGGGTCGATGATGAAGCCGGAACCGCGCGCCTCAATCGCCTGCCCACCTTGTTGCGGCTGCATCTGATTGAACGGGAACTGATTGAACGGGAACGGAAGTTGCGGCCCAGGTCCTTCATCGGACGCGTCCGCCGCCTTCAGTTTCGTGGTAATTGAAACGACCGCCGGCTTCACCTGTTTCACCAGATCGACGAAGTCCGGAATGGTGTGCAATGTCTGAACGGTGGGGGGATTGACCGGCTCGGTCCCGGTGACGGCCGCGAAGCTCGTGTGGCCGATCGCGTAGCCGCCGAGCGCGGTGCCGGCCAGCAACACGACCGCCAACGCGGTGCGACGCAGGCGCGGAGACTGGGTCTTGATTTGAGGCATTGTATTGCTTCCTTCTGCGCCCTTGGAATCCCCTGTGGAATCCCCTGGAGATGATCACGTTCACGTGCGAGTCCTGTGGTCCCGCGGTGCCTGGAACATGCGTTGCCGCAGGTGAACGTTCCCCAGGTGCAGCGGTTAAACCGATGTCATGTCGGCGTTTCTAACGGAATATTCATCCGTCTCGCCTCGATGGGGCGTCTGGGCTAAACTTTCCGTCACGAACCAGGAGAACAGTCAGCATGAGCGATCGTTATCTGCGCAGTGGCATCTTTTTGGCGCCGTTCCACAACCTGCCGGAGAACCCGACTCTGGCGCTGGAGCGCGACATGGAGTTGCTGCAGCATCTGGATCGGCTGAATTATCACGAAGCGTGGATCGGCGAGCATCATTCGGGTGGTTTCGAGATTGTCGGATCGCCGGAGATTTTCATTGCCGCCGCCGCGGAGCGCACGCGGCACATCCGGCTTGGAACCGGTGTCGTATCGTTGCCGTATCACAATCCGTTCCTGGTCGCCGACCGCATGGTGCAACTGGATCACATGACGCGCGGGCGCGTAATGCTGGGCGTTGGTCCGGGATCACTGGTGCACGATGCGATGAAGATCGGCATCAATCCGGCGGACCAGCGGCGGCGGATGAACGAAGCACTGGATGTGATCGTCGAATTGCTGGACGGCAAGAGCGTGACGCGCAAGAGCGACTGGTTCGATCTGCAGGACGCACGGCTGCAACTGCCCTGCTACACGCGGCCGAGGATGGAGCTGGCGGTGGCGGCGTCGCGCTCGCCCGCGGGCGCGCTGGCGTCGGGGCGGCATGGCATTGGCATGTTGTCGATTGGTGGCACCAGCCCTGAGGCGTTGGCCAAGCACACGCAGAACTGGTCGCTGTATCAGGAGCAGGCGCGGCTGAACGGCAAGGCCGCGGATCGCGCCAATTGGCGTCTGGTGACGATGATGCATGTCGCGGAGACGCGGGAGAAGGCGCGCGAGAATGTGCGATTTGGACTGGAGGCGTTCGCGCAGTATTTCCGTGATGTCGCGACGTTCCCAATTGTGCCGGCGGATATCGGCGATGCGTACGAATACCTGCTCCGCACGGGCTCGGCCTGCATCGGTACGCCGGATGACGCGATTGCGTATATTGAAAGTCTGTTGGCAGGTACGGGCGGTTTCGGCGTGATCATGGAGCTGGCGCATAACTGGGCGGATTGGCCGGCGACGCAACGGCATTATGAGTTGATGGCGCGGCACGTACATCCGCATTTCCAGAGTTCGCGGGAATGGCGGAGCGAGAGTTATGAGTATGCGCGCACGCACCACGAGGAGTTTGTCGGCCAGTCGGCGGCGGCGGTGCAGGCGGAGATCGATCGCCTGGCGAAAAGGCAGACGGCAGCGGAGTAACGCGGCCGAATGCGCACCGTCATGGTCGGGCTTGTCCCGGCCATCGATGCGAGCGCGTTGCCGCGCCAGATGGCTGGAACAAGTCCGGCCATGACGCTGGTCACGCCGCGTGTGTGGTCCCCGCTGCCCTAGTGACCCGTGATGAAGTTCTTGCGGGTCAACGCGCTCACCCCAACGAACGTCACTCGTGTGTTGTCGGCCAGTGTGATCGTCACCGATCCATTGCTGAACGTCTGGCTGCTCAACGCGCTTGGCACCGCGCGTGGCCGGTAGCCCGGCAGGCCGATCTTGTCGGCGCTGGTGAAATTCACCACCTGGTCGACGCCGCCATTCAGGCTGCGCACGAACGCGAAGATGTCCTTGCCGGACCCGCCGATCATGGTCGAAGCGCCACTGCCGCCGAGACGCTGATCCTTGCCGGACCCGGCGACCAGCGCATCGGCGCCCGACGACGACACGGCCGACAGCGTCTCGTTGCCGATGCCGGCGACCAGGTCCTGCGCCTGCCTGCCCGTCGCGACGAGCTGATCGCCCGCACCCCCACCGAACAATGTTGCCAGGCCGCCGCCCGTGTTGATGTCCCAATTGCCGCGGTCACTGGCGGGCACGATGATCAGATTGCCGCCGTCGCCGCCCAGGCCGTTGCTGCTCCCACCCGGGCCGCCTCCATGGCCATCGTCGGAAGCATCGTGGTCGTGGTTGTGGTCGTGGGGCCCATGGGATCCACCACCGGACCCCGGGGCTCGTCGCGCCGCCCGCGACCACGGTGCCGGACCCACCGGTTGCGATGAAGGTCAGGTTGCCGCCGCGGGACGGCACCGCCTCGTTCGCATCGCCGGAGCCGAGCACGGTGGCAGGGCGTGCTGTGACGATCACCTCGTCATAGCCCTGCGGCAAACTGGAGAAGCCGCTGCGCGTCCGGATGAACGCGCCGGTCTTGCCCGGTGGCAGGGGCGGTGGCAACCCGCCGTCGTCGTCGAAGGGAATGATGCTGCCGTTCTCGACGCCCAGGGTGATCGCGGCGGCGAGCTGTGCGGCGATTCGGGCATTCGACGCGGAGTCAAACGCCAGCGCGATCGTCTGATGGTCCGCTCCCAGTACCGTGACGCTTGGCAGGTCGAACTCCTCCCTGGTGGATGCGCAACCGACGGAGGCGACGTCAGACAGGAGAACATCACGGCATGCTGCTATGCGGCGAGATGCCTACGTTAAACCGACGATAACCCCTGGGCGGAGACGGAACTACGCCGTGAAATAAGGTCACGTTTGCGTTATGAGTTCCAAATAAAACCGATTATTTGGATTGATTCTGGTGTGGTGGATGCGTGCATGTGTCTGGCAAGCTCGCGTCGACCGCCGCACGCGCGACCATGTCGCATACATATAAGTATCTACAAGATGACAGAATAATGACAAGGTCGAATCAATCACTGACCGCTGTGCGATCGGTTCATGCGGGTGCGAACGTGCCTTCGCGCGATGGAGCGAAGTCAGGCACGAAGTTGACAGGGGGCCGCACGAACTTCGCATCATGCTGCAGCACTGGCAGCACACGATCGGCGAACAGCCGCATGTTCAGCTCAGACGCCTCGTGCGGCAGACCACCAAAGGAAAACTCGGCGATCAGATGATCCAGGCCCGTGAGCGCGTGCAGCTCCTCGATCTTCTGCAGGCAATCATCCGGCGTACCGACGATCTGAATGCTCACGTAAAACTGTGTCGCCTTCTGTCGTCGAGTGTCGTCCTTCATCTTCGCGTAGGTCTGGCCGATCTTGTCGTACGCCTCGTAGCCTGTCACGGCGGCCAGATGACCGTCGGAGAACTTGTAGTGGGCATCGATCGAATCCCACTTCTGCCCGAGATAAATCATCGCCCGGTCCTGCGCCTCGGCCCGGCTTTCGGCGCAGGAGACATTGGTCAGAATCATCGGCGGGCGCGGCGTGTGACCGATCTCGTGGGCCAGCGCACGGAACCGATGGATATCGGCGGCGGCCTTCGGCCATTCGTTCTGCATGATGACCAGCATGCTGAATCCCAGCTTGGCCATCACCTCGACTGAGTCGGGGCTGACCGCCGTACCGTAGAACCGGCGTTCAGGGTGGGAGAAGGCGCGCGGCCGGATCGCGGTGCGCGGGATCTGGTAGTATACGCCCTGGAAGTCGAAACTGTCCTGCGTCAGCGCGCGCTGGATGATCTGGGCACATTCGATGAAGCGCGGTCGCGCCTCATCCATCGGGATGCGGAACCCTTCGTATTCCACGCTGGCCGCACCGCGCCCGAAGCCGAAGAGGCATCGTCCGCCACACAATATATCAAGCAGGGCGATCTGCTCGGCGACGCGCACCGGGTCGTGCCAGGGCAGCACGATCACCGAGGTACCCAATGCAATGCGCTTTGTTCGTCCGGCAAAATAGGACAGCAACTGCGTTGGCGCCGGCGACATCGCGTACCCTGTGAAATGGTGTTCCAGCGCGAACAGGGAGTCGAAGCCGAGCGGCTCGGCTAGATCACCCAGCGCCAGGTGTTCGGTGACGACGGCCACGTCCGGGCGGCCGGGCTGCGACAGCATGTTCAGCGCGGTACCGACTTTCATCGCGGTTCCCTCCGGTGCGTTGTCCTTTCAGCAGCGTGAAGACTACGCCACACTGTTGGCGGCCGCTATTGCAACCCGCCGTTCCTTATCTGGTGATCACGCCGACACGCGTATTGCCTGGCACGCTGTGCCGGCGGAGATGTCTTCGGCAAACTCATGACCCTGTCTGACAAAGCCATACTGTGCGAGCCATCCGACCGCCACGGCAAACACCGGCAGCAACACCGGGAAGCTGCGCGCGGCCTGCGCGACCAGGAATGGGTCCGGCGCGGTGGTTGAAATGCCCGACCGAGGCGGTGCGAACGGCGCCATGTGCGTGATCAGCCCATAGAACCTCAGCACACCACGTAGTCCATCAAGACATGCCAGGCGTTTCACGCAGCCGTCTCCGGCGCGGATTAGACTCAAATTGCTAACGAAGTGTCAACGGTCGTGCAGCGACGAGGCTTGTGTACGAATTGTCATTGCGAGGAGCGTAGCGACGAAGCAATCTCGTGCCAGAGTGGCACAACGATCTGTGCGACGTCGGATCGAGGTTGCTTCGTCGCTGCGCCCCTCGCATGACAGCGGAGGGTTGGGGCCTAATGCAGGCGCGCGAGTACATCGGCATGCGCGCGGATCACCAGCAGGCGACGGATCTTCTGCGTTGGCGTCAGCAGACCATTCTCCACCGTGAACGGCGATACGACCTCATGCTTGCGGATCCGCTCGGTCACAGACAATCGCGTGTTGATGCGCGATACTGCCAAGGCCACGCCGATCGCATCATGCCCGTCGGCCGGCACCACCAACGCACTCAGTCCGCCGCGGCCTTCGCCGGCGATCACCGCCTGCGCAATCTCTGGCTCAGCCATCAGCATGCTTTCGATGCGCGCGGGCGAGATGTTCTCCCCCCCCGACAACACGATCATGTCCTTCTTGCGATCGGTGATGCGAACATACCCATCCGCGTCCTGCTCGCCGATATCGCCGGTATGCAGCCAGCCATCGCGGATCGCGGCTTGGGTGTCGTCGGGACGGCCCCAATAGCCGTGCATCAGCAGATCACCGCGCACCAGGATTTCGCCATCGTCAGCGAGACGCAGCTCGACGCCTTCCAGCGGCGGACCGACGGTTTCGATCCGGATCGCGTACGGTGGGTTGGCGCTGATCACGGGGCCAGCCTCGGTCTGGCCATAGCCCTGCAAGATGCGAATGCCCAGCGCGAGGTAAAAGCGTCCCACCTCGGGGTCCAAGCGCGCGCCACCGGAAATCGCGGCGATCAGCCGCCCACCGAAACGCGCGCGGATCTTGGCGCGCACCAGCCGATCCAGCGGCCAATCCAGCAGATGCTCCAGGAACGTCAGCTCCTGCCTGTCGACACGCTTCAGGCCAACCGCCAGCGCCATGTTGAACAGCTGCCGCCGCCAGAGCTTCTCGCGCGCTACCTGACCCAGCACGCGGCTGCGAATCACCTCCAGCACGCGCGGCACCGCGGTCAGGATCGTCGGCCGCACCGTCAGCATGTCGGCCGCCAGATGCTCCACGCCACGCGCATAGACGATCTCGGTGCCGATCGAGGGCAGGAAGAACAAGCCTACCGTATGCTCATAGCTGTGCGAGATCGGCAGGTAGGAGAGATAGATCTCGTCCTTCAGCTTCAACGGCCTCACCAGCTCGAACGCACCCCGGCAGTTCGACAGAATGGCGGCATGCGGCAGCATCACCCCCTTCGGTGCGCCACCGGTGCCCGAGGTGTAGATCAGGCACGCCAGCGACGTCGGCGGAATGGTTGCCGCTTCGGCAGCGATATCATGGGGTGGCGCGGCGTCGGCGATCAGCTCGACCCAAGGGATCAGCCGTGGGGTGCCGCCAGCAGCCTCGACCGCACCATCCATCACCACCAGCAGATCCAGCCCTCCCGCCCGTTCGCCGGCCTGGCGCACCCGCCCGGCCAGTTGCGCGGACGCGACGATGGCCACACGCGCCGCGCTGTCGCGCAGGATGTGCGCGTGATCGTCGACGGTGTTGGTGACATAGGTCGGCACCGGCACAGCACGGATCGCCATCAGCGCGGCCTCGACGATCGGGTATTCCGGGCGGTTCTCGGCGACGATCACCACACGGTCGCCGGCTTCCACGCCGGCGGCACGCAGATGCCGCGCCACCGAGGCGGCCTGGCGGGCGAATTCCCCCCAGGTGGTGCCCTGCCAGGCACCGCCGCGCCAGGCCCGCGACATCGGTTTGTCCGGCCATTCGCGGGCCCGCGCGAACAGCATCGCGGCCAGGTTCGGCCAGGTGGGGTAGGTCTGCACGTTTCCTCGATACCGGAGGCGCCCTTTGCCAGGCGTCCCTACATGCTTACATGCTGGTCGACCAGATCGATCCGTCGCCAACCCAAGGAACGCCCCCCGTGAATCGGCCGCGCCTCTCCCCTGTTTTCGCTCCCGCCACGACCACCGCCGCGACCGAGGACCTGCCCGCCTGGGACCTGTCGGACCTGTATCCGGCGCCTGACAGCGCTGCTGTGAAGGCGGATTTCCTCAAGGCTGAGTCCGCCTCCAAGGCGTTTGAGGCGGCGTATCAGGGCAAGCTGGCGGGATTGTCGGGCGCGGCGTTGGCGACCGCGATCAGCGAGTATGAACAGATCGACGAGGTCCTCGGCCGGCTGGCGTCCTATGCGCAGTTGCTGTTCGCGGGCGATTCCACCGACGCGACAATCGGCCAGTTCTACCAGACCGTTACCGAGACGGTAACCACGATCAGCTCCCACCTGCTGTTCTTCACGCTGGAGCTTAACCGGCTGGAGGAGGGGCCACTGGAGGCCAAGCTGGCCGATCCGGCGCTGGCACACTGGCGGCCGTGGCTGCGCGACCTGCGCGTGTTCCGACCACATCAGTTGTCGGACGAGCTGGAGAAGCTGCTGCACGAGAAGGAGGTGACCGGACACGCGGCGTGGAACCGGTTGTTCGACGAAACGATCGCCGGGATGCGGGTCACGGTGGAGGATGAGGAGCTGACGGTGAGCGCCGCGCTGAACAAGCTGTCGGACCGCGACCGGTCGCTGCGTGAGGCGGCCGGCAAGGCGATCGGCGCCGCGTTCGGCAAGAATGTGAAGCTGTT
>DATHNE010000127.1:0-2940 GCA_035486355.1 Acetobacteraceae bacterium
GCCCGGCGATCATCTGCGGCAGCACCACATTCTCCAACGCGGTGAACTCGCCCAGCAAGTGATGGAACTGATAGACGAAGCCGATCGTGTCGCGACGAACGGCGGTGCGCGCCGTGTCGGGCAAAGTGCCGGCATCGCGGCCCTCGACAAAGATCGAGCCCCCGTCTGGGCGTTCCAGCAATCCGGCGAGATGCAGCAGGGTGGACTTGCCGGCACCGGATGGGGCGACGAGGGCAACGATCTCGCCCGCCTGCAAGGTCAGGTTGACCCCACGCAAGACCGGCAGTTCGCCCGCCTCGGTGCGGTAGGTGCGGCGCACGTCGCGCAGCACCAGCGGCGCGGGCGAGTCACTCATCGATGCTTCCCGCGTCATGGCCGGGCCGAAGTCCCCGGGCGCTTGACCCGGGGATCACCCGGCCATCTATGCAGCCGCGATGCAGCGAAAGTTCGCCAAGCCAAGGCTTGCGCCCGAGCGCTTGACTCGGCGGCCGCCCATGACGTGAAGAGCGCTGGTGCCAGACTAACGCCTGGCCTGACGGATTGCACCTCACTCATGCCGCAGCGCCTCGACCGGATCGGTGCGCGCGGCGCGCCAGCTCGGATAGATCGTTGCCAGCAGCGACAGCACCAGCCCCAGCGCCACCACGCGCGCCACGTCGCCCCAGTCGATCGTATTGGGCAGCGCGGTCAGTTGGAACACGGAAGAATCGAACACCTGACCGCCGGTGATGTCCTCTACAGCGTGCTGTATCGCGACGATGTTACGGCAGAACACGATGCCGATAATGGTGCCGATGAACGTGCCGCTGACGCCGACGAACGCGCCGCACATCACAAAGATGCGCAGCACCGCGCCGCTGCTGGCGCCCAGTGTGCGCAACACCGCGATATCACCGCGCTTGTCCTTCACCAGCATGATCAGCGACGAAATGACGTTGAACGCGGCGACCAGCACGATCATGCCCAGCACGATGAACATCGTATCCTTTTGCACCTGCAGCACACCGATGATCGTGTCGTTCGCATGCAGCCAGTCGCGCGCCAGAAGCTGGCGCCCCTGCACCGCCTGCGCGATCGCCGGCATCACCGCGCCGACGAGCTGCGGATCGGTCAGGCGGATTTCGATCCCCGTGACGGCGTCCGGCTTTTGGAAGAACGCCTGCGCGGCCGGCAACGGCATGAACACGACCGAGTTGTTGTAGTCGCTCAGCCCGGCATCGAAGATCGCCGCCACGTTATAGGCGCGCACGCGCGGGATGGTGCCGAAGGCGGTTGCGGCACCCTCCGGCGAGATCACCGTCAGCGGATCACCGATCCGCAACCGATAGGACTGTGCCAGGCCGACACCGACGATAATCGCATTGTCGCCGGTGAAATCCGCAAGTTTGCCCGCCACGATGTGATCGCTGACCGAATGCAGCGCGCGCAGATCGTCCAGCGTCATGCCGCGCACCAACCCACCGCGCGCGCCGCCACCGTTGGTGGTCAGCAACACCTGGCCGTCGAGCACGGCGCTCGCCGAGACCACGTGCGGGATCGTTCGGATGCGGCTGACCAGGTCCCGGTAGCCGTCGATCTTCTGGCCGGCATAGGCCTGCACCGTGATGTCGCCGTTGATGCCGAGGATGCGCGTCACAAGCTCGGTCTGGAAACCGCTCATCACGCTGGTCACCACGATCAGCGTCGCAACGCCGAGCGCGATGCCGACCAGGGAGAAGACGGCGATGATCGAGACGAACCGCTCACCCTTGCGCGCGCGCAGGTAGCGGCCGGCGAGCATGCGTTCGAACGGACCGAACACTTCCTAATCCTCTCCCGCTTCGCGGGAGAGGGTGGGGTGAGGGTCGTGCGTGCGGCACGCGTCACCCTCACCTAACCTCTCCCGCGTAGCGGGAGAGGGATTGTTTGTGCTCACAGGCGGTCCAGCGCTTCTTCCGGCGACATCTCCGACCGCTCGCCTGTCGCGCGCCGCTTCAGCTCGACCTTTCCCGCCGCCGCACCGCGTGGGCCGACGATGATCTGCCACGGATGCCCCATCAGGTCCGCGTCGGCGAATTTCGCGCCGGCCCGTTCGTCTCGATCGTCGTACAGCGCCGCGCCCTGCAGCTTCGCATGCAACGCCTCGCACACCGCATCGCACGCCGCGTCGCCCTGACGCAGGTTGATGATCGCCGCCTTGAACGGCGCGATGCTGTCCGGCCAGATGATGCCCGCATCGTCGTGGCTGGCCTCGATCACCGCGCCGACCAGGCGCGACACGCCGATGCCGTAGCTGCCCATCTCCGGATGCACTTTTGCCCCGTCCGGCGCGGTGACGGTGCAGTTCATCGACTTCGAATACCTCGTGCCGAAATAGAAGATGTGCCCTACCTCTATGCCGCGGCCCTCGCGCCGATGCTCTGGCGCCACCTTTTCCCACGCCGCCACGTCGTGCTTTTCATCGGTGGCGGCATAATGCGTGGTCATTTGTGTGAAGAACCGATGCAGGTCATCGGCGCTGTCATGGCGGAAGCCGCCCGCCCCACCCGACAGGTAATCAAGCTTCTCGAACGCCGAGTCGAAATACACCTGGCTCTCGCCGGTCGGCGCCAGGATGATGAACTCGTGGCTGAGGTCGCCGCCGATCGGGCCGCTCTCGGCCACCATCGGGATCGCCTTCAGGCCCAGGCGCTGGAACGTGCGCATATAGGCCAGCATCATCTTGCGATAGCTGATCACCGCACCGGCATAGTCCATGTCGAAGGAATAGGCGTCCTTCATCAGGAACTCGCGGCCGCGCATCACGCCGAAGCGCGGCCGCATCTCGTCGCGGAACTTCCATTGAATGTGGTAGAGGATCTGCGGCATCTCGCGATAGCTCTTCACCGACTGGCGGAACAGATCGGTGATCACCTCCTCGTTGGTCGGACCGTACAGCATCTCCCGCTCGCGCCGGTCGGT
>DATHNE010000128.1:0-61988 GCA_035486355.1 Acetobacteraceae bacterium
GTTGGTACGGATTGCGTGGCATCTGGGGAACCGGCATCTGCCGGTGCAGTTGCTGGTCGATCGGATCCGCATCCGGGCTGATCATGTGATCGAGCAGATGGTGGAAGGGCTGGGCGGGCACGTCGAGCCGATCGAGGCGCCGTTCGATCCGGAGGCGGGCGCTTATGCCGGCGGCTATCAGCACCATCATAATGATGACGACCATCACCACCATTGAGGGCGCATCGGTCGCGCGACTACTGACCTGGCTTTCACCGGCGTTTCCAACGGGGGGGTTCGCGTATTCGCATGGGATCGAGTGGGTGGTGGAGGCGGGAGAGATCACTGACGGCGAGACGCTGCAGGGCTGGTTGACCGACGTACTGACGCTGGGCGCAGTGCGGAGCGATGCGATCCTGCTGCGGCAGGCGTGTCGGCCTGGGGCTGATTTCGTTGCGTTAGCGGAGCTGGCGGCGGCCGCGGTACCGGCGCGGGAGCGGCGGGCGGAGACCCTGAACCAGGGGGCGGCGTTCGTGCGGGCGGCGCAGCCTTGGGGTTGCCCCGTGTTGCCGGATCCGGTGGCGTATCCGATCGCGGTGGGAGCGATGGCGGGGGCGCATGGGATTGAGGAAGAGGTGGCGTGTGTCGCGTTTCTGCAGGCAGCGACTGCGAATTTGATCTCGGCGGCGGTGCGGTTGGTGCCGTTGGGACAGTCGACCGGGCTTGCGGTGTTGGCGGCGTTGGAGACGGTGATTTTGCGCGTGGCGGCCGGGACGCGGGCAGCGACGCTGGACGATCTGGGCGGCGCGGTGTTCCGTTCCGACCTGGCCGCGATGCGGCACGAAACACAGTATACGAGGTTGTTCCGGTCATGACCCGATCTGCACATGGTCCACTGCGTGTTGGCGTTGGCGGGCCGGTTGGCACTGGTAAGACGGCGCTGATGGATGCGCTGTGCAAGACGTTGCGTGATAGGTATGACATCGCGGCGATCACGAATGATATCTATACCAAGGAGGATGCGGAGTTTTTGACGCGCGCTGGGTCGCTGCCGCCGGAGCGGATTATGGGGATCGAGACGGGCGGATGTCCACATACGGCGATCCGCGAGGATGCGAGCATCAACCTGGCTGGGGTGGCGGAGTTGCGGCAGCGGTTTCCGGGATTGGATGTCGTGTTGATTGAGTCGGGCGGGGACAATCTGGCGGCGACGTTCAGTCCAGAGCTGGCGGATCTGACGATCTATGTGATCGATGTTTCGGCGGGCGATAAGATCCCTCGCAAGGGCGGGCCGGGGATTACGCGGAGTGATCTGCTGGTGATCAACAAGATCGATCTGGCGCCGTATGTGGGGGCGAATTTGGCAGTGATGGACCGGGACGCGAAAAAGATGCGGGGGGAGCGGCCGTTTGTGTTCACCAATATCCGGGCGGGGAAGGGGGTCGGGGAGATTGCGGCATTTATTGAGCGGCAGGGTGGGTTGGTGGCGGCGTGATGGTGCCACGCTGGATCGAGATTGCTTCCAGGCTTTGCCCCTCGCAACGACAATGGGGGCTGGTCCGCTCCTCGCAATGACGGGTTGGTTCGGCTAGCGTTTTCCTGATGTCTTTGGGGGAAACGAAGATGCGTGATGTGCGGGTTATGGCGTCCGGGCTTTGCTTTCCGGAGGGGCCGGTGGCGATGGCGGATGGGTCCGTCGCGCTGGTGGAGATTGAGCGGCAGACGGTCAGCCTGGTGCGGCCGGATGGGCGGGTGGAGGTGGCGGCTTATACCGGGGGCGGTCCGAATGGGATGGCCGTGGGACCCGATGGGGCGTTCTATATCTGTAACAATGGCGGGTTCGGCTGGCGGCGGGAGCGTGGACTGCTGCGGCCGGTTATCCAGGCGTCGGAGTACTCGGGTGGGCGGATCGAGCGGGTGGATCCGCGGACGGCGAAGGTCGAGCTGCTGTATGACCGGTGCGGGGAGCACAGGTTGCGAGGGCCGAACGATATCGTGTTCGATGCGCAGGGTGGGTTCTATTTCAGCGATTTGGGGAAGAGCCGCGCGCGGGATCGCGATCATGGCGGGCTGTACTATGCGCTGGCGGATGGGTCGAGGATCGTTGAGGTGGCGCATCCGATCCTGACGCCGAATGGTGTGGGGCTCTCGCCCGATGGGAGTGTCGTTTATGTGGCGGAGACCGAGACGGCGCGGTTGTGGGCGTTCGATGTGGTATCACCCGGGGTGGTGACGAAGCAGGGGTTTCCGTCGCCGCATGGCGGCCGGTTGGTCGCGGGGCTGGGAGGGTTTCAGCGGTTCGATAGCTTGGCGGTGGATGTGCACGGGAATGTGTGCGTGGCGACGCTGGTGACTGGGGCCGTGACCTCGATTGCGCCGGATGGACGGGTGCTGCGGCAGGTGACGTTTGGGGACCCGATGACGACGAATGTTTGTTTCGGGGGCGGCGATATGACGACAGCGTTTGTCACGCTGTCAGGAACGGGGAAGCTGGTGGCAGTGGTGTGGCCGGAGGCCGGGTTGAGGCTGCATTATCAGGGCTAGGGGGCAGACAACCCTCACCCGGCGGTGTTGCGCGCACCGGCCTCTCCCGCATCGCGGGAGAGGCGCAGGGATAGGCGGGTCATTTCTCGCCCGGTCTCTTCTCTTGCGGGGCCGGATGTGGCGCGGGCGCGGCACGTGGTGCCGGTGCCGGATGGGGCGCTGGGGCGGGACGTGGTGCTGGGGCGGGACGTGGTGCTGGGCGCGGCGCGGGGGCTGGGCGCGGCGCGGGGGCTGGGCGCGGCGCGGCGGCTGGGCGCGGCGCGGCGGCTGGACGCGGCGCGGCAGCCGGGTGTGGCGCGGCGGCTGGATGTGGCGCTTCCGCGGGGCGCGCGGCAGGGGCGTGCGGGATGCTGGCGGGCGCAGGCGCGCGGGGGGCCTCGACCGCACGCGGTGCGGCACCGGCCGGACGAGGTGCTTCGGCGGGATGCGGGGCGGTGGCCGGACGCGGGGCTTCGCCGGGGCGCACCGCAGCCGGGTTGTGCGGCTGAGTGGCGGCAGGCGCCGGGCCAGCATGTGCGGCTTCCGCCGCGCGCGGGGCGGCGCCGGGGTGCGGGGCCTCGGCCGGACGCAGGGCTGGCGCGGGGGGCGTCACGCCGGTGCGAGGCTGGAAAGTTGGGCCGGGCGCGCCGGCCGGATGCGGAGCGGGGGCCGGGCCGGTCGGTCGCGCGGCTGGCGTTGGGCCGACCGGGCGGGCGGCGGCGGGGCTGCTGCCGGCCGGGCGCAGCGGGACCGCGGCGGGCCGGCCGGCGGTGGCGGGCGTGATCGGACGTACGGCCGGGCCGGGGGCGGTGCGGGGCGCGGCACCCGGGGCCTCGGCGACGTGGAACTGCCGCGCAACGGCCGGGGTGACGCCGGCGGTGGCGGTGGTGGGGCGGACCGGGTCTCGGCCAAAGGTCGGATGCGTGGTGGCGAGTTGCTGGGCGGAGACCGGCACCTGGGAGCGGGAGATCGGGCGGGAGCCGGTGAGCGCGCCGGCCGGCACCACGGTGGCGAAGCGGCCGTTATGGAAGTTGTTGATGGTGATGTTGTTGACGCGCGTGATGTTGGTGATGTGCGGGTTCACGTCTCGGACGTAGCGGTCGGAGGCGTGGTACCAGGGTTGGTACGCCTCACCCGGCCCCAACGGGCACCAGCCGATATTGCCGCCGATAGCGAAGCCGACGCCCACGCCGATGCCGAAGAAGGTGACCAGGGCGGGAGCGTAGACGGGGAAGCCGATGCCAACCTCGATCCCCGGGGCCCAGCCCCAGCGATCGCCGATATAGGCCCAGCGGCCGTAGTGGAACGGGGCGAAGCCCCAGGGGGCGTCATCCACCCAGGTCCAGCCCCAGGGCGGGATATAGGCCCAGTGGCCGTCGCGATACGGCACCCAGCCGACGGCGACGGGCGGATACCAGACCTGGCCGTAGTCGGGCGCGGTGGCCCAGGTGCCGGTGGTGGCGAGGTCGTCGCCCCCGGGCAGCGTGGCGACGGCGGCGGGTGCGCCCGCGCCCGGGGCCTGCGCGGGCGGCGGGGCGGTCTGGGGCACCATTTCGCTCAGGAACACATCCTGCGGCGCGGGGCCGAGGCTGGCCTGGAAACTATCCGCGCCAGTGATGGTGGCGGCCTGGCCGGGGCCGACGGTGACCGGCTGGCCGGCGCCGCTGACCTGGGCAGAGCCGTTGATCGCGGTGATGACGGTGGGGGTGACGGTGTCGCCGGCGGTCACGCCGTAATCGCCCGGCGCGATGATGATGGCGGTGCCGCGAGGGGTCTGCAGGGTGATCGTCTCACCCGGGTTCAGGCTGCGGACATGCACGAAGGCCTCGCCTTGCGGGACGGTGGCGGTGAGGCCGTTGGCGTCGAGCGTGCCGAGGTCGAGCTCGGTCGACTGCGTCATGGTGATCTGGCTGTCGCCGAACTCGAGGGCGGCCTGGGCGCCGGGCTGGGTCCAGAAGGCGTTGCCGGAGGTGACCGGGTAATTCTGGGTGGCGGGGCTCCAGGTCGTGTCGTCGGGGTTGTGGAAGGAAACGGTGCCGGTGATCTGGGCGAGGCGGCCAACCCGGGCGGGAGGATCGGCCTGGGTCTGCGCGTCGGGCGCCGGGGCGCCGGCGGGGGGCGGGGGGGCGGTCTGGGCCCAGGTTGGCGCGGGGAGCAGCGGGGCGGTGAGCAGGGCGGTGAGGGCGACGCCGCTGGTGAGGCGGAAGAGGCGGGAGTGGGTGCGCATGGTCCAGGTCGCCTTAGGGGGATGGCTTTGCACCATGACCAATTAAGAATGAGTCGATGGCGTGGCAAAAACGCGCCGGATATGGGGTAGGGGGTAACATCACGTTCATTTTGCGGGTGGGTCAGTCTCTCACAATCGCCACCGCCCGTGTCCACCCCGCCGAGCCGCGATGTACCTTCACCGGGAAGCACACCACCTCGAACCCGTCCGCCGGCAACGCCTCCAGATTGTGCAGCTTCTCCAGGTGGCTGTAACCGATCTCGCGACCCGCGCGATGGCCCTCCCAGATCAGCCCGGCATCCCCCGTCGCCGCCACCTTGCGCCGCGTGTGGGAAAACGGCGCGTCCCAGCTCCACCCATCGGTGCCGACCAGGCGCACGCCGCGCCTCAGCAACCACAGCGTCGCCGCCTTGCCCATACCGCAACCGGAATCGACGTAATCGTCCTGGCCGTATTTCGCGCCGGCGGCGGTGTTCACCAGCACGATCTCCAGCGGGAGCAGCGCGTGGCCGATGCGCGTCAGCTCCGCCTCGACCTCGGCCGGTGTCACCACGTGGCCGTCGGGCAGATGGCGGAAATCGAGCTTCACGCCAGGCTGGAAGCACCAGTCCAGCGGCACCTCATCGATGCGCCAGGATGGCTCGCCGCCTGGGGTCAGCGCATGATTCATGCTGGAAAAGAAATGATACGGCGCGTCGAGATGCGTGCCGTTGTGGGTGCTGATCGCCACGCGCTCCACCGCGGCGTATTCGCCGTCGGGGAGCTGGTCGAGGGTGATGCCCATGTATTCGGCCATCGCGGGGGCGGTGGCGTGGTGATCGAGGTACTCGATCTGCGGCAGCATGTGCGGTGGGTCGCTTTTGATGCCGGCTTTCAGGGGCACCGAGATGTCGATCAAGCGGCGCGGCATGGGGTGCCTCCTTGCGAGATAGGTTCGAAACGGGTCAGGTACGGGGGGCGTCACTGCTTTTCGCCAACGTGGCTCAGCTTCGACCGCACGCGCTGGCTCACAACCGGACCAAATTCCCCCGCACATTGGGGATGCCAATCCGAGACCGCCGCCACGGCATACGTCACGATGACTGCGGCAGGCGAGCAGGGACGCCTGAATGACTCGGATAACGTGCTCGTGCGTCAATCGGGTGATCAGGACCTAACGACGGCGCAGCACCCATCTGCGCTTATCGGTGTGCATCTGTGGCCAAAATTGCTTGTCTGCCTTGCCACAGCCTCTATTCGGCGGCCATCAGCTTCGACGGATCGGCGCCGACGCGGCCGGTTTCGCCGGCGGCGGCATGGGCCAGGTGGAAATCGTAGTGCACGGCTTGGAGGCCCCTGATCGGGGACGCCGGATCGTCCTTCGGCAGTACGACCAGTGATCCGGACACGCCGAAGACCGTGTCGGAATCGATATGCTCGTCGTCGCCGAAATACAGCGCCGTGACCAGCTCGCGATAGCCCTCGGCGCCGATCAGCATGTGCAGGTGCGCCGGACGGAAGCCGTGGCGGTTCTGCTGGTTCACCAGGCGGCCGACCGGGCCGTCCATCGGGATCGAGTAGCCGCGCGGGCGGACCGTGCGGAAGTGATAGCGGCCCTGCGCGTCGGCGTGGAAATTGGCGCGCATGTCCATCACGTCGTGGTCGGTGGTCTGCAGGTCGTACAGGCCGTCTTCGTTGGTCTGCCAGACCTGAATGAAGGCATCGGGGACGGGATTGCCGTCGTTGTCGGTGACCTGACCGTAGATGGTGATCTGCGGTGCCTTAGGCGCGCGCACGACGCAGTCGCCGAGCTGAAGGTCGGGCGCGCCCTCGCGGTAGAACGGGCCGAGCAGGCTGCTTTGCGTGCCCAGCTCGGCAGCGTTCTTGTCGTGCAGCGCGTTGACGCAGGCGGAGACGCCCAGGACGTCGGACAGCAGGATGAATTCCTGGCGGACAGGAGTACAGGCCTTGCCGACCTCGGTGAGGAAGGCGATGCCGGTGAGCCATTCGGCAGGGGTGAGGTTCACCTCTCGCACGAAGGCGTGCAGATGGCGCACGGCGGCTTCGGCGATCTGCTTCAGGCGCGGGTCGGTGGTGGTGGCCATCTGCGCCAGGGCGGCGTCGGTGATGGTGTGTTCGTTGAGGTCCTGCATGGGTGGCTCCTCCGGTTGCTCGGGAGTGTAGGCCAAATTCCCGGCCGACGGGAGGGGCCGCGGCGCTTCAATCCTTCGGCAACGGTTTGGTAAAGCCGTCCTTGCGTTCCGCGATCCGCCCCACCGCACGGTCCAGTCGCTCCAGGCGGTGGTCGGTTTTGCCATGGGCGCGCAGCACGGCGAGCGTGTGCGCCAGATACTCGACACAGGAGCCGAGGCGGCCGGTGGCCACCGCCAGGCGTTCGGCGATGGTGGCCTCGGGCAGGCGGCCGGCGTAGCCGGGATGGGTGCGGTTGGCAACGAAGGTCGCCGCGCGGATCGGGCCGGCGTCGGTGTCGACGCGGACCCAGCGGGCAAGATAGGCGCCGGAGAACATCTCGCGGCGCCAGGGCAGCGATATTTCCTCGCGCGCGCTGGCAGCGGGGAAGCGGAACAACATGCCGGCAGAGCTGCCGCCGCGGTCGAGGGCGAGCATCAGGCCGGGGCAGTCGGGCGTGCCGCGGCCCATGGGGGCCCACAGGCAGTAGGCGCGATGCCAGCCGCGGACGGTGCCGACGCAGGATCCGGCATGGTGCATCGCTGGGTTCCACATCAGCGAGCCGTAGCCGAACAGCCAGACATCTTCGCCGACGGGGTGGTGGGCGAGTGTGGCCTCGAGGCTGGCCGCGATCTCGGCGTCGGAGCGGAATTGACTGCCGGGCGGGGCGTTGGCGCGGACGCGAGCGAGCAGCGAGCCGTCGCGAAGGGCGTCGCTGGTGATCAGGGGATTCGGTCGGATCATTCGTTGGGGCGCCTGGGTACGACGACCTTGGGGGTGAAGGTCTGCACCACCTCACCGCGCTGGTTCAGCGTGGTGACGCGGACGGTGACCATGCCGCGGTCGGGTTTGGAGCGGGAGGGTGTGATGCTCAGCACCTCGGTCTCGACGCGCAGCGTGTCGCCGGGTCGGGTGGGGCGTGGCCAGGTCAGCTCACCGCCGCTGCCGATGATGCCACCGGCGAAGGGTACGCTTTCGACCACCATCGACATGGTCACGGCGGCGGTATGCCAGCCGCTGGCGGCGAGGCCGGCGAACAGGGTGTCCGCCGCGGCTTCGTCGTCCACGTGGAAGGGCTGCGGGTCGAAGCTGGCGGCGAAGGCCTTGATGGCCTCGGCCGTCATCGCGCGGGGCGTGCTGGTGAAGCGCTGGCCTTGGGTCAGATCTTCCAGGAACAGGCGCTGCATGCGGGCCTCCTCGGTTGTCACTTGTATCATGGTAGTGACGGCGCTATATTTCGTCCATGCGTCATACCAGCCTGTCTGACATGCCGTGCCCGATTGCCCGCAGCCTCGACCGCGTGGGCGAATGGTGGAGCATCCTGATCCTGCGCGACGCGCTGCGTGGTGTCACAAGGTTCGAGGATTTTCGGAAGAACCTTGGGGTGGCGCCGAACATGCTGACGCGGCGGTTGAACGCGCTGGTAGAATCGGGGCTGCTGGAGCGGCGGCGGTACAGCGAGCGGCCGCCGCGGGATGAGTATGTGCCGACGGCGCGGGGGCGGGATTTCCGGCCGGTGCTGCTGGCGCTGCTGGCGTGGGGCAACCGGCATTTCGCGCCGGAGGGGCCGAGCGTGGAGGTGGTGAACCGGGAGACCGGGGTGGCGGCGGATCCGGTGCTGGTGGACCGGCATACCGGGCTGCCGGTCGATGGGCCGGCGTATCGGACGGTGCACCATGATCGGCCGGTGCGCGGCGCGGGGTAGTTGGCGGGGCCTGTGACCGCTGATTTGGCGAGCGCATCAACCCTTGACCCTTCCCCGCGGCCCTCGACGTGAGCACATTGCTCCGCCTAGGATCGTATCCAATCAACACGCGGGAGGATTGGTTTCATGCGAACCATGCTGGCAGTGCTGTGCGCACTGCTCGGCCTGATGGGCGGTCCAGCCCAGGCGCAGGCTCCTATCACCATCGGTTTCGGCATGGCATTGACCGGCGGCCTGGCGCCGATCGGCAAGGCGGCGCTGCTGGCGATGCAGATCTGGGAAGAGGAGACCAACGCCAAGGGCGGGCTACTCGGGCGGCCCGTGAAGCTGGTCTATTACGATGACCAGTCGAACCCGGCGACGGTGCCCGGCATCTACACCAAGCTGCTGGACGTCGATCATGTCGACCTGGTGGTCAGCGGCTATGCCACCAACATGGTGGCGCCCGCGCTGCCGATCATCATGCAGCATAACCGCACGTTCCTCAGCCTATTCGGCCTGGCGGTGAACACCGAGTTCAACTACCCGGATTATTTCTCGTTCACACCGACCGGCGGGCCGCAGCCGAAGCAAAGCTTTTCGAAGGGCTTCTTCGAGACGGCGATGGGGCAATCGCCGAAGCCGGCGACGATCGCTCTGGTCGGTGCCGATGCCGAGTTCCCACACAACGCGCTGGACGGCGCGCGGCAGCAGGCCAGGGAAGCCGGGCTGAAGATCGTCTATGACAAGAGTTATCCACCCAGCACCACCGACTACACGCCGATCGTACGCGCGATCCAGGCGACCAATCCGGACCTGGTGTTCGTCGCGTCCTATCCGCCGGATACGGTGGGGATGATCCGCGCGGCGCACGAGGTCGGGTTGAAGGCAAAACTGTTCGGTGGCGGTATGGTCGGGCTGCAGAGCACGGCGATCAAGGCGCAGCTCGGCCCCCTGCTGAATGGCATTGTCGATTACGATTTCTGGTTGCCCTGGGCGAGCTTTGCCTCGCCCGAGGCGAAGGCGTTCCTGAAAGTGTACCAGTCGCGCGCCGGGGCCGCGGGGGTTGATCCGCTGGGCTATTACATCCCGCCCTTCGCGTATGGGTATATGCAAGTGCTGCAACAGGCAGTGGAAGGGACGAAGAGCCTGGATCAGACCAAGCTCGCCGACTACCTGCGCAGCCACACCTTCAAGACCACTGCGGGCGAGGTGAAGTTCGGTCCGGGTGGGGAATGGGCTGAGGCGCAGGTGATGGAAGTGCAGTTCCGCGGCCTGAAAAACAACGAAGTCAGCCAGTTCACCGATCCAACCACCGAGGTGATCCTGTGGCCGCCGAAAACCGCCACCGGCAAGGTGGTTTATCCGTACACCGAGGCGCAGCAGTGAGACCTGTCGTCGTCAGGTTTCTGTAAGTCAGCGTTTCCTATGCGGGCACCCAATGATTGGGGTTGGTCGTGCAGGCCTGCCCCAGCGTTCGGCGGGTGTTGTTTCAAACATGTGACGACGACGGATCCGCCATCCGCGTGCGTTGCGGCCTGGGTGCGCCCGGCCGGGAATCCACATTGTGTTTTTACTTTCCCCCGTCCATTGCGGGCGTTACAGTTCGTTACAACGAGGGAGCGCCATGCCGACGGATGCGACGATCCGATGCGAATGGTGCGGTGTGTCTGTGCCGGGGCCCGGGAAGCCTTGTTCCGCCCTGCGCGAGCCCGAGCTGCGCGCCCGGCGCGCCGCGATTTCGGCGGGGGGCGCCGATTGACGAGGCGTGCGTGAACGCGCTGCGCCAACGTGGGAGCGTGCCCAGTGCCTGAGTTTCGCGTGGTGCCTGACGGGCCAAGGAGCTTCGCGGTGCAGGTGCAGTTTTCCAGCGCGCGCATCCAGGTGGTGCGCGGCTTCTCGACCGAGGCGGAGGCGCAGGTCTGGGTCGCCGCGCAGCAAACGCATGACGCGGAGGGCGAGCGGTCCTCGCGATAGCGCCGGGCGGTCATATGAGGCACCTAAGGACCCGCGCCGCGAACCGGAAGGCACCGCCCGATGACCAATCCCTTCACGCTACCTGACCTGAATGCGCTGCTGCGCACGGTCGTGTCGCTCGGCCTCGCCTTCCTGCTGGGCACGCTGATCGGCCTGGAGCGGCAGTGGCGCCAGCGCTCGGCCGGGTTGCGCACGACGACGTTGGTTGCCACCGGTGCGGCGGCGTTCGCCGATATGGGGCTGCGGTTGATGGGGCCGGGCGGCGCGACGCGGATCATTGCCTATGTCGTCTCGGGCATCGGCTTCCTGGGCGCCGGCGTGATCCTGAAGGACGGCACCAATATCCGCGGGCTGAACACGGCGGCGACACTGTGGTGCTCGGCCGCCGTGGGGGCATTCTGCGGCAGCGGGCTGCTGGCGGAATCGGTGGCGCTGACGCTGTTCGTGCTGGCGGGGAACACGCTGCTGCGGCCGCTGGTCAATTATGTGAACCGCCGACCACTGGATGAGCGGGTGACCGAGGCGTTGTACACCATCCACGTGGTGTGCGATCCGCAGGCGGTGTCGGATGCGCGGGATCTGCTGTTTGCGCGCCTGGAGGCGGCGCATTACCCGATCCGGGAGATCGATACGATCACGGAAGGGGACGATCAGGTGGAGCTGCTGGCGACGCTGGTGCCGACGACAGCGCAGCCGGGGGAGCTGGATGCGGTAGTGGAACAGTTGAAGGGGGCCGCGTTCATTGAGAGCGCGACGTGGACGGTGGGGACGTCGGCGTAATCACTGCGGCCGCTTGTGCTGGGTCGGTTTGAATTGGCCCGATGGGTAGAAACCGGATGCAGGGCACGTGCATGCTCAAGGGCTGGTTTGCGCCCCTCACGGACGTTTCCACGGTTGCCTCGACCGGCCCGTTAGCGGAAATGGCCTCGCGCCTCGTGACGCTTATATGGCCATCCAGTTCAGCTCTGGCACATACTTGTAGGGATAGTCGGGTTCCTCATAGCCATGTCGCTTCTGCCGGTCCGGCAGCTTCACTTTGTCCTGCGGCACCTCCTCATATGGGATCTGCGCGAGTAGATGGGTGTGGCGTTGAGCCGCGCTCGCCTCTTGTCATCCGAGCGGATAATGTACCACGGCGCCCACGACGTATCGGTGGCCTTGTGCATCTCGTCGCGGGCGCGGGAGTAGTCATACCATCGGCTGTACGACCTCAGGTCCATCCGCGATAGCTTCCCGATCTTGCGCCCGTCGTTGATGCGCATCTGCAATCGCCGCGTCTGCTCCGCTTCGCACCTCCAGCCAGTATTTCAGCAGCATGATGCCAGACCCGACCATCGCGGGCTCGACCGCGGGAATCACCTGCAGGAAGCGCTTGGTCTGCTCTTTGGCGCAGAAACCCATCACCCGTTCAACATCCGCGCGATTGTACCAGCTGCGGTCAAAGATCACCGTCTCACCGGCCGCCGGCAGACGCGAGGCATACCGCTGAATGTACATCTGGGACTTTTCGCCATGGCGGAAAGAGGGGGTGTCGGGCGGCGGTGCGACGGGAAGGCGTGGCGACGTAGGCTTCGCCATTCCGCCCGACGATTGTTCCCGACGGAAGATCCCTTGCACCGTGCGAACGGTCGTTCACGCCCCTCATGCCGCCGCCGCGATAATCCCGTCCGCGCGGATCGCTTGCGGCAGGCCGCGGGACTTGGCAAGGTCGCGCCGCGTTTGTATCGGTCACAACGCCTGGTCGGGATCCGTTGCACCTTTGGCGCTGGACGTCTTCACCCTGTTCCTGATCGCGGGCCTGGTCATCTCGCTGTGTGGCGGGCTGCTGCTGCTGACGCGCGAGCGCGGTGGCGGCATGGATCCGTTGGCCTGGTGGGCGGTGGCGATGCTGCTGGGCGGGGTGGGCGTGCTGCTGCTGGGTGGGTCTCGCCGCCTGCCGGAGCTGCTGTGGAGCGACCTGTCGCGGGCGCTGATGCTGCTGGCGGGCGGCACGTCATGGACGGCGGCGCGGGTGTTCTCCGGGCGGCGGCCCATGCTGGCGGTCGCGGCGGCCGGGGGGGTGCTGTGGATGGCGGCGTATCAGGTCCCGGGGTTCGGGGATGCGCCCGCAATGCAGACCTCGACGGCCAGCTTGGTCGCTGCGGTCTATATGCTGGCGACGGCGGCGGAGCTGTGGCGTGGGCGGGCGGAATACCTGCCGTCGCGCCTGCCGGCGATCGTGCTGCTGGCGATCCATGTCGCCACGCTGGTGGTGCGGGGCTGGCCCGGGCTGGGCGACGGGCGGCCTGGGGTGCAGGCCGGGCTGACGCTGGCGCTGCTGCTAGAATCGATGGCGCACACCATTGGCATGGCGTTCCTGCTGTTGGCGCTGACGAAGGACCGGGCGCAGGCGCTGGCGTTGGCCAGCGTGGCGGCGGAGCGGCGCAGCAACACAGCGCGGGCGCGCTTCCTGGCGCATATGAGCCACGAGCTTCGGACGCCGCTGAATGGAGTGCTGGGATTCGCACAGGTGCTGGCACGCGACCCGAGCCTGTCGGAGACCCAGCGCACGCGGGTCGATCTGCTGGAGCGGGCCGGGCGGCATCTGTTGAGCCTGGCGAACGACGCGTTGGATCTGATGCGGATCGATGCCGGGCGGTTGGAGCTCGACACGAAGCCGATCGACCTGGCTGAGGCGTTGGAGACCTGCGTCGGCATCCTCCAGCCGCGGGCCGTGGAGGAGGGGGTCGACCTGGTGCTGGAGCTCGCGGACGACCTGCCGCGCCGGGTGCTGGGCGACCGGACGCGGCTGCAGCAGGTGATGCTCAATCTGTTGTCGAACGCGGTGAAGTTCACCCCGCCCGAGGGACGGGTGCGGTTGGTGGCCGCGGCGGGCGCAAGCTTCGGGCTGCATCTGGAGGTGGTCGATACCGGGCCGGGCGTGCCGGAGGACAAGCGCGCGCAGCTATTCCAGGATTTCACCCAGCTCGCGCCGTCGTCGACCGATCCCAGCGAGGGGGTGGGGCTGGGTCTGGCGATCTGCGCGGGGATCGTGCAGGCGATGGGCGGCACGATCGGCTACACGCCAGGACCGCGCGGCATCGGTGCCTGCTTTCAGGTCGAGCTGCCCTGGCGGCCGTTGCCGCGGGTGCGGGAGGTGCCGGTCGTCGCGCCAGTGGGCGAGGGGCGCAAGCTGCGGGTGCTGGCGGTGGATGACGTGCGATCCAACCGGCTGCTGTTGCAGGCGATGCTGGAGGCCGAGGGCCACAGTGTGGTGCTGGCCGAGAGTGGCGCGGCGGGCCTGGCGCTGGTCGCCGCAGCGGGATTCGACGCGGTGCTGATGGATGTGCGGATGCCCGACCTGGACGGGCTGGAGGTCACGCGGCGGATCCGCGGCCTTCCGGGAGCGGCCGGACAGACGCCGATTATCGGCGTGTCAGCCGACGCGGCACGGCACAATGTGGCCGCGTGTTTGGACGCGGGCATGAACGGGCACGTTGGCAAGCCGTTCGAACGTGGCCAACTGTTGGCCGCCCTGCGACAGGTGACGTGCGACGACGAGACAGCGCTGCCGTCGGCGGACTAGCCGGTTTTGGTCGGCTTGTGCGCGGCGGTGTGATGCACCTGCGCGACATGCGCGGTATGAGCCTTGTGGGCAGACGCGACGTGGTGGGTCGTCGTCTTGTGAGCTGCCGCGGCGGTGTGGTGCGGCTTGGCCTTGTGGGGGGCGATCATGGTGGCGGCGATCGCGCCCGAGGTGGTCAGGGCGGCGGCCGGCAAAGCCAGACCGAAGGTGGCGAGCAAAGAGCGGCGGGAGGTGATCACGGGGCGAATCTCCATGCGGGTAACGGCGGCGTGGTGCCTGAGATTGGGATGGAAGATAGACCCCCAACCGTTTGACTCCGTTACCGTACTGTGTCGCGCTGGAACAAGCGATTTCTACCAGCTGAAAGTTACAGCAGGCAGAGCGCGCGCAGCTCGTGGCGCAGCGCGGCGGGCAGGGCGGCCTCGCCGACTGCCATGGGGACCGACGTCAGGTCGGGGGGCGCGTCGGTGGACGTCAGGTACCGCCAGCCTTGGAATGGCTTGGTCGGCCGGCCGGACAGCGGCACCAGATCGGGATCGAGCACCAGCCCGGCGCAGGCGCTGCCGTCGTCCCAGTGATCCTCGATGATCTCGACGATACGCTGGCGCACGAGCAGGCTGCCGCCGATCACCCAATAGATCGAGCCGCCATCGATGACCTCGGCGGCGCGGCGTGGGAAGTTGCGGGTGCGATGGCGCAGCGGCGGGTTGCGCTGGGCGCGTGCGGCCTGCAGCTCGCGCAGATGGGCGATGTCGCGCACGCCCACGGCCAGTTTGGTCAGATGCAGCATGATCCCCGAATCGTTCTTGCACATGATTCTGCGCGACCGCGGCACATTCGCAAGGCAGCGCGGGCCGGGCATGAACAGGTTGTAATTCTGCCCGCTGCGCCGCACAGTTGGAGCCACGGGGCGAGACCGCCCCGAACAGGGGAGTTTTGATTGATGGTCTGCTTCACCAGGCGGCCGGTGCTCCGGTTGCTGGCCGGCGTTGCGCTGGCGGTTGGATTTGGTTCACTTGCGCACGCCCAAGGGTCGGGCTCCGCCACATTGGATGCAATCCGCGCGCGCGGGCAGGTGCTGTGCGGCACCGCCGGAACGGTGCCGGGCTTCTCGCTGCCGGACAGCCAGGGGGTGATGCGTGGACTGGACGCGGATTCCTGCCGGGCGGTGACGGCCGCGGCGTTGGGTGATGTTTCGAAGACCAAATTCGTTATTACCACGACACAGAATCGTTTCACGGCGCTGCAGTCGGGCGAGGTTGATGTGCTGTCGCGTTCGACCACCTGGACGTTGGGGCGCGAGGCCAATCTGGGTCTCGAGTTCGCCTGGGTGAACTACTATGACGGTACGGGTTTCCTGGTGAAGAAGTCGTCGGGTGTGAAGGCGGCGAAGGAGATGGACGGCGCGACGATTTGCGTGCAGCCGGGCACCAGCACGGAGCTGGCGATCGCGGATTACTATCGTCTGAACAATATGAAGTGGACGCCGATCCTGATCGCCGATCTGGCCGAGATCCAGGGCGCGTTTTTGTCTGGTCGTTGCGATGCGTACTCGACCGATGCGTCGTCGTTGGCAACCTTCCGGTTCAGCCAAGGGCCGAAGGCCGATGATCTGGTGCTGCTGCCGGACATCATCAGCAAGGAGCCGCTGGGCGTGATGGTGCGCAAGGGGGACGACAAGTGGTTCGACATCGTGCGCTGGACCTTCATCGCGATGATCAACGCGGAGGAGAAGGGGATCACCAGCCAGAATATTGATACGTTCCTCGACAGCAAGGATCCCGACATTCGCCGTCTCCTGGGCCTGGAAGGCGACATGGGCAAGGCGCTCGGGCTGGACAACAAATGGGCGTACAACGTGATCAAGCAGGTCGGCAATCTGGGTGAGCTGTGGGACCGCAACATCACGCCGATGGGCGTGCCGCGCGGGATCAACAACATCTGGACCAAGGGTGGGTTGCAGTACGATCCGCCGATCCGCTGAACCTGACGTGCGTCGCCCGATCAGTGGGGTTGGGCGACGCATTGCGGCACAGGGATTGCACGTTCACGTGGCGTGACACAATGACGAGGGGGGCGCACACTAGCCATGTCGGGTACCACTGCTGATCCGCGGACGACTGGCGCGCGCGCCGTCCCGAAGAAAGCCCTGCGGGTCTCCTGGTCCGACCCGCGGTTTCGGGCCATCGTCTGGCAGGTGGTCATTGTCGGGATTGTGCTGCTGATCGTGTGGTATCTGGTCGGTAACACCACGCGCAACCTCGCCGCCCGGCACATCGCGACGGGATTTGCCTTCCTCGGGCGGGTTGCCGGCATTCCGATCGGTGAGTCGCCGATCGCCTACAATCCGGCGATCGACACGTTCGGCACCGCATTGATTATCGGCATTCTGAATACGCTCAAGGTCGCACTGATCGGCGTGGTGCTGGCGACGGTCCTTGGCACGCTCGTTGGCATTGGGCGGCTGTCGCGCAACTGGCTGCTGGCCAAGATCACCGCCGTCTATGTCGAGACATTGCGCGACGTTCCGCTGGTTCTGCAGTTGCTGTTCTGGTACGCGCTGCTGGAAGGGTTGCCACCGCCGCGTCAGGCGTTGCATATTGGCAACATCATTTTCCTCTGCAACCGCGGCATTCGGGTGCCGGACCTCGTCTGGGAAGCCGGGGACACCTGGGCAGTACTGGCCTTCCTCATTGGCCTGGGCGGCACGTGGTTGTGGAACCGGCGTGCAAGCCAACGTCAGGAGGCGACGGGGCGGCGGCCCGCGCTCTGGCCGATCGCGTTGCTATTGTTGGTTGGCTTCCCACTGCTGGTATGGGGCGCGTTTGGCGCACCGACCGAGATCGATATGCCGGTGCTGCGCGGCTTCAACTTCCAGGGCGGCGGCACGCTAAGCCCGGAGTTCTTCACCCTGCTGATCGGTCTGGTGCTCTACACCGCGACCTATATCGCCGAGATCGTACGGTCCGGCATTCAGGCCGTGGCACTGGGCCAGTGGGAAGCCGGTGGTGCGCTGGGTCTCAGTCGCGGTGCCGTGCTGCGGCGCATCGTGTTGCCGCAGGCGTTGCGCGTGATCGTGCCACCGATGACCAGCCAGTATTTGAATCTGGCCAAAAATTCATCACTGGCGATCTACATTGGCTATCAGGACGTGATGTCGATCGCCAACACGACGTTGAATCAGACGGGCCAGGCCATTGAGGGCATTGCCTACATCATGGCTGTGTATCTCACCGTCAGCCTGTCGATTAGCTTCTTTATGAACTGGTACAATGCGCGGATCGCGCTGGTGGAGCGGTGAAACGATGACCCAGACCACCGCGGATGCGTTGACCGACCCACGCACCATCCCCGCGCGCGAACGTCCGCTGGCCGGCGGCACGGGCCCCTGGGCATGGGCACGTGCGAACCTGTTCGGATCCTGGTGGTCGACTGCCATCACCTTGGCGCTGGGCTACGTCATTCTGCGTTTGGCGATCACCTTCTTCGGCTGGGCCGTGATCAATGCCGTCTGGACTGTTCCGTACAGCCCACAAGGTGTGCCCAACACCGCGATCTGTCAGAACGCCAAAGGCGTCGGGGCTTGCTGGGCAATCATTTCGGATAAATACCGGCTGATCCTGTTGGGTCGCTATCCGTATGCGGAACAATGGCGACCAGCAGTCTGCGTGCTGTTGTTCATCGGACTCTATGTTGTATCGGCGATGCGCCAGTTCTGGCGCAGGGAACTGGTGCTGATGTGGATCGGGACGCTGGTTGCCGTCGGCGTGCTGATGTGGGGCGGCATATTGGGCATGCCGTTGGTGACCGAGGACCAATGGGGCGGCCTGCCGATCACCCTCATCCTCGCGACCCTCGGCCTGGCGTGCGCGTTCCCGTTGTCGGTGCTGGTGGCCCTCGGCCGTCGCTCGACCAACCTGCCGGCGGTCAAAATGCTGTGCGTGGTCTATGTCGAACTGATCCGCGGCGTGCCGCTGGTCGCGGTGCTGTTCATGGCCAATGTGATGTTCCCGCTGTTCATGCCGAACGGCGTCAACATCGACAAACTGCTGCGCACTCAGGTTGCCTTCATCCTGTTCACCGGCGCCTATCTCGCCGAGGTGGTGCGTGGTGGATTGCAGGCATTGCCGAAGGGCCAGGCTGAGGCGGCTGATGCGTTGGGCCTGAGCTACTGGAAGAAGACCGGCTTCATCATCCTGCCACAGGCATTGCGCCTGGTCATTCCGCCACTGGTCAATACCTTTATCGGCTCGTTCAAGGACACCTCGCTGGTGCTGATCATCGGGCTGTTCGACCTGTTGACCATGGGCACCGTGGCGCTGAGCGATCCGCCCTGGCAGAGCTTCTCGACCGAGGTCTACCTGACGCTCGCCCTGATTTACTTCATCTTCTGCTTCGCCATGTCGAAATACAGCCGCGGATTGGAGCGAGAGCTCGCCCGCGCCCATCGCCGCTGAGAGGACCGTTGCCATGAGTCAGGCTGCCCATAACATTCCCCACATGGCGGACGCGAAGGCCCCGCCGGCGATCGTACTGGACAAGGTGAACAAGTGGTACGGCTCCATGCACGTACTGCGTGATGTGTCGCTGACCATCGGCGAGAAAGAGCGTGTGGTGGTGTGCGGCCCGTCAGGGTCTGGCAAATCCACGATGATCCGCTGCATCAACCGGTTGGAGACACACCAGGAAGGCCATATCATCGTTGACGGTACGGAGCTGACGGATGACACGCGCGCGCTCGATACGATTCGCCGCGAAGTCGGGATGGTCTTTCAGAGCTTCAACCTGTTTCCGCATCTGACCATTCTGGAGAACTGCACGCTGGCGCCGATCTGGGTGCGCAGGATGCCGAAGTCCGAGGCCGAGGAGCTGGCGATGAGCTACCTCACCCGGGTGAAGATTCCAGAGCAGGCGAAGAAATATCCCGGCCAGTTATCCGGTGGTCAGCAGCAACGTGTTGCGATTGCTCGGGCGCTGTGCATGAAGCCAAAGATCATGCTGTTCGATGAGCCGACCTCGGCACTCGATCCCGAAATGATCAAGGAAGTTCTGGATACCATGATCGGCCTGGCGGAGTCCGGCATGACCATGGTCTGCGTCACCCATGAAATGGGCTTCGCCCGCCAGGTGGCGGATCGGGTGGTGTTCATGGACCGCGGCGAGATCGTCGAGACCGGTACGCCCACGCGCATGTTCGAGGATCCGCAGACCGACCGTCTGAAGCTGTTCCTCAGTCAGATTCTACGCGGTCACTGACCGGAACGCATCGCCCGCTATTCGGACGCCTCGCCGATTGGCGGCACCTGATCGATCATCCCCGCCAGCACTTCGGCGACGTGACGGACATGCGTAGGGTGGCCCTCGCGTCGCAACCGCCCGGCGATGTTCAGCAGGCACCCCAGATCGCCGGCCAGCACCGTGCCGGCTCCGGTGGCGACAATGTCGGCGGTCTTGTCCGACGCCATCCGGGTCGAGATTTCGGGATACTTGACGCAGAACGTCCCGCCGAACCCGCAGCAGACCTCAGGGTCCGTCATTTCGACGACGGTCACACCGGCCGCTTCCAACAGCCGGCGCGGCTGCGACTTGATCCCCAGCTCGCGCAAGCCGGAGCAGCTATCGTGATACGTGACGGTATCACCGCTGGCGCGCGCGATTGACTGCGTCACGCCGAGCACGTCGGTCAGGAAGCTGACAAGCTCGAACGTCCTGGTGGCCAGCGCATCGGCGCGGGCACGCAGGTTGGGATCGTCATCGAACAGATGCGGCAGATGGTGCTTCAACATCCCACCGCAGGATCCCGAGGGCACCACGACATAGTCGTAGCCAGCAAACGTTTCGACAATGTCGCGACCAAGGTCGCGTGCCGTTGCCCGATCGCCTGAGTTGTACGCCGGCTGGCCGCAGCAGGTCTGGGCGCGGGGCACTTCGACCTGGCAGCCGGCATGTTCCAGCAATCGGATCGCGGCAAACCCGACCGTCGGCCGGTGCAAGTCCACCAGGCAGGTCACGAACAGGGCGACGCGGGGCTTCTTGTCAGGCATGATTGGTAACCGAAAGTTCTAACTGAACGGCTTCCAGCCGTGCGCGTGCGATTTCGAAGTACGAGGGATCCATCTCGATACCGATCCCGTGGCCGGCTTCCAAAGCAGCCGCCAGGACCGTGGTGCCCGAGCCCATGAAAGGATCCAGCACCACCGGTTGCCTTACGCCATGCAGCTGGATGCACCAGCGTGGCAAAAGCAGCGGGAAGGTACTGGGATGATGAAACTTCTCAGCCTTGCTCTGAACCGTGTCATACGGAATGAACCAGGTGTTGCCGCGGCAGCGCAGGTCGCGCGTGTGACCACGACGCGCGATATTGGATTTGTCCTTGAACGGCACACCAATCGCCAGGCGGTCCAGCGGCACCGCCCCGGTCAAGCTCAGATGGAAAATATGCTCGTGGTTGTGGTGCAGGAACCGCTTGCCACCCACTGGCTTGTAATGCCCGACTGAATTGTTGCCAACCGAGACCGACTTGATCCAGGTGATATGGTTCTGCAGCACAAACAGCTCGCGCAGCCGGACAATCAGCTCGAACGGCAACCAAGGCGCAGTCGCCGAGCCGGAGATATTGAGAAAGAACGATGCGTCAGGCCGCATCACACGGCGCAGCTCGGTTGCAATCCGCAATAACCAGTCGAGATATTCGTGCTCGGCGCGACGATCTTTGTACTGTCGATAGGAAATGCCGAGGTTGTAAGGCGGCGAGGTCACGATCACGTCCACCGACTCTGGCGGCAATCTTGGCAGCGCCGCCAGGCAGTCGGCGCAGATGAGGCGATGCGCCCCGATGCGAATGTCCTCGTTAAGCGCGACGTGCGTGTCCACGTCTCAAACGCCCGGCGCGGTGCGTGGCAGCAGCAGATAGGCGGCGCCCTTTTGCTGCATGGTGCCTGCCAATCTCTCGGCATCCGCACCCCAGCCAAAGAATATGTCGCCGCGCACCGGTCCTTTGATCGCGCCACCAATGTCTTGCGCCAGCAGCAGGTGCTGCCAGGGCGCACCATCTAACGGGTTTGAGGTCGCCACGAAGACCGGCGCCGCAAGTGGAATGAAACGCCGGTCCACCGCCAGCGACCGCTCCGGCGTCAACGGCACATCCAGTGCCCCCGGCGCACCCTCATTCGCCGGCAGACCAGGTATGGTGCGGAAAAACACATAGGATGGGTTGGCGTCCATGAGTGCCTGGGCCTGGTCCGGATGGCCCTCCAGCCAGGCGCGAATGGACTGCATGCTGACTTTGTCCCGCGCCAGTGCACCGCGTTCGACCAGCAATCGGCCGATCGGCACATAGGGCCGCCCATTCTGTGCGTCGTAGGTCACCCGAACGATCTGGCCGTCCGCCGTGCGGACCCGGCCGGAGCCCTGGATCTGCAGGAAGAACGCATCGATCGGATCGGCCAAATACATCAGCGCCAGCTTCTGCCCGTCGAGCGCACCGGCCTCGATGCGGGCCCGATCGTAATACGGCACCAGGCGCGGGCCACTGACCCGCCCTTCGATGGTGTGGCCTTTGAGGTCGCGGGAGAAATCGCCGAGATCGACCCGCACAAGATCCGCCGGCCGGCGCAGAAGCGGCGTCTGATACCGCCCGCCGCGACGCATGGCACCGGCAACCTCAGGTTCGTAGTAGCCAGTGAACAGCCCCTCGGCCTGGCCGTTGTCGTTGATCGCGTACGGCTGCAACGCGCGCTCCAGCACCGCCCGCGCGCCCGCCTCGTCGCCTGGCGCAACCGCGGCGGTCGCAGCGCAGAGCGGCCGCCAGTCACCCGCCCGTCCACCCGGTCGCGTGGCCGGGACCTCGCCCCCAAGCTCGGTATCGGCGGGCAGGGTTACTATGACCGCGCATTCGCGTCGCAAGGCGGTCATGGCCGCCGACAGATGGTCCTGTTGCCATCCGGGCACATCGGTGAATGCCACCGGCGTCAGGCCAAGAGCAGGTGGCGTGCCGGCGGGCGGTGTCGGCCCGGCACAGGCCGCCAGCGCCAGGGCAGCCAGCCACCCCCAGACCGATTGCATCAGGCGCTGCGAGCCGCGACCAGGCGCCAGGTGGGGTCGTGCGACGTCAGGTCGCGCTCGAAGGTCCAGGCATCGGTGATCTCGGTCACGGCGTCGGTACCGGCGACCGGCTTGCCGTCCTTGTCCTTGGTGAAGCTCACCTGGTCCGAGACGAACTTCACGGTGACGTGGGCCACCGACCCGTTCAGCTCCGCCGCCTCAATGGTTGCGCCAGGGATTGCCCGGATCTCACTGACCTGCACCTGACCGGCTGCCTCGCGTGCGGCAATTGCCTGTTCGAATGCCCGGTATGTGTCTTCGGACAGTAAACTTTGCAGCCGTGGCCGGTCGCCAGCCGCAAACGCCGTCACGATCATCCCGAAAGCCTTCTCCGCACCATCCAGAAATCCGGCCGGATCGAAGCTCCTGTCGGCCGCCTGCATGTGCGACAGCGTCGCACCCAACGCGCTGGTTGGCTCAGGTACCGCGCGGTGCGGCGAGGCCGCGATGGGTTCGGCTCGGCCCTCGATGATGGGGCTGGCGGAAGCCGCCGGGCCCGGCGGTTGGTAGGGCTGAGGCGGGCGCTCAAACCCGGTACGCCGCCCCAGAATGCTGCGCAGCCGCAGCACCAGGAATGCCGCGATCATGCCAAACAGGATCAGGTCGATTGGAAAGCCACCGCTACCCATGCTCGTTCTCTCACCTTCAATGTGGAGAGATAGGCGGGGCTCGGGTGCAACACAAACGAAACCGGGTCAAGCCAGTATCTGAGGGGGAGAGCGCCGGGATTGCTCGTCCGGCGGGGCGCTTGTATTCCCGGCGCATGATCTTGCTGCGACACGGCCAGAGCGAATTTAACCTGCATTTCGGCGCCACCCGTCGCGATCCAGGCATCATCGATCCAAAGCTGACCGAACTGGGCCATTTGCAGGCCACCGAGGTCGCGCAACGGCTGCGGGACGAACCGATCACCCGGATCATCGTCTCGCCCTACACGCGGGCGCTGCAAACCGCGGCCCCGATCGCCGCGGCACTGGGCGTTCCGGTCTGCGTCAATCCGATTGTGCGTGAACGCTACAAATTCGCCTGTGACATCGGTACGCCCCGGACCGCATTGGAACTGGCCTGGCCGGAGCACGATTTCTCGACCATCGCGGAGATCTGGTGGCCGGCGATCGAAGAGCCGGAGGCCTTCATCCTCGACCGGGCACGCCTGTTTCGGGCGGAGATGGCCGCGCTGCCGGACTGGTCGGATACGCTGGTCGTCAGCCATTGGGGCTTCATCCTGTCGATGACCGGGCAAAGGGTCACGAACGGCGAACTCCTGCGATGCGATCCAACCGTCCCCGGGCCATCTGAAGTACTCTGGCGCGTGTGACAGCCTGCGCCCGCGTCACGCGGGATAGCGCCGGTGCAGGCTTCGTGCTACCCGGCGCGGCGCAGGCGCGCCGGTTTCGGCGTGGCACCAGATGGAGCATTCAATGTCCGAGACAACGACCGCACCGGATCCTGGCGCCGCGCCGCGGCAGCCACCGCTGGTGGTGAACATCCAGTATGTGAAGGACCTGTCGTTCGAGGTGCCAGGCGCACCACAGATCTACAGCCAACTGCGCGGACAGCCGCAGGTTAACATCAATCTCGACGTCCAGGCGCGCCGCGTCCAGGAAGGCCAGAGCGTCTTCGAAGTGGCGATCGTGATCCGGGCTGAGGCGCACGAGCCTGCGTCGGGCAATGGCCAAACCTCGGCAACGCCGGCGACCGTGTTTGTTGCCGAGTTGACGTATGCGGGTGTCTTCACGCTCAGTGGATTGCCGGATAATGCGGTCGAGCCGGTGCTGCTGGTCGAGTGCCCGCGTATCCTTTTCCCGTTCGCACGCAATATCCTCGCGGACGTGACGCGCGACGGTGGTTTTCCGCCGGTGTTGTTGCAGCCGATTGATTTCGTTGCGTTGTGGCAGGCACGGCGCGCCCAGGCGCAAGGGACGGTGACTGCCCCGGCGACGGCCTGACCACAGATCGGACCGCGCCCTTTCCGACCGAGGGCGGATCGGAAAGGGCGCGGTTCGTGTCAGGCGGACGTCGCCGCCTGCAAGGCGGCACGGTTGTCGTCCTGGCCGAGCAGCTTCACGCACCGATAGATCGCGTCGTAGACGCGATCTATCGGTGCGGCAAATGGGCTGCAACGACAGCGTAAATGCTGAACACCACCAGGATGTACGGCAGACAGGGCCCCGCGCCAGGCACGTCCTGGAGCGTGGCGATGATGTCCATGTGTGATGTCTCCGAGAAGCAGCCCGCTCCGCCAGCGCGGTCGGGTGGTGGATCAACCGAGGCAGTTTGCATCCTCGTCGCGGGCACAGAAATAGTGGTCGATGTCGAGACCAAGCTGCGGCTTGTTGCCTGCCAGTTCCAGCACACCCCAGGTGTTGCGGATCTGGTCCGTACCTGAATCGAATCCGTTCCGGGTCGGGATATCCCACTGGTCGGCATATGCGCGCGTGACTTTGGAGCCGTGCCAGTCGTGCGCGATACGGCCCGGCACGTAGCCGATATTGCTGGCGATGTGCTGCTGCTATTGCTGGCGATGTGCTGCTGCGCGCGCCTGCCAGCGCAGCAGCGGGCATGTGTCGCCGTCGTTGACGCCATCCGGCATGCGTTCGCGCACCCGGCCCAGCGCCATATGGTGATCGCCGGCGCCAAGCGCGGCGGTTTCGATCAGACCGCCGAGCAGGCTGAGTGCGCGGCGCGTCGCCGCCCAGGCATCGCCAACATGAGCGAAGACGTCACCGACATATCCGCTGGCCAGCATGGGCGCGCCCTCATGGGCGAGGCGGCAGAATGACCGGTGCACCTGCAGGTGATCGTCATGCGGACCCAGGTCGTCGCAATCCGGCCAAACTTGCACGACGTCGTATTGTTGCAGCGCGCGAACAGCTTCGCTCGCCCAGCCTGATTTGCGGAATGTCACATCCGCATCGATCCAGGCCGCATAGTGCCAATCCTGCGGCAGCCTGCCTGGCCCGATATTCAGCAGGTTCTCCTTGGTCTACAGCAGGCTGCGCGCACACAGGCACGGGCATGACGTGAGGATTGCCGGCGAATTCATCCGAGCGGCCGCCGTAGGCGCATTCCACGACGGTCAGGCGCACGCCGGAATCGCGCATGTGCGTCTCGAACTGACGGTACAGGCGTGCGCGACTTTGCCAACGAATCGGATGTCGCTCGCTCGTCAACATGTCCGGTATTGGTAGCTCGTGATCTGTCCGCCTCATGCTTGTTTCGTTCCGAGATGAGGCGAGCAACGGACGCAGCTCGCCGGTTGATGTGCGCTGCTTAATCGGGTCATGCGCTGGGAGCAACGCGTACTTTCCTAAAAAGAAAGGAAGAAATTCCAGCCTAGCGCCTGTGATAGCAGCCGACGGCAAGACCCTGGCCAAGGCCCATTCGTGGCGGAAACGGGTCTGGTCACGGTCGAACAGGACAACTTGGTCATCGACCTTTCGCCGGCATTCTCGTCGGACCAGGTGGCGCACGATGGGCACGCAGCGGCTCGGCGAGCATCCACCCCTGGCGGACTGACGGGCAGCCATCGGCTGGCGGCACGGGTGGCCGCGTTGACCCTGACCGGTCGCACGGCTAAGGAACTTGCATGGCTTTGGCGCTGTGCGGCGGCCAGAGGGGCGATCAGGAGCGATACGTGAAAGACGTCCGTGACGCGCTGATGGTGGCGCGTACCTCCGATGGCAGGCTGGTTCGGCGGCCGCTGTCACCGCATCTGCAGGTCTATCGGCCGCAGATCACAACTGTTCTCTCGATCGTCCACCGTATGGCGGGTGTCGCGTTGGGCGTCGGAACGTTGCTGCTGACCTGGTGGCTCGTCGCCGCTGCGACCTCCGCGGAAGCCTTTGCCACCGTGCAGCACGTCATCGGCTCATCGATCGGCCTGCTGCTGCTGTTCGGCTGGACGTTGGCGCTGTTTTTCCATTTCTGTAACGGTATCCGCCACTTGGGGTGGGACATCGGCCTGGGCTTCGAGAAGACCGAATATCACGCCACTGGCTGGGCAGTGCTGATCGCCACCTGCGCCTTGACGATCCTGGTGTGGGTCGTCGGCCTGTTGATCTGGTGAGAGCAACGATGTCGGAGACGAACAAGACCGTTCAGGTTCGCGTCATGCGCTCGCAGCTTGGCCAGGTGCGCGGGCTGGGCTCTGCGAAGTCCGGCGCGGCGCATTGGTGGGCGCAACGGCTGACGGCGGTGGCGCTGGTGCCACTGACACTGTGGTTCGTCTGGTCGGCATTGCACCTTGTCGGTGCGTCGCACGACGCGATGTTGGCCTGGATCGGCGGGCCGATCCCAGTCGTGCTGCTGATTGCCCTCGTCCTGGCCACTTTTTACCACTTGGCGCTCGGCATGCAGATTGTCATCGAGGATTACGTCTCGAGCGAGCTGCCACGCCTGATCACGCTGCTGGCTATCAAGGGCGTGATCATCCTGTTGGCGCTGACGTGCCTGATATCGATCCTGAAGCTGGGCCTGTAGGACGCGGGCTGGAACGGATGGGCGAACGATGAACGCGATCACTCTGCCCTCGGCGGGCGCGTACAATATCGTCGATCATACCTATGACGTGGTCGTGGTCGGCGCCGGTGGCTCCGGCCTGCGTGCGACCCTGGGTATGGGCGCGGCGGGTTTGAAGACTGCCTGCATCACCAAGGTGTTTCCGACGCGCAGCCATACCGTGGCCGCGCAAGGGGGCATCGGCGCCGCACTTGGTAACATGGGTCAGGACGATTGGCGCTGGCACATGTATGACACCGTCAAAGGGTCGGACTGGCTGGGTGACCAGGACGCGATCGAATATATGTGCCGCGAGGCGATTCCGGCCGTTTACGAGCTGGAACATTTCGGTGTCCCGTTCAGCCGTACCGAGGACGGCAAGATCTACCAGCGCCCGTTCGGCGGGCACATGACGGAATACGGCAAGGAGCCGGCGATGCGCGCCTGCGCCGCCGCTGACCGCACTGGCCACGCGATCTTGCACACGCTGTACCAGCAGAGTCTGAAACACGAGGTCGAATTCTTCGTCGAGTACTTCGCGCTCGATCTGATCATGGATGGTGAAGGCGTATGTCGCGGCGTGGTGGCCTGGTGCCTGGATGACGGGACCATCCATCGCTTTCGCGCACAGACTGTTGTGCTTGCTACTGGTGGTTACGGGCGCGCCTTTCTATCGTGCACGTCGGCGCACACCTGCACCGGCGACGGCAGCGGCATGGCGTTGCGCGCCGGCCTGCCGTGCCAGGACATGGAGTTTGTGCAGTTCCATCCGACCGGCATTTTCCCGGCCGGCTGCCTGATAACCGAGGGTGCGCGGGGTGAGGGTGGCTACCTGACCAATTCCGAAGGCGAGCGCTTCATGGAGCGTTACGCGCCGACCGCGAAGGATTTGGCGAGCCGCGACGTGGTCTCACGCTCGATGACGCTTGAGATCGCTGCGGGCCGCGGCTGTGGCCCCAACAAGGACCACATCATGCTGCACCTGGAACAACTGGGCGCCGCGCTGTTGCATGAGCGCCTGCCGGGGATCAGCGAAACCGCGAAGGTGTTCGCTGGTGTCGACGTGACCAAGGATCCGATCCCGGTGTTGCCGACCGTGCATTACAACATGGGCGGTGTGCCGACGAACTATCACGGCGAAGTGCTGCGCCCGACCAAATCCAACCCCGATGCGGTGCTGCCCGGCTTGATGGCGGTTGGTGAAGCGGCCTGTGTGTCGGTGCATGGTGCCAATCGGTTAGGCACGAACTCGCTGCTCGACTTGGTGGTATTCGGCCGCGCCGCGGCGCACCGCGCGGCGGAGATTGTGAAATCGGGCGCCAGCCAACCGCCGCTGCCGTCGAAGGCCGGCGAAGCATCACTCGATCTGTTCGATCGCACGCGCAACGCCAGGGGCGGCACCAAAGTGGCCGATCTGCGGCTGGAAATGCAGCGCACGATGCAGACCCATGCAGCGGTGTTCCGCTCCAGCAAAAGTCTGACCGAAGGCGTCGAGAAGATGCGTAAGGTGTGGGATGGCATGCGGGACATGTCGGTGTCCGATCACAGCCTGATCTGGAACAGCGACCTGATGGAGGCGCTGGAGCTGCGCAACCTGATGGGTAACGCCATGACCACGATCGTCGGTGCCGAGGCCCGTAAGGAAAGCCGTGGCGCGCATGCGCATGACGACTTCCCCGAGCGCGACGACCACGAATGGATGAAGCACACGCTGGGCTGGTGCGACGACAAGGGCGGCGTGAAATTGGACTACCGGCCGGTGAAGATGCAGACGCTGACCAACGAGGTCTCGGTATTCCCGCCGAAGAAGCGCGTCTACTGACGAAGCGGAAAGACCAGCACGATGGTAGAATTCAACCTGCCGGCCAATTCCCGTGTTGGCCATGGCAAGACCTTCAAGGCACCCGCCGGGGCCAAGCGTGTGCGTGCCTTCAGCGTCTATCGCTGGAGCGCGGATGACGGTCAGAACCCGCGAAATGATACCTACGAGATCGATCTGGATGCCTGCGGGCCAATGGTGCTGGACGCGCTGATCAAGATCAAAAACGAAGTCGATCCGACCCTGACATTCCGCCGGTCCTGTCGCGAGGGCATCTGCGGATCCTGCGCAATGAACATCGATGGCACCAATACGCTCGCCTGCCTCAAGCCGATCGATGAGGTGAAGGGCACTGTGAAGATCAATCCGCTGCCGCACATGCCGGTGGTGAAGGACCTCGTGCCCGACCTAACGCAGGTCTATGCGCAGTATCGCAGTGTGGAACCGTGGTTGAAGGCCGACACCGCGCCACCTCCGGACGGCGAGCGCAGGCAGTCGAAGGAAGAGCGGGCGAAGATGGATGGGCTGTGGGAGTGTATTCTGTGCTTCTGCTGCTCGACCTCGTGCCCGAGCTATTGGTGGAACGGTGACCGTTATCTTGGCCCGGCCGTGCTGTTGCAGGCCTATCGGTGGATTGCGGATTCGCGTGATGAGGCCACTGGCGAGCGGTTGGATTCCCTGGAAGACCCGTTCAAGCTGTACCGCTGCCATACGATCATGAACTGCACGCAGACCTGCCCGAAGGGCTTGAACCCGGCGAAGGCGATCGGCGCGATCAAGCGGTTGATCGTCGAGCGGCAGGTCTAACGTCGGCGCCCCTTGGGCCTGCGTCTGCCTGGCCGATCCGCAATCCGTATCGACGCACGGCGTGACGATCGCCCGACGGGCCGGACCTGGCGTGTTGGTCGTTGCGCGCCTGATGTCACAATTGAGTCATGCGCGAATTGACCCTGCTGCAATACGTAAAATCCGCCACTTCGGGTTGAGGATGAGATGATGCGATACGGGCTGTTGGGCTGCATTGCCGCGGGCGCTGTGGCCGTGGCGCTGGCTTCCTGGGTTTTTCCGTCTGCCATTGCCGCACCGCCCGGCGGCGCGGTCGCTCCGGCCAGCCTCGCCGGACGCAGTCCCCAGGACGCAGCTCCAACCGCCACGCCGATCAAGCATCTGGTGATCATCTTCAACGAGAACGTGTCGTTCGATCATTACTTCGCCACCTATCCCAAGGCGACCAATCCGCCAGGAGAACCCGCCTTTGCTGGCGCGCATGGCACGCCGTCAGTCAACAATCTGGCCAACGCCCATCTGTTGACCAACAACCCGAACTTCACCAACACCGCGAACGGCACCGATGCGGCAGAGCCATTTCGGCTTGACCGGACGCAGGCCAGCACCGCTGATCAGAACCATGCCTACACGGCGGAGCAGCAGGCGTACAATGGCGGCAAGGCCGATCTGTTCCCAAAATACACCGGCAAAGGCACGCCAGGTGGTGTGGGGGCGTTCGCCACCAAGGGCCAGGTGATGGGGTATTTTGACGGCAACACCGTCACCGCGTTGTGGCACTACGCGCAGCACTTTGTCATGAGCGACAACGCCTATACCGACACCTACGGCCCTTCAACACCGGGCGCACTGGAGGTGGTGGCGGGACAGACCGATGGCATGAAGATCGTCGCCACCACGAAGAAGCCGTCGACGCTCGCTGCCGTCTCCTACTACATCAATGATGGCCAGGGTGGTGTGACGATGATCAACGATGTCGATCCTGGGCATGATGTGTGCTCAGGGCCCGCCGACCAGGCAGTTATGACCGGCAAGAATATTGGTGATCTGTTGAATGACGCTGGCATCACCTGGGGCGGGTTCATGGGGGGGTTCAACCTGGACATCAAAAACCCCAATGGCAGCACCGGCTGCACGCGCAGCACCGATTCCACCGTGGTCGGCGCGAAGGTCGTGGACTATATCGCGCACCACAATTGGTTTCAGTATTACGCATCGACCGCAAACCCGGCGCACGCGCGGCCGAGTTCCATTCAGGCTATCGGCTACAGCTATGAGCATGATGGCAAGACCCGAGATCCCGCGAACCACGAATACGATCTCGACGATTTCTACAGTGCCGTGAAGGCGGGTAATTTCCCCGCGGTGTCCTACCTCAAACTGCCGGCCTATCAGGACGGCCATGCTGGCTATTCCGATCCGCTGGACGAGCAGGTAGGCACGGTCGCACTGATCAACTTCCTGCAACAGCGTCCCGAATGGAAGAACACGGCAGTGATCGTCGCCTGGGACGATTCGGACGGGTGGTACGATCACGCCTTCACCAAGCCGACAAATCCGTCTGCCGACACCGAGGCTGATCAGCTCGATGGGCCCGGCACGTGTGGCACGGGGACCCCGGTGGCTGGCGTGGATGGCAAACCGGTGAATGGTCGCTGCGGTCCCGGCACGCGCATTCCGTTCTTGGTGGTCTCGCCCTGGGCAAAATCGAACGTCGTCACGCACACGCAGATAACTCAGGCATCGGTCATGCATTTCATCGAAGACAACTGGATGCACGGCAAGCGGCTGGGCGGCGGCTCATTCGATGCAGGGGCCGGTTCGATCATGGACATGTTCAACTTCGCTGGCGGCGGCAGGGACGCGCGGGTCTATCTGGATCCCACGACCGGCAACCTGATGACGAAACCGCCGCAGCCCTGAGCGCAGAGGCGCTCTAATCATTCGCCTGCGCAGCGGTGTCTGGTGGGGTGCGGGTGGGGTCCTTGTTGCGGGCCTCATTGGCACCTTGCTCGTCGTGGTCGTTCGTGGCCCGTTGCCGCTGAATGCCTGGATCGCGCACCCGCGGGCGAGTTTGTTGCTGAGCTTGGGTCGGAATCCGTACCCGGTCCGATTGGTGCGCCTGACCGGCGCACCCCTGTCGGCGATGGCACAGTTGGGGAAGCAGGTGTTCTTCGACGCCAGCCTCTCATCGTCGGGCCGGATGTCCTGTGCGTCATGCCACAGCCCCGGGCATTTCTACGGGCCGCCTGGCGACGAATCGGCGATGACGGGCGGTCCCACACTTTCCAGTCAGGGACTGCGGGCCGTGCCGTCGTTGATGTATCTGGAGCGGCAGCCGCGTTTCAGCGTCGGGCCGGACAACGACGAGAATGAGAACATCAGTCTGGCACAGTTGGCGGCGCTCAGCTTCAATGCACCGCGCGCGAAGAAGACGGCGGAGAATACTGCGGCGAGCGCCGCCAATCTGGTGCCGGTGGGCGGCCTGTTCTGGGACGGTCGGGTTGATACGCTACAGGACCAGGCGCTGTTCCCATTGCTGAACCCATTGGAAATGGATGGCGGCAGCATCGGGGCGGTTGCCACGAAGCTGCGGGCCGCACCCTATGCACCCCGCTTCATCCAGTTGTTCAGCCCCTCAGTGTTCGAAAGCCCGCGCGCTACCGTGGCCGAGGCGCTGTTCGCGGTCGCGCGCTACCAGATTGAAGATCCGAGCTTCCATCCCTACTCCTCCAAGTACGACGCTTGGCTGGAGGGAAAGGCGCGGTTCAGTCAGGCCGAGCTGCGCGGCTATCTGCTGTTCAACGATCCGGCGAAGGCTGATTGCGCCGGATGCCATCTGGATCAGGCCAGCCCTGACGGCATGCCGCCGCAGTTCACCGACGATCAGTACGAGGCGCTTGGCGTGCCGCGCAATATGGCTCTCAGTGTCAATCGCGATCCGGCCTATTTCGACCTTGGTATTTGCGGGCCGATCCGCACTGACATGGCGGAGCAGACGCAATATTGCGGCATGTTCCTGACACCGACGCTGCGCAATGTCGCAGCGCGGCACGTGTTCATGCACAACGGCGTATATCACACCCTGCAGCAGGTAATGGATTTCTATAACCTGCGCGATACCGACCCGGGTGCGATCTATCCCGCCGGCTCGAACGGCAAGGTGGAGAAATTCAACGATGTTCCGCCAAAGTATCATGCCAATGTCGACACGGTTGATCCGCCGTTGGATCGGACGCTCGCCGACAAGCCGGCGAATACACCGCAGGACCTGCGGGACATCATCGCGTTTCTCAAGACCCTGACCGACGGCTACCGGACAGGAAGCGGCACGACACCCTGACGCCTCAGGTGTCCGCGAGGTCAGCCAGGGTGCGATCGCGTGCCGCGGTATCCCCTTCGGCATGCACGGGCTGGATGCAAACATGGGTCGCGCCCGCCGCGAAATGCGCGCGCAGCCCATCCTTCACTTTTGCCGCGTTGCCCCACAGCACCATTGCGTCGATAAAGCGGTCGGAGCCGCCATTGGTCAGCTCCGCCGCGGTGAATCCGATGCTCAGCCAGCAATTGCGGTAGTTGTCCAGCACCATGTAGCGCGACAGCTCAGCCCGACCCAGGGCGCGTGCCTTCACGGGGTCGGTTTCGAGGCAGACCTTCTGCTCCACGGCCAGCCACTTGCCCGGCCCCAGAATCTTCGCGGCACGTGCGGTATGTTCCGGTGTCACATTGTATGGCAGCGCTCCGCGTGTCTTTTCGCCTGACAGTTTCAGCATCAGTGGCCGCAAGGCCGCAACTGCGATCGGCCAGTCTTCGGCGCCTGCCTGATCCTTGCAGATGCCGTCCAGATAGGCCCGCATCACCGGAATCGGCTTGCCGTAGGCGTGACCGCGAATACCCTCCACCATTGGAATATGGCTGACGCCCAGACCAAGGATGAAGCGGTCCTCGTAGAGCGCATTCAACGAGATCATGCCGCGACGCGCGGTGAAGGCATCGCGCGCGTAGATGCTGGCGATCGAGCTGCCGATGTTGAGCGTCTTCGTTGCCCCCAGCATGAAACCGGCGACCGAGAATGACTCATAGCCACGCGATTCCGGGTACCACAGCGTGGTGTATCCGAGCCGCTCGACATTGGCGGCAAATGTCGCGATCTCCGTCGGGCCACCGAGCTTGTCGGTGCTGTACCAGGCGCCGAGCCGTCCGAGCTGCATCGTTCGTCTCCTGTCAGATCACGTCGGTGGCACGGAATTTCGCGATGTCTGCCGCACCGTAACCGAGTTCGGCAAGCACCTGCTCGGTATGCTCGCCAAAGCGTGGCGGCGGCGCATCGACACGCGGACCATCGTGGTGGAACTTGAATGCCGCCACTGGCACGCTGAATGGTCCCGGGATACCTGGGGCGCCGCCCGGGAAGCGGTGCAGCACACCGCGTGAGGCGATCTGCGGATCGGCGACGGCCTCACCCATCGTGCGGACGCGCGACGCGGGCACGTGACGTTCCTGCAGGTAGATCTCCCATTCCGCGGCGGTGCGCGTCAGCATGAGCTGTTCCAGCAAGTTCTCCTCGTTGGCATGATCGGCGTCGCGCTCATCATTCGTGCGTTTGATCATCTCGGGATGCTCCAGCACGGTCCACAGACGCCTCTGCTGGCGCAGATTCGACGCGCCCAGCATCACCAACCCGTCCTTGGTCCGATAGGCGCTGTTGGTGGCGTGGGGCTGCTTGTTGCCGCTCGGCTTGGGGTGCTTCCCATTGCGCAGATAGCCGGTCAGGTGTGAGGCCATCAGGATCATCGCCACGTCCAGCATCGCCATATCGATGCGCTGCCCCTGGCCCGTGCGCGCGCGTTGGAACAACGCTGACGCCAGGGCGAAGGCGCCCATTGTCCCGGTCGCGTAATCGATTGCCGGCGCGCCGATCTTGATCGGATGCGTATCCGAGGTGCCCGTCATCGCCATGATGCCCGAAGTCGATTGGATCACATGGTCATACGCGGTCTGCACGCGCCGCGGCCCGCCCTGACCGAAGGCAGAGAACGACGCATAGATCAGCTTCGGATTGATCTGGCGCAGGTCATCGTAGCCCAAACCCAATGCCTCGAACGCGCCGGGACGGTAGTTCTCCACCAGCACATCGGCGGTCGCGACCAGCTTTTTCAGGATCTCCTGCCCGGCCGGCTGCTTCAGATCCAGCGTGATCGCGCGCTTGTTTGATCCCTGCGTCAGAAACCCGGTGCCCATCTCAGCGTGGTTGAGCGCGTGATCGCTACCGCTGCCACGGCTTTGATCGGGATCGCCGGGGTGCTCAACCTTGATCACATCGGCGCCCTGCAACGCGAGCTGATACGCGGCGAACGGCCCCGCCAGCACATGCGTGATGTCGATAATGCGGATGCCTTCAAAGGCGCGCGCCATGTGCGATCCCTCCCGCTCGTTCGCCCGGTCCGGCGACGGTGGCGCCTTGTCCATACTGCGTCAACACGCTTGGATGGCGCCACGGGATGGAGGGAACGCGATGGCGGTCGACCTGATCATCGAAGGTCCGGTGGCGAAGGTGGTGCTGAACCGGCCGGAGAAATTGAATGCGCTGACGCGCGAGATGCGCGTGCGGCTGCGCGAGCATTTCGAACGCCTGCGCTTCGACGACGCGATACGCGCGATCCTGGTGACCGGCGAGGGTCGCGCCTTCTGCACCGGCGCTGATGTGGACGGCATGCAGCGTGGTGGCCTGCGGGCGGAGCGCGAGAAGATCATGGGCGGCAGCCATATGTTCCTGCGCGTGATGCATGCGATCGAAAAGCCGATCGTCGCTGCCGTGCGTGGTCCCACTGTTGGCATCGGCTGGTCGATCGCCCTGGCCTGCGACCTGGTCGTTGCATCGGAGACGGCGCGTTTCTCGCAGATCTTCCGCCGCATCGGCTTGGCGCCTGACGGTGGCGCGATCTGGTTCCTGACGCATCGCATCGGGCTGGCCAGGGCGAAGGAACTGGTCTTCACGGCGCGCTTCGTCGAAGCGTCGGAAGCAGCGTCACTCGGCCTGGTGAACGAGGTTGTCCCCGACGATCAGCTCATGGCACGCGCGGAGGCGTTGGTGAACGACCTCGCCACCGGTCCGACTTTCGCGTTCGGCCTCGCGAAGAAGCTGTTCCACATGGCCTCATCCCCCAGCTACGAAGACTTCCTCGACATGGAAGCCTTCGTGCAGCCGCAACTGGATCAGACCGAGGATCACCGCGAAGGCGTCGCGGCCTTCAAGGAAAAGCGCAAGCCCAGCTTTGTCGGCCGCTGATCACCGCTCCTACAACGGGTCCCAGGCGTATACGTCACGCGTGCGCTCGAGCGGCGTGAAGCTGTTCTTCACCGCGGGCAGCCAGTGCTCGGCCAGCTTCTCCGGCGACCAGCCATCGCTGCGCGCCATGATCCGGATTGGGCGCGGCTGATTGTAGAGATACACTTCGTTCCCGCGCACGCCGAAGATCTGTCCCGACACCTCCTTCGCGGCATCCGTGCCCAGGAACGCGATCAACTGCGCGATATGGTCCGGCTTGGTTTTCTCAGCGCGCGCCTTCAACTGCTCCTCACTTTGTCCCGGCACCGTTTCGATCATGCGGCTGAACGCGTGCGGTCCGATGCAATTCGATCGGATATTGTAGCGCCGCATATCCATGGCAATGTTGCGCGACAGTCCAGCAATGCCAAGCTTCGCCGCGCCGTAGTTCACCTGACCCACGCTGCCGATCAGACCCGAGGTCGAGGTGATGTGCACGAAGCATCCGCTCTCCTGCTTGCGGAAGTGCGCCACCGCCGCGCGGCTCACATAGAAGGCGCCATACAGATGCACCTTGATCACCGCATCCCATTCCTCAGGCGACATGTAATGGAACATACGGTCGCGCAGGATGCCGGCGTTGTTCACAACGATATCGATCCGACCGAAGGTGTCTATCGCGGTCTGCACAATGCGTTGCGCGGCTTCCCAGTCCGCGACGCTGTCGGTATTGGCGGCGGCGCGCCCCTGGCCGTTCTGCTGCGCGATCTCCGCGACCACCTGTTGCGCGGGACCCGCGTCCAGCCCTTCGCCGGTCACCGCGGCACCGACATCATTCACCACGACCTGTGCGCCGTTTGCCGCCAGGCAGACCGCCGTCGCCCGCCCGATTCCACGCCCCGCGCCGGTCACCACGGCGACCTTGCCGTCCAGCATCTTGCCGCTCATGCCGCTTCTCTCCCTCAAGCGATATACTGACCAGTAGCATGCGGCAGGCGCCCTTCTTTGTCATCCTCCCGGGCGTCGGTGCCCGCGTGCGCAGCCGCGCCCGACGCGCTACTGTCCGACCCGCCGGCACCACACAGCGCCGGTCCCAAACGGGGGAAACCAATGCCATCGATCCTGTCCCCGGCGCAGCATGCCGCGTTCGACGCCAATGGTTTCGTGATCGTGCGTGCCATCTACGACGCCGAGGAGGTCGACCTCCTGCGTCGCGCCATGGAAGAAGACCCCGAGGTCTCCGGCCACATGCTGGATCGGCTCGACGCTCATGGCGCCGCCACCCGCATCGCGCTGTGGAACCGCGCCGGCGACAGCGTCTACGGCATGGCTGCCCGCTGCGCTCGCCTGGTCGACACAATGGAAGCGTTACTCGGCGGTCCGGTCTATCACTTCCAATCCAAGCTGACCGCGAAGGAGCCCTTCGTCGGTGGCGCCTGGGAATGGCATCAGGACTACGGCTACTGGTATCACAACGGCTGCCTGTTCCCGCATCTTGCCAGCTGCCAGATCGCACTGGACCACGCGACACAAGCCAATGGCTGCCTGCAGATGGTCCAGGGCTCACACCTTCTCGGTCGCATCGATCACGTGCCGGTGCCAGGCGAAGGCCAGAACGTCGCCGACCCGGCACGCATGACTGACATCGTCCAACGCCTGCCGGTCGTCCCTTGCGAACTCGCCCCCGGCGACGCGGTGTTCTTCCACAGCAACACCTTGCACAGGTCGGACCAGAACCGTTCACCGCGCCGCCGCTGGACACTGATCTGCTGCTACAACCGGATTGATAACGACACGGTCACCCGCGAACACGACCGCTTCTACGTGCCGCTCGAGAAGGTCCCGGACACCGCCGTGAAGGCGGCAGGCCTCCGTTTCGCCAGCGGGACCGAGCATTTCACCAGCAGGCCCTTCGTTCCGAGGGTCGACTGATCAGCGGCGGTCCGGTGGTGGAGCCAAGGGGAGTCGAACCCCTGACCTCCTGAATGCCATTCAGGCGCTCTCCCAACTGAGCTATGGCCCCGGCCGCGCGGAGGGCGGCTTATAGACCCCCCAATCCAACCCGATCAAGGGGCGGGGTCAGGCCGCCAGCGAAAGCCCCGGCGCCACGCTGAACCGCGCCTCGGTCTTCGACCGGATCTCCTCTAGCGTCACATCCGGTGCCACATCCACCAAGCTCAGACCTTCCTCACCCACCTCGAACACGCCCAGGTCGGTGATCACCCTATGCACCACCCCGGCCCCGGTCAGTGGCAGCGTGCAGCGCTTCAGCAGCTTCGACTTGCCGCCCGCGACGTGCTCCATCAGCACCACCACGCGCCGCACGCCGGCCACCAGGTCCATCGCACCGCCCATCCCCTTCACCATCTTCCCGGGGATCATCCAGTTCGCCAGATCGCCGTTCTCCGCCACCTGCAGCGCTCCCAGGATCGAGATGTCGATATGCCCGCCGCGCACCATCGCGAAACTCGCGGCACTGTCGAAGAAGCTTGTCGTCGGCAGCTCGGTCACCGTCTGCTTGCCAGCATTGATCAGGTCGGGGTCTTCCTCCCCCTCGAACGGGAAGGGTCCCATGCCCAACATTCCGTTCTCGGAATGGAGCTGGATCGACATGCCGGACGGAATATGATTGGCCACCAGCGTCGGAATGCCGATGCCAAGGTTCACATAGAACCCGTCCTGCAGCTCCTGCGCAGCGCGGGCGGCCATCTGATCGCGAGTCCAGGGCATGTGCCTCTCCTCAGTGACGCTTGCGGACGGTGCGTTGTTCAATCCGCTTATCTAACGTTTCCAATTTCACCATCCGCTGCACGAAAATGCCCGGCGTGATGATGTGATCCGGGTCGATCTGCCCGGAGGTCACAATGTCCTCTACTTCGGCCACCGTCACCTCGGCCGCCGTCGCCATGATCGGATTGAAGTTCCGCGCCGTCTTTCGATAGACCAGGTTCCCTTCCGGATCGGCCCTCCACGCATGGATCACTGCCAGATCGGCGCGCAGCCCCAGTTCCATCACATAGGTCCGCCCGCCGAACACCTTCGTCTCCTTGCCCTCGGCGATCTGCGTGCCCGCCCCGGTCGCGGTATAAAACGCGGGAACCCCGGCTCCACCGGCGCGGATGCGTTCGGCCAGCGTCCCTTGCGGGTTGAACTCGATCTCCAATTCGCCCGCCAAGTACTGCTGCGCGAACGTCGCATTCTCCCCGACATAGGAGCTGATCATCTTGCGGATCTGCCGTGTCTTCAGCAGTACGCCCAACCCGACATCGTCGATGCCGGCGTTGTTGGAGATGACCGTCAGCCCCGTCACGCCACTCGCTCGGATTGCCTCGATCAGGGCACTGGGAATGCCGCACAGCCCGAAGCCGCCCGACATGATCGTCATGTCGTCGCGCAGCACGCCTGCCAGCGCTGCGGTCGCATCCGGATAGATCTTGTTCACCGCCATGGCGCGCTCCCGCTCAGTCCGGCCGCAAGCTGCCATCGCGTCCTGAGCGAGGCAACACGATGCATCTCAGTGTCCCGCCGGCGCACGGCTGCCGAAGATCGCGCTGCCCACGCGGACCCACGTCGCGCCGCAGGCAATCGCGATCTCGAAATCCGCCGACATCCCCATCGACACAACCGCCAGCCCATGCCGTGCCGCGCGATCGGCCAGCCACGTGAAATGCGGCCGCGGATCCTGGTCCAGCGGCGGCACGCACATCAGCCCGGCGAGCAATGCACCGAACCGTCCCTTGCACTCGTCGATGAAGCCATCCGCGTCCGCGCGCGATACACCCGATTTTTGCGCCTCGTCGCCGACATTCACTTCGATCAGCAGCGTCGGTGCGCGACCTTCCTTCTCGATCGCCGCGGCGATGGCATCCGCCAGCCGCGGCCGGTCCAGCGTCTCGATGACGTCGGCCAGGCGCACGGCATCGCGCGCCTTGTTCGTCTGCAGCCCACCGATGACGTGCAACTTCAGACCGGGATACGCGCCCCGCAGGTCCGGGAATTTGCCCGCGGCTTCCTGCACGCGGTTCTCGCCGAACTCGCGCTGTCCTGCCGCCAGCGCGGCGCGCACGGCCTCGGCCGGCTTGGTTTTCGAGACCGCAACCAAAGTGACCGCGTCTTCGCGTCGACCCGCCGCCACGGCCGCCCGCGCGATCCGCTCCCGCACCCGACGCAGATTGGCGAGTACCGTGTCCTGATCCGTTTCAACTGCGACGTTCAAGCCTTCGCTCCTGTTTCCATCGCCACCGCCGATGTCCGCCCACGCCGTTCCGCTTGGTCCGCCAAGGCAATGCGCACGCGCGCGACAACTTCATCCCATCGTCCCGGCGCTGTCTGCCGGAACTGACGCAGCGTTGGATACCACGGGCTGTCATCGCGCCCCAGCAACCACCGCCAGCACGTGTCGAACCGGTTCAGCAGCCAGACCGGCTTGCCCAGTGCGCCGGCCAGATGCACCGCTGCCGTATCGGCGCTGATCACCAGGTCCAGCGCCTCGATCAGTGCCGCGGTCTCCACGAAGTCGCTCAGCTCCGCCGTCCAGTCATGCACCGCCTCACCGAGCGACGATTCGGGCAACGCCGTGGCCGCACGTGCGACCTGTAGGGAAACCAGCGAGACGCCCGGCAGATCAGCCAGCGGCGTCAGGGCCGCAGGTGGCATCGACCGCCGGCGGTCCATCCGCGCGTCCTCCGGGTTGCCGGCCCACACCAGCCCGACGCGCAGCCCAGGCAGCGTTGCCGCCCGTCGTTGCCAGCGCGCTACCGCAGCTGGGTCGGTGCGCAGATAGGGAATATTGGCCGGAATATCCGCGACCGCGTTGGTGCCCAGCACGCGCGGCAGGCTGAGCATGGGGCAGCGCAGATCGATCTTCGGCAGGGTATCGCCAATGGCTGCCACGGTGATGCCGTCCCCGAGGCCGGTCATCAGGCGCACCAGCGCGGGCTGCACAGCCAGGACAACTCGCCCCTCAGGCGGGATCAGGTTGACATAGCGGCAGAACTGAATGTTTGACCCCAACCCCTGCTCGGCGTGGATCAGCAGCGTTCGTCCGTTGAGAGGTTCCCCCTCCCACCGTGGCTGATCGAACCCCAACGCCATCTCGGGGCGCGCCTGCCAGCGCCATTCCCATTCCGCCCACCCTTCTCGCAGGCGCCCCGCCAGCAGCAGCGCAATGGCGAGGTTCACGTGCAGCGCGGGATCCTCCGGGGTCAGGCGGATCGCCTGACGGTATATCGCCTCCGCGTCGTCCAGCCGACCCAGCTCCCGCAGCACACCGGCCAGGTTGTTCCGGGGCTGGGGATCGCCTGGGGTCTGCCGCACCGCCGCCTCCAGATGCCCCACGGCCTCCGTCAGGCGGTTGGCCTCACACAGCGCCAGGCCCAGATCATTCTCGATTCCGGGCAGCCCCGTCTTGCGCTGGCGGGCCGTCTGATAGGCCCCCAGGGCCTCGTCCGCCCGCCCGAGATCGACCAGGGCATGCCCCAACACCTGGTACCCCTCGGCGCAGTTTCGCCGCGCCTGGACCGCGGCCCGCCCATCCGCCGCGGCAACCTCGGCCTGCCCGAGCGCCAGCCGAGCGTGGGCACGGTTCACGTAGTACATTGGCTCGGACGGCCGGACCGCGATCGCCTGTCCGATCAGGTCCGCCGCCGCCGCCGGATGACCGGCCTGCAGTGCGAGCACCCCCAGCATGTGCAGCGTGTCGGCATGGCGCGACTCGATGCTGAGCACCTGCCGATAGACCTGCTCGGCTTCGGCCAGGCGGCCCACCCCATGCAACCGGGCACCCTGGTGGAATAGCGCGTCGATCTGATATTTGCGCTTGCTCACGGACGGTGGCGGGCCATGGAGGGTCGCACTCGCAGGGTTGTGGTGCGCCTTCATATAGCTGTACCTGCCGCGCAATCGTAGACCGTCCACCGGGTCAGACTGGGGGGATTGGTGGGAATCGTCTCCCGGGCGCAATCGCGGTACGCTGACCGCGCTGTGTCCAAGAGAGGCCTGATGGATCGCCGTCTGCTGCGTTGGGCCCGGGCGCAATCGCGCCGTCGGGGCTCCGGCCATGGAACGCCGGTGGTTTGGCTGTTCACCGATTCCCGGCGTCTGCCCGATCCGCGGTCAGCTGTCGCGCACCTGCCGCGTGGCCTCGCGGGTGTCGTGTTCCGTCATGACGAGGCCCCGAATCGTCTCGCGCTCGGCCAAGACCTCGCCCGGCTTTGCCGCGCCCGCCGGTTGGCCCTGGTGGTGGCGGGCGACCCCAGGCTGGCCGCCCGGCTCGGGGCGGGCGTGCACCTGCGCGGTGGCCAATGGCCCGGGCTGGTGCGTCCGAAGCCCGGGCTGGTGACCTCCTCGGCGCACGACGGTGTCGAGCTGCGCCGTGCGCGGCGTGCGGGGGCCGACCTTGCCTTTCTCTCGCCGGCGTTCCCCACGCGGAGCCACCCCGGTGCGCCCGCCCTTGGTCCGATTCGCTGGATCGGACTAGCCGGCGCGGCAGGTCTGCCGGTCGCCGCGCTGGGTGGCATCGACGGCCTCACCGTTCGCCGTTTGCCCCGCCATGTGTGTCGCGCGGCTGCCGCGATCACGGCGCTGGGCCCGCCCGTGGCGGCATGACGCGGGCCGCCGATGCCGGTCCCGCGGCGATCCGGCTCTCACGGTGCGGGGGGTCTTATCGAACGCAGGCCGGTGTGGGTGCCCGGCCGGAGGCGCGGTCCTCCAGCGCATCGCGTATCCGCGCGATGACATCGCTCGAGTCGCCCGGGCGCGTCTGACGAAACAGGCGCAGTGTCGGATACCACGGGCTGTCATCACGGTCGCGCAGCCAGCGCCAGCAGGTGTCGTATCGATTGGGCATCCACACCGTCTTACCCAGGGCGCCCGCCAGGTGAACCGCCGCGGTATCTACGCTGATGACGAGGTCGAGCGCCGCCACCAACGCCGCCGTATCATCAAAATCGTGCAATTCGGCGGTCCAGTCACACAGCGTTAGCCCTGTAGCCGGGTCCCGCGCGTCCCGTCCCGCCGTGCCGATCTGCAACGATACCAGCGAGACGCCACGCACTGCGCCCAGCGGCGCAAGTTGGCCCAATGGGATCGATCGGTGCCGATCCACCGAGAATTGTGGGTTACCGGCCCAGACTAGGCCGACCTTCAGACCAGGCAGCGACACAAGCCGTTCATGCCATGCCGCGACACGGGCGCCATCGGCGCGCAGATAGGGGATGTCGGCGGGGATCGTGTCGAGGGTGGTTTTGAATGCCAGCGGCAGGCTCATCATCGGGCAATGCAGGTCAAAGTCTGGCAGCGCGCCCCCAGCGGCGATCATCTCGAATGCGCCGGTCATCCGCGCGAGCAAGCCCGTCAACGACGGTTGAACTTCCAGTATCACCCGCGCGCCGCGCGCCGCGAGATACGGCACATAGCGTGCGAACTGGATCGTGTCGCCCAGCCCGTGATCCGCCCAGATCAGGAGTGTTTTGCCATCGATATCTTCATCGCCCAACCACTGCGGTTGTGAAAACGTCCGTGGCCTCGGCACGATCCGGCGCGTCTCCTTGCGCCACTCCAGCATCTTCCAACCAGTGGCAAAGTCACCGGCTTCCAAGCGGCACATCGCCGCGTCGGCATGGGCATCCGCGAAATTCGGCTTGATGGCGATCGCGTCGGCGAAGCGTGCCAGGGCCTCGTCATAGCGGCCCATGACGCGCAGCGTACCTGCCAGATTGACCAGCGCATGGATATGCCCCGGGTCGATTGCCAGCGCCTTGTCGAAGCGCGCCAAGGCCTCGTCGTAGCGGCCCGCCGCATGCAATGCGTTGCCCCACCGGTCGAAGGCATCGGCCGACGCCTGATCAGTTGTGGCGGCGTGATCGTATCCGGCAAGTGCCTCCTCCATTCGACCCAGCTGAAGCAGCGCGTCAGCACGATCGATCAGGAAAACAATGTTGTTCGGACGGATTGAAATCGCGCTGTCGAACGCCGCCAGCGCGTCATCTGGTTGGTGCAGGCGCAGCAGCACACGGCCTAGATTCTGGAATGCTTCCGCGTAGTCCGCCTGAAGCGCTATCGCCTGGCGATAGGCGGCCTGCGCCTCACGCAAACGATCCAGCGCGGCAAGGCAATTGGCGCTATTGTAATGACATACCGGGACCACGTGATGGAGGTCAGCGGCGCGCTGGAAGTCGGTAAGGGCCCGTTCATGTTCGCCGCTCTCGGCCAGGATCAATCCGCGCTCGAACACCACGGGAGCGAGGTCCGACCTGGCCCCCAATACCCGGTCGCAGATTCCCAACGCCTCGCTCAGCGCGCCACGCTGGCGCAGGCATGATGCCTTGCGCTGCAGGATCGTCGCATCCCCCGGGGCAACGCGCAGCGCCATATCGAAGGCAGTGATCGCATCGTCGAGCCGGCCGTGCGTCTCGAGCAGCAGACCCTTGTTCAACAGCGCGTCGACGGCGCGTGGGTCGATCTGCACGGCTCGATCGAACCACGCACATGCGGCCTCGACCTCATCCAGTTCCGCGTGGACCGTGCCCAGGCCGATGATGGCGTCCAACAGGCTCGGCTGCAGGCGCACCGCCCGCTCGAGGCTCGCAACGGCCTCCCGCCGTCGTCCCAGGTCCTGCAGAACGAAACCCCGATGGCAATGCGCAAGGGCCGCCGTGGGCTTGAGGTGAATCGTCTTGTCCAGCAGTTGCAACGCGGCGCGGTGCTGCCCGAGCGCCTCCTTCACCAACGCCCACCGGTGCAGAACCTCATGATTTCGCCGGTCGATGCCGGCAACGCGCCCGTACAGTTCGTCCGCCTGCTGCCATCGGCCCGCGCTGTGATGCGCGATCGCCATGGCAAGCAGTCCACGCGAACGCGCGGCGGGTTCGGGCATCTTACGACCTGTCACGACGCCAATGTGCCTCGCTGCAATGCCGGGGGAACGTCGCCGACCGCCGCCCTATCGATCGCTGATTCGCCTCCCCTCCAAACGTACAGTGCCGCGTGCGAACCGAGGCTGCCAAACGGACGCCGCCTCGCGGACGTTCTGATCGGCCATACCGGGGCGCATCCCCGCGGTTCCGCAGCGGCCCCGGCGCGGCTGTTCTCACGGTTCATGAGATCGGTCCCACCGTCGCGCAGGGCTCAGCCAATAACGGAACCACACACAACGTAAAGACCCCCCGTGCCGGTCCCGCCCGCGTGCCAATGCACGGCGCATGAGGTCCGGTCGCCATTCCGTGCCCTTCGCCGTGTGGCATAGAGTGAAGCGTCGTCCGACACGCCATCGGCCGCGCTTCCCGCCGCCCCACCACCCTCATGGGCCCGACGTCGGCCGTGACGGGTACACGGGATCTTGCCCATCTTGCGTGTGCGTCAGCACGGCACGTCGAATCGCAGATGAACGCCGCTGCCCGCTGCCGGCGGCCGCCGCGTGCTCAGCCTGCCCATGTTTCATGGGGTCTTGTCGCGATTTGCGCGGATCGTGCGTTCGCGCAACCGCCATGGGCACCGGCACCGCCGCAGACAAGCAAGGGTTTCTCACGGCGAGCACGCAGGACCCGCGGACGCCGCACAATGTCACGGGACGCGGGTACAGCCCGTTTCTGCCCGGCGCGCGGAGCGCCATAACGGTCATTGCAGCACACGCCGCGGCTGTGATCGATCCTCGGTCATGCCGAGCCCTCCGTGGCAAACCCGTGCTTGCGGACCGTCCACCGCCCCATTCCCAGGCCCGACGGCCCAACCATCGTCATCTCGCTGCATGGGGTCTTTCGCGCTGATCTCGCACGCGCTGGGGTGCTTCGGGCTTGTCGCTGGGTGCGCCCTCGCGCGTCAAGTTCAGGGAACGGACCCCGCCGGCGAATCGGTTGGTGACACTGGCGGGCCTACCACGCGTTAGGCTATTTACTCTAACGCACGCTTATCGCCCACCACGCCTCCCGCAATACCCGCGCGCGTTTGCCGGCAGACCCCGCCTCCCGTACAAGTGTGATATCTTCATCCGCAAGCGACATATTTGTGGCCCGGGCTTAGCCCCTGTTGCTAAGGCGCCACAGTGTTTCGGAATTGCCATGGCACCCCCCAACTGCCGTTGCGATGGCCGACGGGATCGGCTTCTATCGTTCCAGGTCTGACTGCCTCTCCGGTTGGGTTGTTCCGCCGCATGCGATGCGACGGCGCCCGGAAGAAGGAGTGGCAGGTAGGGCTGATAGTTCGAGCCGGCTCGTCCGGCGCAATGAGGAGGATCACATGCGCAAGCTATTGCTGGCCAGTGCGGCCGCGATGGGAGCGTCGATGAGCTTGGTGGGCATGGCTTCCGCCCAGACGGCTCCGGCCCTTCCGCCTGGCCCGTTGTCGGGCAGCTTCGTGACGGCGCCGTATGCTGGCCCGGGCGCGAACAACAACAACAACTACCAGGGCTACATGCTGCCGGGCGCGATCGCAAACCCGACGCCAGGGTCCTTCGTGGTCCATCTGAATGCCGCCAGCTGGTTCTATTTGTCGGTTGAAGGCTCCAGCGCCGACAAGGTGAATCCGGGCAACACGGGTATCCCCTCCAACGGCTCGTTCAAGGTCGCTCCGTATAACGCCCTCCAATATTTCCGGCTCTATCCGGGCGTTGACGCGATGGCGACCAACGGCCTGCGTTACGGTGCTTCGACCGAAATCCGCGAAAACTGGTCGGCCCAGTCCTACAACGCGGCGAGCCCTGGTGCGGCTGCTGGCAGCGCCCTGAACTCGAACTCCAACCCCTCCTCGGGGTTCACCTGCACCCAGACCCTGTATGTCCGCCGCGCCTTTATCTACTTCGCGGCTGACAGGGTCGGTATCGTCCGCCTCGGTCAGGGTGACGACGTCACGGGCAGCTTCGACAACGGCGTGACCACCTTCCAGAACTTCTCCACCGGTGGCTGGAACAGCGACGTGGCGACGCCGATCCCCAGTTCGGTTTCGGTGATCTTCCCGTGGCTGTCGCAGCAGGGTGCTGACTACGGCAGCAACAAGGTCGTGTACTTCTCGCCGCAGTTCGCCGGCTTTGACTTCGGCTTGTCGTGGGCGCCGAACAATGTGAACGGCGAAGACCAATGCTCCGCCGCAGGCTCCAGCTGCGCTGAGCTGTCGTCCTCAACCACACTGGCCGATGGCGCGCGCTGGATGAACCACTTCGAGGCGGGCGCCCGCTACCAGGGCACCATCGGGCCTGTGGCCATCTATGGCATGGCTGCCTATGTCGGCAGCGGCCATGTCGACTATACCGGTGCGCCGCCGGCCGAAGCTCTCGGGTCACACTGGAACGGAAAGTACAACAACATCAGCGCGGCTGACGTTGGTATCGCTCTAACCGTCGGTGGGCTGACGTTCGGCGGTCACTACCTCGGTGGTCAGCTCAACAACACGAACTCGACCAACCCGCAAGGCGCGCCACAGGCCCAGGGTTGGCTGGTGGGTCTGCAGTATGCCACGGGGCCGTATGTCGTGGGCGTGGACTACTACAACTACCAAGATCAGGGTGCCCCCACCCTGACCAACGTGTCGCAGCGTTACAGTGACGCGTTCGATGTCGGTGGCACCTGGAACGCGGCACCTGGACTGTACTTCTACGCTGAGTACGTTTGGGGTCAGCAACATCAGGGTGGCTTCAACTTCCTGACCGGCGCGGTGAATGGGTCGCCAGGAAGCAACCTGGAAAATACCACCCAGGCACAGGCTTTCGTCCTCGGCACCAAGGTGCGCTGGTAAGCGTATCTGTCAACGACGGGCTTTTGGAACGGCGGGGCCTTGCCCCGCCGTTTCTTTGTGCGGCAAAGGCAATGGCTGCGCCAACACGCAAACGCAGACCTTGGCGGCGCCGCCCGAACCGGCTACAGAGCCGGTCTCTCGTGCGTGAACCCCAGGCAGGACATCAATGGCACGCCGGTCTGCTTGCTTCCATCTTCTGTTGCTCACCCCACTCCTGCTGGCAGCATGTGGCTCCGCAAAGCCATCGACGATGGATCCGAACTACCTGGGCGCCCAGGGTCCGAATGGCCCGGGACAGAACCAGCACGCGTTGGGTGACAACGGGATCACGTTCGGTACCTCCAAGACCAACGCGGATTCCAACGGCGGCGGAACCGGTCTGGGTGTCAACGCCTATCTCTGGCGCGGTGCGCTGGATACGCTCGGCTTCATGCCGCTCGCCTCGGCCGATCCGTTTGGCGGCGTGATCATCACCGACTGGTACACGCCCGTCGGCTCCAACGGCGAGCGCTTCAAGGCCACCGCCTATATCCTCGGCCGCCAGCTCCGCAGCGACGGAATCCGCGTAGCGATCTTCCGCCAGGTGCTGCAGGACGGCCAATGGGTCGATGCGCCGGTCAGCCCGGTGACCATCGGCGAAATCGAAGACAAGGTGCTCGCGCGTGCCCGTCAGCTCCGCGAGCAGTCCGCCGGCAGCTAAGCCGGCGGCGCCGGCAGTTCGCATGAACGAGTCAGTTCCGACCGACCCCACCTCCACCGATGCGCCGCGCTATGATTTCCGCGCGGCCGAGCCGGCATGGCAGCGCGCCTGGGCCGAGCGCGGCAGCTTTCATGTCGACGACGTTCCGGTCGGCGGCAAGCCGAAGTATTACGTCCTCGAGATGTTTCCCTACCCCAGTGGCAAGATCCACATGGGTCACGTGCGCAACTACACATTGGGTGACGTGGTGGCACGCTACAAGCGTGCCCGCGGCTTTGAGGTGTTGCACCCGATGGGGTGGGACGCATTCGGCCTGCCGGCCGAGAACGCCGCGCGCGAGCGGGGCATTCATCCGGCGAAATGGACCTGGGACAACATCGCCGCGATGCGTGCCGAGCTGCAGCGCATGGGCCTGTCGCTCGACTGGGACCGCGAATTCGCCACCTGCGATCCCGCCTATTATGGCCATCAGCAGAAACTTTTCCTCGACTTCCTGACGGCCGGCCTCGTCGAACGCAAGGAGAGCTGGGTCAACTGGGATCCGGTCGATGGCACCGTGCTCGCGAATGAGCAGGTGATCGACGGACGCGGCTGGCGCTCCGGTGCGCTCGTCGAAAAGAAGCAGCTCTCGCAGTGGTTCCTGCGCATCACTGCCTACGCGCCCGACCTGCTGTCGGCGCTCGACACGCTGGATCGCTGGCCGGAACGTGTGCGGCTGATGCAATCCAACTGGATCGGCCGCAGCGAGGGAGCGCTGCTGTCCTTCACGCTGACGCAGCAAGAGGGTGATATCGCGAAGGCAGAGGTGTTCACCACCCGCCCCGACACGCTGTTCGGCATGTCATTCCTGGCGCTGGCGCCGGAGCATCCGCTGGCTGCCGCGGTGGCGGCACGCGATCCTGGGGCCGCCGCATTCATCGCCGACTGCCGGCGCATGGGCACCAGCGAGGCGGTGATCGAAACCGCCGAGAAGCTTGGTTACGATACCGGCCTGACCGTGCAGCACCCCTTCATCGAGGGGGCCACCTTCCCAGTTTGGATCGCCAACTTCGTGCTGATGGAATATGGCACCGGCGCGATCTTCGGCTGCCCCGCGCACGACCAGCGTGATCTGGACTTCGCCCGCAAATATGGCCTGCATGTCACGCCTGTGGTGTTGCCGGCGGCGGGCGATCCCGCGAGTTTCGCCGTCGGCAACGAAGCTTACGTCGGCGCCGGTACGATCTTCAATTCCGGCCTTCTGGACGGACTGGAAGTCGACGCAGCCAAGCGCAGTATCATTGCGGAGCTGGAAAAGCGGCGCATCGGCACAGGCGTGGTGAACTGGCGCCTGCGTGATTGGGGCGTGTCACGGCAGCGCTATTGGGGCTGCCCGATCCCGGTGATCCATTGCGACGCCTGCGGCATCGTTCCGGTTCCGGCGGATCAGCTACCCGTGCGCCTGCCAGACGATGTGACGTTCGACAAACCCGGCAACCCGCTGGACCACCACCCGACCTGGAAGTACGTCGCCTGCCCCAAATGTGGCGCCGCGGCCCGGCGCGAGACCGATACCTTCGATACCTTCGTCGATAGCAGTTGGTATTTTGCCCGCTATTGCAGCCCGAAGGTGGATGTGCCGGTGGATCGTGCCGCCGTCGACCACTGGATGCCGGTCGACCAGTACATCGGCGGCATCGAGCACGCGATCCTGCACCTGCTGTACTCGCGCTTCTTCACCCGCGCGATGAAGCAGACCGGTCACATCGCCGTCGAGGAGCCGTTCGCGGGTCTGTTCACCCAGGGCATGGTGAACCACGAATCCTATCGTGCCACGGACGGAACCTGGCTCTATCCCGACGAGATCGAAAAGCGGCCCGACGGTACCGCGTCGCACCGCGAGACCGGCGCGCCCGTCGTCGTCGGGCGTGTCGAGGCGATGAGCAAGTCCAAGCGCAACACCGTTGACCCCGGTGCGATCATCGATCGCTACGGTGCCGACACGGCGCGCTGGTTCATCCTGTCCGACAATCCGCCTGAGCGGGATATGGAATGGACCGAGGCGGGCGTTGCGGGAGCCTATCGCTTTACTCAGCGCGTGTTCCGCCTGGTCGAGGGCTGCGACGAAATGGCCGCGGCCATGCCGTCCGAGTTCGGTGCGGCCGGCCGCGACCTGCGGCACGTCGCGCACCGTACCATCGCCGCTGTCTCTGACGCGTTGGAAAGCTTCTCCTTCAATGTTGCGGTTGCGCGCCTGTACGAATTCGTCAACGCGATCGCCGATGCGGACCGGGCGAATGATCGCGCCGGCCTGCCCTGGGCACGCCGCGAGGCAATGGAGATCCTGGCGCGATTGATCTCGCCGATGATGCCGCATCTCGCCGAGCAGATTTACCGCCGCCTGCATCCCGCCGCGGCGGCGCTGGTGGTGGATCTGCCCTGGCCGCAACCGGATCCGGCGCTGGTTGCGGCTGAGACCGTAACGATCGCGGTGCAGGTGATGGGCAAACTGCGCGCGACTATCGCAGTACAACCGAACGCCGCAGCCGACACGGTCATCGCCGCCGCCGAGAGCGAGCCGAATGTGATGCGCCTTCTGGCTGGCAAGCACGTGGTCAAGCGCGTGCACGTCCCCAATCGGATCGTGAATTTCGTGCTGGCCGGATGACAACGGGCGCTTCCCGCCGCGCGTTCCTCGCACTCGGCTCGGGAGCCGCTTTGGCCGCATGCGGATTTCAACCAGTCTACATGCCCACCGCATCGGGCCAGGCCGGCCCGGCACAACGGGAACTGGCGGCGATCAATGTCAATCTGATAGGCGAACGTCCTGGCATGCTGCTGCGCCAGGCTCTGCAGGAACGTTTTGAGGGCGCCGGACCGGCCGTCGCGCAGCGCTACGATCTCGCGGTCAGCTATTGGATGACGGGCAATATCGTGGGCGTGCAGCCGGATACCACCGTCACGCGTATCCGATATGTGGGCTACGCCAACTGGGTTCTTTCGGCGCAGGATCCGGCGCACACCCATCTGACGGACGGCGCCGCGCGCGCCGCCGACGCATTGAACCTGCTCGACTCGCAATACTTCGCCATGGATCTCGAGACCACCACGATCCAGAAGCGTATGGCACAGGCGCTGGCAGAACAGATTACCCTGCAGCTGGCTGCCTATTTCCGCCGCCGTGCCGCCAAGGCGGCGACGGGCTAAGGTCCGATGAAGGTCGACGCCCGCCGGGTTGACGCCTTTCTGCGCAGCCCAGGCGACTGCCGCGTTGTCCTTCTGTATGGCGACGACGCTGGCCTGGTGCGTGAGCGCGCGGAAACGTTGGTGGTGGCGGTCGCCGGGACGCGCGACGACCCTTTCCGCGTCACCGAAGCCGATCGCGATGACATCGCACGGCTGGCGGACGAGGCGTCGTCACTGCCGCTCACCGGCGGACGCCGCGTGGTGCGTCTGCGCGACGTGACCGACGCTGCTGCGACCGCTGCCGTACAGACGCTATTGAGGAGCCCAGCGCCAGCGCTGGTCGTCATCGAGGGGACTGGTCTGCCGGCGCGTTCGCGTTTGCGCACTCTGCTAGAGGCCGCACAGGATGGTGCCGCGATCGGCTGCTATCCTGACGACGCGCGGGCGCTGGGGGACGCGATCCGCGGCATGTTCACCGCTGCCGGCGTCCAGGTTGATCGCGAGACGCTCGCCTGGCTGACCACCCAGCTCGGCGCCGACCGGGCGTCCACGCGCGGGGAGATCGAGAAGCTCGCGCTGTTCGCGGGTGCCGGGGGCACTGTCGATCTTCAGGCGGCGATGACCTGCGTCGGCGATCTCGCCGGCCTGTCGCTGGACGATGCCTTGTTCGCTGCGACCGAAGGCGACCTCACCACGACCGACCGCGCACTGGAGCTGGCGATTGCCGAGGGCGCCACCGCGGTTGGCGTGATCCGCGCGACGCTGATGCACCTGCAGCGCCTGCATCGCGCGCGCCTGGCGATGGATGGCGGGTTGTCCTCCGCGGATGCAACCAAGGCAGCGCGCCCGCCGGTGTTTTTCCGCCGCCTGGGCGCATTTTCGCGTGCGTTGGCTGTGTGGTCGACGTCGGCACTCACCGCGGCGCTTGCCGGCCTTGCGCAAGCCGAGCGTGCTTGCAAACGTACCGGCGCGCCGGACCTGACCATCTGTCGCAACGCGGTGCTGGCGCTGGCCAGGCGTGCCGCGGCGACCCGGGCGCGTTGAAGGAGAGATCGCCATGGTTCTGCCGGTGCCGACACTCGATCACGTGGTGATCAACGTGCGCGATCAGCTCGACGCGGCGCTGGCGATCTATCGGCGCCTGGGCTTCACCATGACGCCGCGTGGTTACCATACGCTGGGTTCGATGAATCATTTGGCGATCTTCGGCACGGAGTATCTGGAGCTGATCGCCGCGCGGCCGGGTGACACCGGGCGTCCCGAGATCATGGCATCCCCGATCGGCCTGAACGGGCTGGTGTTCGCAACCGATGATTCCGCCGCGGTGTTCTCCGCGTTGCAGGATGCCAGCGTGCCGATCCTGCCGCCCTTGCAGTTCTCGCGCCCGGTCGCGCTGTCCACCGGCTCGCGCGATGCGACGTTCCGCACCGTGCGCTTGCCGCCGGAAACCACCGAGGCAGGCCGCCTATATTTCTGTCATCATTTCACGCGCGATTTGGTGTGGCGCGATGAATGGCGTCACCATGCCAACGGCGCGATCGGCGTTATCCGTGCGGTCATCGTCGCGCGCGATCCGTCCCGCCTTGGCGGCCTGTTCGCCGGCATGTTTGGCTCGGACGCGATACGACAGATCGATGGAGGTCAATCCCTGGCCTTAGGTCTGTCGCACTTTGACATCCTGACGCCTGAAGCACTGCATCGGCAGTTCGGCACAGCCGCGGTCGTCGATGAGATCCGTAACGAGTACATGGCGGCATTGACCATTCGCACCCGCTCGCTCGAGCAGGCTTACACGGTCCTTGGCGCTGCACAGGCTGTGCGTCAGACCGACCACATTGTTGTGCCGGCATCATCGGCATTCGGGGCGATCCTGGAATTCCGCGAATAGGACGGATATTATGGCCTGCGGCGAGGCGTTTGAGGAAAAAATACAGAAGCAGAAATCCCGAGGTGGACCTGGGCGCTCCGAATAGCTGGGGGGTCAGGTGCGCGGCACCGGCCTATTACCGGCTGTCTATCGGATTGCTGCTCATTGCCAAATGGCGCGCGGGTGTTTCCCGCTAAGGCTCTACATCGCCCGCCAGCACGATCCGAGGCTCAACCGAGGGGTGTTTGACCATCAAACATGGCGCGTGCGCGAAGACTGGACCGCGTCGAGACGATCTATCTGGCCCACCAATGACCCCACGTCGCCGCCGGGAGAGCCGCGTCACGCCCCCGGGATCCAGCCCTGGATCTGGCGCAATGCCTCTGGAAACGCAGCGAGGACATACGCGATCTCTTTTGCACGCACATGGCGGGCGACAATTGATCTCGCTTTCGCAGGATTCTGTTCAACGACGAGATGCGCCCGGTAGGTTGGTTGTGCGCCACCGGCTGGCGTCACCACCAGGACGATGTGTCCATCTGGGGAAGCGATGTTCTCGCCCATGCCATCAGCATGACATGGGAATGATCTGGCGAAAAGATGGAGCGGGCGCTACGGCCAGGGGGCGCCCGCTAGACGCCCGCTCCTAGATGGTTCGGCTATCAGCCAGGGCGTGTGGGACCGGGGTCCCTATGGCTGACGAGTGCGAGCGTAGTTTCCGGCATCATCGAAGCGGAAGCCCCGGAATCTACTCAGAGAGTGCCAGCACGCGCGTCGTCGCCGTCGCCATTGACGTCGAAGGCCTGGCGCGGGGAATCCCTCCACCGTATGGCGTTAATCTAACGTCAATTTCTGGTGCGGTCTCCGCTGATCATGCTAGGGTGTCGGGATGATCGCGTATATAGTTCAATCCCACGGTCGGACCGAAGACAGCCCAGGGTTCACCGTGGCCGCCGTCGAACCTGGCGGCCATACCACGCCGATCATGATCTACGAGACGAAGGCGGAGGCCGAGGCAGCCCGCCACCACATTGAACAGGGCGCCCGCCAGCCGCGTTCGCAAAGCGGGCTGAATTGATCTAGGCCGTCGCCGTATCGCCGTTCGCACGTTTGGGCGCGCGTGCGCCAACCGGTGGCATTGGCAGACCGATCGGTACGTCATCCTCGATGGCTTCCCCCGCCGTCCCGAACAGCGAGATATCCTCGGTCGGTCGCGAACCGGCGGTGAGGGCAGGAGCGTCCGTGAATGGCCTCTGTGGCTTTGGATGAGCCATATCCTCACTCGTCCTCCGGCTCCGGGATCAAGGGCATCCGCGCGGTGCTGCGGGCCGGGCGCCGCAAAAGTTGTTCAAGGGCGTCCGCGCGGGCGCTTGGTTCGCTGGTCGCCGCGGGCGGCAGTAGCCGCGTGCATGCGGTGGCCGGGGGCGCCTTCCGATTGCGATGCGGACGGCGACCAGCCCTTCAGTCGCGCGAAGCTGAACGCGGGCGCAAGATCGACGTCATCGTCATCGCGCGTGGCCGGCGTCACCCTGGCGGTCGGCTCAAGCGAACACTGGGCCGGCACGACCGGCAAGGCTGACAACGCGAGGGTGTGATGGGCGGTGCCACGCGCGCTGCAGGTCTGCCGGAGCGCCTCCGACAGCGCTTCGCCCGAGAGTTCGGGCGGGACGGAGGTGCTGCGCCGGAGTGTCCTGGCTTCGGCGGCCTTCTTGCGCAGCAGATCACCCGTCCAGGGGCGGCCTGACCGATAGCCGATGCCGGCGCGGGTGAGCGCGCGGGCCAGGTCCGGCCACGACCATCCATCGTCGTGTATCATGCGCGTCAGCGCCGCAACGTGGCGGCGCAGCCATGTCAGAACAGCATCTCCCGCCGCCCAATCGGCTGCGAACTGTGTTGCCAAAGTGGCAACCTCGGTATCCGGGCGAATGCGCTTTCTCGGCGAAGAACTCATGCGTCGTACAGTGTCGTGGCGAGCGGCGTACCCGACTCATACGCCTCTTGCGGATCATGTCACCGGTTTCGCCAGCGCTTTTGTCATCGGTGACAATCACCTTACCGTCACCGCGAGAGCGGGATGGGCGCTGATCGGCGCGCATCCCGCTCTAGCTCTTTGTTTGATCGCGTGATTCAGGCTTTCGGCGATTCTGCCTTCAGTCATCACGCTCTAATGTCACCGGTGACATTAGGTTGGCAATTTGCAAAAGTATCAGTCAAACACAACGGATTTTTCACAAGCCAACGCACAAAACTGTGCAGAGGATTGCAGCGCGCTCCGCGTGTGACGTAGACTATCGCATATACATCAGCGCGCGTCGCGCGTTCGCCGTGCGCACCAGCAGACGAAGAAATGGTGCATGGGTGACTATGACGTAAGTCAGCGTCTCGATGCGGTGGTGGAAGCGTTGGCAATCTTCCAGGCCGCCATTGACGGACAGATGGATATTCTACGAACGCACACGGAGATGCTCACCGCGCTGTGGCGTGAGGCGATGAAGGAACCCGGCCCGAGCGGCGCGGTCCAGGCGATCGAACGCCTGTCGTCGCTGATGACGACGCGGCTCGACCGCATTTCAGCTGAGGTCGAAGTCTGGCAGAGCGAGGGACGGGCCGTATGGGGCGCGGCCCTGGCATGGCGGCAGAGCGACCTGCTGCAGGAGGCCGGCCCTGATAAAGTGCACAGCACGGCGCTCAGCCGGTTGATCAGACGTATCCAGTCCGGTCAGATCGCTTTGACCGACCGCAGTGTCGGGGTCGTGGACGAACAGGGTCTGATCGGCACGCATGCGTTACTGGAATTGGTCCAGTTGTGTGCGCAGCACGGTTTCTCTATCGTTGCAATATACGATCGAACACAGATGCAGACAATCGACGCCGATGGCGTAATTTCGCTGCTGCAACGCGCTCTCGGCGAGACCGCAGTACCGTCCCTGGAACGAGGCGTACGGCAACGCCGGCGGCGTGATCGGGCAACCGCACTGCTGTTTCGGGCGAGCAGTGCCGCGGCGGCGACCGCGCGCAAGCGTGCGGACGGCACGATCATGCTGGTGCCCGGCGGACACGCGGATGCGGTGCGGCGTGTCGCGGCGCCGTGGGAGGACCGCATCCGGGCCAATCGCGACCGGAACGGCTACACGCTGACGGTCAGCGCGCCGACGAACAGCGATGCCCGCGCCATTGCTCGTGAAATCCGCGCGCGCCGAAAGCGCATGGGACAGGTTGGAATCGACGTGATCACGCGCGATGCGGCGGGCCAGGCGGGTATCCCGTTCGCCCCGCCGCTGGCGGTCGGTGACCGCGTGCGGGGGCTCCGCAGCGTGAAGGTGACGGCGGAGGGAGCGCTGCATCGACGCAATCTCGGACACAACGGGACTGTTGCCTGGGTCACGGGGCTCCGAGACCAAGGCCTTGTCCAAGGCAATGACGGTGGCGCTGACGGTTTCGTTCCGTTCGAGGAACCGCGTGACCAAGCAACCGGTCGTGCGCTGCTGACCTCCGGCGACGTGTTGTCGATCGACACCATTCGGTCGGCGATCAGCACGGCACATATCGATGCAATGCCGGCGGGCACTCAGGCGGTGCAGCGCTTCAAGGCCTACGTGGCGGGGTGGCGAAGCCGGCAGACCACGCGGCTGGTGCTGTCGGACGGCCTCGAGCGCGAGGAAATCGCCCACCGACGTCCCCTGAGCAATCAGCGACCGATCAAGCAAGACGAGGTGTTCGTGAACGTGGCAAGGACTCTATCGCGCCAGCCCGAGAGCGTGCGCGCCATGCAGGACGTGCTGCAGCGCGGCGGGAGCCGGCAGGCCCGCGGATAGCCCGCAACGACCATGCAGGAGCGCCGACAAGCAGCGCAGGACGACGCGGCACTCGCCCAGGCGGTGCAACGGCTTGCGGTGGCAACGGAGCGGCGGCAGCCACCGGATGAGCGGCCGAAAGACCAGCCAAGCGATAACGCCGGGCAAGGGCAGGGGGCCTCGCCTCCCGTGAGGCAGGCACTCGAGGCGGGAGACCAGCAGGCACAAGCAATTGACGATAATGTGCAGCATCGGGCTCGTTCAGGACTGCGCGTCATCTCCGAGACGGAGGCGCAGGGCGAATTCGCGGAGGACGTGCGCCGGGCAGGGCTCAGGGTTGACGGACCGCCGGTGATGGACGGACGCCTTCATCGTGTGCCTGTCGAGGGTGATCGACGTGGCAAGAAATCGGGTGCCTATATCGGCCATCTGGACGGATTGCCGGCGGGCTTCATCCGCAACTTCAAGACCGGTGAGACGATACGCTGGCGGGCCAGTGGAGCGACGCGCGCGCTGTCGGCCGAGGAGATAACGCACGCCAGGACCCAGGCAGCGCGCCGGCAGCTGGAGCGCGAGCAGGAGCGACGCGCGGAAGAGGCGGCGGTTGCCCGGCGTGTGCGCACGTTGTGGCGGCGCGCGGCGCCTGCCTACCGACACCCGTATCTGGAGCGAAAAGGTGTGGCAGAGCACGACCTGCGCGTCGATGCCAGTGACCGGCTGTTGATTCCCATGCACGACGCTGACGGCGTGATCTGGAGTATGCAGACCATCACCGCAACTGGTGACAAGTTCTATGAGAAGGGGGGTCGCAAGCGCGGCATGCACATTTTGCTGGGTGCGCTGACGGCCGATACCCCGCTCATTATTACCGAAGGGTTTGCGACCGCTGCCACCCTGGTCGAGGCGACAGGTTTGCCAACCGTTGCAGCCTTTGACGCAGGCAATTTGCTCGCCGTTGCTGAAACGTACCGTATGCGCAACGTGGGGCGGCCGATCATCATCCTCGCCGGCGACAACGATCACCATTTGCCGCTGATAACGCGCGCGGACGGCACGACCCTGCCGAATGTCGGCCGCGAGAAGGCCGAGGCAGCCGCCCTGGCCGTCAACGGTCTCGCGCTGATCCCGCCGTTCGCGGCTGGTGCGCGTGGCACTGATTGGAACGACTATGCGGCCCTGCATGGCCTGGACGCCGTGCGCCGCGCGGTCGCCGAACCCCTGGCAGGGCACGGCATCACGCTGCACCCGACGCCACGTGAAACGTATATGGCGTCGCGGCCGCCGGCCAGAGCGGTTCAACGCGAGGCAGCACGCCGCCTGGCTTGGAGGCCGCCGCGAGCCATTTGAAGATCGTCGTCCGGCTGAACCTGTACGAAGCAATCACCGCGGATGCCGCCTCGCTCTCTCGCACCCGGTTGACTGCCATCAGCCGGTCCCACCTTCAGCGGAATGACCAAAGTGTCAGCCTCATAATTAAACGCTGCGTGTCGCGAGCAGCGAGCCAGGAGGCTGGCGATCGTCAACGGTCCGACGATGATCTAGACTAGCCGCGGACCCGAACGCATAGCGCTCGAACAATTGTCAACGCAAGGAGCTTCGATGAGCCATACCCAGGCAGCTCGCCAAACCCGTGTTACCGTTCCGCTCCTACGGCAATGGAAAGGGGAGGGACGGCGGCTGGTGATGACGACCGCCTATGATACTGTGACCGCGCGGATAGCTGACGCGGTGGTCGACATCATCCTCGTGGGTGACAGCGTCGGCAACGTTTGCCTCGGCTTCGAGAATACCCTGCCGGTAACCATGGAAATGATGAACCACCACGTCGAAGCGGTGGCGCGCACACCACTGCGGGCGCTGATGGTTGCCGACATGCCGTATTTGAGTTTCCATCTCAGCAGGAGGGAAACGTTGCGCAATGCTGGCGGCTTTCTACAGCGGGGTGCTAACGCCGTGAAACTCGAGGGTGGAGCACAGCGTCTCGATATGGTCCGGGCACTCGTCGATTGTGAAATCCCGGTGATGGGACATCTTGGTCTCACCCCCCAGAGCGTAAATGTCATGGGCGGTTTCAAGGTGCAGGGCCGAACCGGCGACCATGCGCTGCGCCTCCTCGACGACGCCGTCCGACTCCAGGAAGCGGGGTGCTTCGCGCTGGTACTCGAGGGTGTTCCAAGCCAGCTCGCTTCGCGTGTGACTCAAGAGCTTGCCATCCCAACAATTGGCATCGGTGCTGGCCCGCATTGCTCCGGCCAGGTTCTCGTCTTCCACGACGTTCTTGGCCTGATTGAGGGGCAAAAGCCGAAGTTCGTGCGAACCTATATCGACGGTTTCGGCAGCCTGAGGGAAGCGCTGTCGCGCTGGGCTGACGACGTGCGCAGCGGCGACTACCCCAGTGCCGCGGAATCCTATCGTCTTTCTGAGGCGTTGTGCGATGAAGTCGCCGGTTGGGTACCAGCGCGACAGTCATGACGGGAAGACGATTAAACGCATCGAGGAACCACGCTGCGTAGTCAAAGCTACCTGCGAGGCCGGCACAAGCATAGCCTTCGTTCCGATCATAGGTTTCCTCCACGAGGGAGACCTCGCACTCATCAGAGGAAGCATGTCGTGCTGCGATCTCACCATGGCTGGCATTTTCGTTCGTTCCGGACAATTCGGACCGAATGAAAGATTGGATTGCTTATACCAGCCCGCGTAGTCCCTGACGCTCGAGGTCTTGCCGAATCGGGCGGGTGTTGAATCGGTGCAAGCCTCACAATTTGCACGGGCGTCCGCCGATGAGCCAACCGATCGAGATCAGCCGCACCGAACAGTCGGCGTCGGCGCTGCGCGCGCTGGCGGGGAAGACCGACGATGGCGCTGTGGTACGCCGGCTTCTGGCAGTAGCGCTGATCCTGGAAGGTCGTCCCCGGACGGAGGCGGCAATGCTGAACGGGATGACCCGTCAGACGCCGCGCGACTGGGTGCATCAGTACAACGCCGAAGGCGTGGCAGGACTTCGGTCCCGGAGCGGTCGCCTTTTCTGACCGAAGTGCAGATGGAGGAACTGAGGGGGATCGTGCTCAAGGGGCCGGACCCTGAGCGGAATACGGTGATACCCTGGCGATGCGCTGACTTGTGCGAGGAGATTGCCGAGCCGTGGTCGGTGAAAGTGCGTGCGCAGACCATGGGCAGATGGTTGCGCCGACTGGTAATGACCCGGTTGCCGCCGCGTCCGTATCACCCGAAGAAGGATCCTGATGCCGAGGTGACTTTATAATACTTCAGCCGCCTGGTGAACGCGGTGTTGCCCAACTCGGCAGCAGGCAAGCCCATTGAGGTCTGGTTCGAGGACGACGCTAGAGTAGAACAGCAGGGGTCGCTGGAATACATCTGAGCATTGATTGGTTCACGCCCTTTGGCGGAACGAGACAACCGCCATGCCTCGGTCTGTCTGTTCGGCGCGCTGTGCCCATCTCGCGCCACTGGCGCCGCGATCATCATGCCGGCAGCCAACAGCGAAGCCATGAGCGAGCATCTGAAAGAAATCGCGACGCAGGTCGCACCCGGCGCTCATGCCATGCTGGTGTGCGATGGTGCCGGCTGGCACCAGCGCGGCGAACGGCTCACGGTCCCCGACAACATCACGCTGTTGCCCATCCCGCCCTATTCACCGGAACTGAACCCGATGGAGAACGTCTCGGATTTTGTGTCATGAAGGAACGCGAGTGCCATGCTGTACGAAAGATGAAGGTGGGCCCTTCGGAGCCGCCCTGCAGGGGGAGGCTTCAAACAGCCATAAGCCGCTTCGGCCGCAAGGTCGCGGTGGTGAACGTTATGGAAAAGGCGCGGCGATGACCGCGTCATGTATGGACTGGAGAGACGAGTGCAAGCGAACTCCCGACGACGCATCGATAAGTTCTCAGACGACATCAAAACCGGGGCCGAGTCCCAGTCCCGGGATAAAGGCATGGAAGGTACCTGCTTACTGTCCATGTGATGTCCGGTGTATAGGGAGCGCGACTCCAGACTAGGCTTTCGTACGGAACTTGAGAACCTGGCCGGTGATGCCAGGGAAAAAGGCACAAGGGCAGAAAACCCGAGGCCGACAGTACCGATGCACCGTCCAGGGGCGGACTCCTCCGTAGTAGTGATGAAGCGAGGTAACGCTCGTCGAGCGAAGGGAGGGGTCACTCGCATCGGGATCGGGGGCCAACGGGCAACCGGATGAGTTCAGGGATCTGGTGGAAGGCGGCAGCCTTCGTTGAGTGGCACGAGCCGGATAAATCGAGAGGTTTACGTCCGGTTCTGTGAGCGGCTCGGGATGAGACACCCCGGGCCGACTCGGCATCTGCGCGGCAACAAACTCAGCCACACGCTCTGGGATACCTATGATGCCATCGTTCCGGCCTGCGTCGAGGCATGGCGCTTTCCGATCGGTGATCCCGACCGGATCAGATCAATCGCGACCCGCAGCTGGGCGTGTGTCGATGTTTAGGCGGGCTGGTATAAATTAATGACGGATCAGTCATTGCGCAGCGCGCGTATGAAATCGGTTCGCCGCCACTTGCGCCAGCATTTCCGAACGACGAAAATAAATCGCGCGCCCGCAGCGGATCGGTCGCGCACCGCGTTTGATGATGAACACTTCGTCATCGCGCGCATCATGGATCAGCTCATCCGGCTTGATGAGTGCGCGCGCGTGTTCCGCCATAGTCTCATTCTGACGACGGTTGCTCGATCCATGCACACCGGACGAAGATCCACGGTCGCGACCTTCGGATCGGGTGAGAATACCGTACTCGCCGCAGATCGCGCTGATCTCGCGTGCCGTCTCGAGATCGTTGATACCGGCATATGCGCGCCAGGACACCGAATCGAACCACTTCTTCTTGCCGGCGGGTCCCCACTGATCAATGAGCTGGCCTTCGCTTTGGTAGATTGGCAGCAGGGTGATGCCGTACTTGCGGCCGGCGTCGCGTGCCACTTCGATGATCTCTATCGGACCGAGCCGCGCAGCCTCGTCAAGCAGGAACAGCACGCGCCCGTCCACATGGCCGTCGGCACGATACACGGCGTTCAGCAGGGCTCCGATGATAACCCGCGCGACGGCCGGTGTGGCTTGCAATGTGTCGCGCGGAAGCTGCAGGAACACG
>DATHNE010000129.1:0-8962 GCA_035486355.1 Acetobacteraceae bacterium
GTCAGCGGTGGCGCGATCCGCCACACCGATCCGCGTTCCTTCCGCCGCCGGATATTCATGCTCAATCCCATCTCGTAACACTTCTGCGTCGTCAGCCCGCCCAGCGCATGGTTCGGTGCCCGCGTCTTGCGGTCCTGCACCAGCTCCACCCCCAGCAACAACCCCTCACCACGCACATCGCCGATCGGCTCATAGCGCTGCTGCAGCTCCTCCAGTCGCGCGCGCAGATACGTCCCGACCGTCCGCGCCCGCGCCACCAGTTCCTCCTCCACGATCACCTTCAGCACCGCCAGCCCCACCTCGGCGCCCAGCGGATCGGAGACATGGCTGGTGTAGTAGTTGAACCCCTTGCGGTACACGCTCTCCTCGATCGCCGGCGTCGTGATCGTGCCCGCCAGCGGCAGCCCACCGCCCAGCGTTTTCGACACGCTCATGATATCCGGCACCACGCCGAACATGTCGGACCCGGTCCGATGCCCGATACGGCCGAACGCGGTCTGCGCCTCGTCGAAGATGAGCAGCATGCCGCGCTCATCCGCCGCGCGCCGCAACGCCTGCATGTAGGCTTTGGGCGGTACCAGCACGCCGCCCGCGCTGATGATCGGCTCGATGATGATCGCCGCCGGCCGACCCGAGGACTGCATATCGAACATCTTCAGCCCCAGCTCCAGGCATGCCAGCGCTGAGTCTTCCTCGGTGGCACCTTGGATATACGGCCGATACGCATTCGGCTCCGGCATCGCGAACATGCCTGGTACCGGCACACCGTAGCCCTTGCGGTCGCTGGCGAATGAGACGCCGCTCGCCCCGCCGGTGATGCCGTGCCACGACCCGCCCACCGCCAGCACCTCGTAGCCGCCGGTGTGCAGCTTCGCCATGCGCAGCGCGGCTTCGTTGCTTTCCGATCCGGTGTTGACGAACAGCGACTTGGTCAGCCCCGCCGGCATCCAGTCCCTTGCCAGCGTCTGCCCCAGCTCCGCCACCACTTCCGGGATCATGCCGCTGAACATGTGGAACGCCTTGGCGCCCGCGCGATGCACTGCCGCAACGATCTCGGGATGGTTATGCCCGACCGTCGCGCACATCTGGCCCGAGGTGAAATCCAGGATCTCCCGCCCCGTGTCATCGCGCACCACGGTCCCCTTCGCCGAGACGAACAGGTTCGGGAAAGAATCACCACCGTAACGGACCAGATATTCCTTGGCGGCATCGCGCAGGGCAGGGGTCATGACAGGGGTCCTTCAGGCATCAAGGGGGGCGGCCCTATGCTGGCCAAACTGCGTGACATAGGTCTCAAGCACAGCGAGCGCGCCAAGCAGATGCTGCTGTACGCACAACCCCGCCGCAGCGAGGTCGCGCCGCGCCACGGCATCGACGATCTGATGATGCTCTTCGATCGACTGCGCCAGCCGGCCTGGAATCCCGTACAGAATGTACGCGGGAAAGCTCATCCAGGCCTGGTCGATCAGGTCGAGCAGCAACACATTGTCCGCGGCCTCGTACAGCGTGCGCCGGAACGCGATATCCGCTCGTGCGGCCTCGGCCGTGTCCCCGGCTTCCGCGCTGGCTTCCATGCGTCGCACCTGCGTGCGCATCGCGGCCTGCCCGGCCGCGGACAAATTCGTCGCGCCCAGCCGTGCCGCCTCGGTCTCCAGCAGGCAGCGCACGCGATAGATGGCCCGCAGCCGCGGCAGGTCGAGATCCGCGATCCGCACGCTGTGATGGCTTTCCTGCACCAGGACGCCGCGCGCCAGCAGCTCCAGCATCGCCTCGCGCACCGGGGTCGACCCCAGCCCGAGATCGGCCATCACCTGTGTTTGCCGCAACGACTGCCCTGGCTGGTAGCGCCCAGTCTGGATCGCCTCCCGCAGTGTGCCGATCGCCAGCTCTCGCTTGGTGCGGAACGGGGGGGAGGTCATATTGCTAACGGGGAGAGGATTTTGCATTCTACAAAATATATCAGGCGCCATTTCGATCCGCAAGTAACGCCCTTGACGCGGCCAAGGTGTGCCTCCAGTCTGGAGGAGTTTTGGAGGAAGCGGCCGTGGCCACCCTCAACGTCAAGAATCTGCCCGACGCGCTGTATGACAAGCTGAAAGCCCGCGCCAAACGCGAGCGCCGCTCGGTCGCGCAGGAAGTCGCCGTCCTGCTATCCGCGGCGCTCGAGACGCCGGAACCGCTCTCTATTCTCGACCTGCAAGGCCTCGGGAGGGATCTCTGGCACCGCGTTGACGCGGCCGCCCATGTCGAGGTCGAACGGGCCGCATGGGACTGATCGACGACCTCGGCCGAGGCCGGGTCGGCGTCGATACCGCGATCTTCATCTATTTCATCGAAGCGGCTCCGCGGTGGTTGCCAATCATCACGCCGCTGTTCCAAGCCGCGGACACGGGCCGTATCGAGTTGGTGACCTCTGCGGTGACACTCCTGGAAATGCTGGTCATTCCCTACCGTGCCAACGATGCGGCGCTGGCCGCACGCTACGAGGCGCTTCTGACCCGCAGCCGCGGCATTCACCTGATGGATCTGACACGCGATCTGCTGCGTCGGGCGGCTCAACTACGTGCGCGGATCGGCGTGCGGACGCCGGACGCATTACAAATCGCGGCCGCGCAACATGCTGGCTGCTCGACCTATGTCACCAATGATCGCCGTCTGCCGCCAGTCCCCGGACTGCGGCTTGTTCAGCTCGCCCAGTACACCGCGTAGCGCCCGGCGCGTTCGTCCGCTGTCAGGCGCCTCGTCTCCCTAAGGCTCCGGACTCCCCTCCGCGTATCGCGGCACCCCTTCCGGCGGCGTCACCCACGGCGCGTCGTGCGACACCCACATATGCAGTACTGGCCGCACCCCCGGATCGTCATCCAGCGTCGCGGCCCGCAGGATCAACTCAGGCTCGGTCACCCATTCCGCCACCAGATGCGTCCCGCACGCCGAACAGAACCAGCGCTTCTTCCCCGGCGTCGACTCATATGCTGTCAGCCGATCCTGGCCCCGCGTCCACGCGAAATGCCCCCGCGCCACCCGTGCCGAGGCCCCGTACGGACTGGCATGCGCCTTCCGGCAGGTCCGGCAATGGCAGTGCACGACCGGGCCATCGAGCTGCGCGACTTCGTAGCCCACCGCACCACAAAGACATCCCCCCCGCAGACCCATCGTACCCTCCCGTCAACGCGCCGTCGCATCGCGCTTCATCCCGCCCGGAATGTCCACCACCCGGCCGGCCCACCTTCCTTTCGGCCCGGCGCCTACTTATGGTGCCGCCCAACCAAGACCTGGGAGACCTGATCGATGCTGACCCGCCGGACCCTGCTCGCCAGTTCCGCCGCAACCCTGGCCGCGCCCGCCGTCCTGACCCCGGCCCTTGCCGCCACCCCCAAGGGCGTTGCCGTCATGGCGCACGCCATTGACGATATTGTCAGCTTCGACCCCGCCGAATCCTACGAGTTCACCGACAACGAGGTGGACGCCAACTGCTACCGCCGCCTCGTCACCCCCAACCTGGCCGACGCCACCAAGATCGATGGCGACCTGGCGGAGAAATACACCGTCAGCCCGGACGGGCTGACCTTCACCTTCCACATGCGCAAGGGTGTACAGTTCGATTCCGGCAACCCGGTCACCGCACACGACGCCGCCTTCAGCGTGCACCGGGTGGTGAAGCTCAACAAGACGCCCGGCTTCATCATCACCCAGTTCGGTTTCACCCCGGACAATGTCGAAAGCCTGGTGCGAGCCACTGACGATTACACGCTCGAACTGAAGCTGCCGAAGGCGCAGGCCACCAGCTTCGTGCTGTACTGCCTCACCGCCAATGTCGGCAGCATCGTCGACATGAAGACGGTCATGGCCAACCAGACCAACAACGACCTGGGCAATGCCTGGCTGAAATCGCGCACCGCTGGCGCCGGCCCCTACAAGCTGACTGAATGGTCCGCGTCGGACCACGTCATTGTCGATGCCAATCCGCATTCGGCCGACAAGGGTATCATGAAGCGCATCGTGATTCGCCACGTGGCCGATCCGGCAGCGCAATTGCTGATGCTGCAGAAGGGCGATGCTGACATTGCCCGTGACCTACTGGCGGATCAGTTGAAGTCCCTTGCCAGCAACAAGGCTTTTACCATCACGTCGGCGGGGCAGGGCACCTCGATGTACATGGCCATGAACCAGGCCATGCCGGAGCTGCAGAAGGTCGAGGTGCATCAGGCGATCAAGTGGGCGATCGACTACCAGGCGATCGCCAAGAACATCACGCCGAACACCTGGAGCGTCTGCCAGTCCATTCTGCCCGACGCGCTGCCCGGCGCGTTGAAATCGAACCCGTTTCACAAGGATGTGGCCAAGGCGAAGGCGCTGCTGGCGAAGGCCGGCTATCCGAACGGGTTCGCGGTGAACATGGATTACATCTCCGCCTCGCCGCATTCCGAAATCGCCCAGGCGCTGCAGGCCGATCTGGGTGCGGTCGGCATCAAGGTGACGCTGCTGCCGGGTGAGCAGAAGCAGGTCATCACCAAGACCCGCGCGCGCCAGCACCAGCTGGCGCTGCTGTATTGGGGCACGGATTATTTCGATCCCAACTCCAACGTGCAGGCCTGGTGCGAGAACCCCGACGATTCCGACCAGAGCAAACTGAAGATCCTCGCCTGGCGCAGCCACTTCGTCGACAAGGAGCTGAATGACGAGGCCATGGCCGCCGTACAGGAGCTGGATCCGGCCAAGCGCATCGCGCTCTACCGCAAGATCCAGACGCAGTTCATGGAGCGGGCGCCGTTCGCCATGCTGATGCAGAAGAACGCCGTGGCCGTGCTGGGCAAGGGCGTGTCGGGCTTCAAGATCGGCCCGATGCCGGATTACACCAAGTATGCAACGATTACCAAGGCCTAGAGCCACTCAACACGATGGAGCCAACGTCATGCTGACACGACGCACGCTGCTTGCCACCACGGCGGCCGGGCTGGCCGCGCCGGCGACCGTCGGCCCGGCCGATGCCGCCACGCCGAAGAACGCGGTGGTGATGGCCAAGGCGATCGATGATATTGTCGGTGCCTTCGATCCCGCGCAGTCGTACGAGTTTAGCAACAACGAAGTCTGCGGCAACATCTATCGCAAGCTCGTAGCGCCCGATCCGAACGACAGCTCCAAACTGCTCGGCGATCTGGCGGAGAAGTGGGAGGTCAGCAAGGACGGCCTGACCTTCACGTTCCAGCTTCGCAAGGGCGTGGTGTTCGATAGCGGCAAGCCGGTCACGGCAGAAGATGTCGCGTTCAGCTTGCAACGCGTGGTGAAACTGAATCTGACCCCTGGCTTCATCCTGACCCAGTTCGGCTGGGACAAGGACAATGTCGAGAAGATGATCCGCGCCACCGGTCCCACCACGCTGGAGCTGGTGCTGCCCACCGTGCAGGCCAGCAGCTTCGTGCTGTACTGCCTGTCCGCCACCTGCGGATCCGTGGTGGAGAAGGCCGTTGCCATGGCGCATCAGGAGAAGGACGACCTGGGGAACGCCTGGCTGAAGACGCACACAGCCGGCGCAGGGTCGTACAAGCTGGTCGACTGGCAGGCCAGCGATCACATCATCCTGGAAGGCAATCCGCACGCCGCGGTGAAGCCGCATCTGCCGCGCGTGGTGATCCGCCACGTGGCCGATGCGTCGGCGCAGTTGCTGATGGTGCAGAAGGGCGACGTCGATATGGCGCGCGACCTCAGCTCCGATCAGCTCAAGACCGCCGCTGGCAGTCCCGGCCTGACACTGGCGAAGAAGCCGCAGCTGACGTCCTTGTACATGGTCATGAATATGGCGCAGCCGCAGTTCCAGAAGCCCCAGGTGCTGCAGGCGGTGAAATACGCCATCGACTATCAGGCGATCGCCAAGAACATCACGCCGAATTTGTTTACCGTGTGGCAGAGCTTCCTACCCGAGGGCGTGCCCGGCGCGATCAGCGACATGCCGTTCAAGAAGGATATCGCCAAGGCCAAGGCCCTGCTGGCGGAAGCCGGCTTCCCCAATGGTTTTGAAACGACGCTGGACCATTTCTCCAACGCGCCGTTCTCGGACATCGCCCAGGCGATTCAGGCCGACCTTGCCGCGATCGGCATCAAGGCGCAGTTGATGGCCGGTGAACATAAGCAGGTCATCAGCAAAACCCGCGCGCGCCAACATCAGATGGCGATGCTGACCTGGTTCCCGGACTACCTGGACGCCAACTCCAACGCCCAGGGGTTTTGCGCCAATCCGGATGATTCCGATCAGAGCAAACTGAAGATCCTTGCCTGGCGCAGCCACTTCATCGACAAGGAATTGACCAACGCTGTCGAGGTCGCCGCAAAGGAGCTCGACACGCCAAAGCGCATGGCGATATACGCCAAGATGCAGCGGGACTTCATGCAGCGCGCACCGTTCGTGATGCTACTGCAAAGCGCCGAGGTCGATGTGCTGCGCAAGGGCGTTACCGGCCTGCAGATCGGCGTGCTGCCCGACTACACCCGCTACGCGCCGATCGTGAAGGCGTGAGTTTCACGAAGTTGCGTCCGGCGCTGGCGGGGATCGCCAGCGTCCCGATCACGTTGCTGGGCCTGGTGTTGGTCACGTTCCTGATCGGCCGCGCCATGCCGATCGATCCGACCATCGCTATCGTCGGCGATCATGCGCCGCCCGATGTGATTGCCCGCGTGCGGGTAGAACTGGGGCTGGATCGGCCATTATACGTGCAGTTCGGCATCTATCTGAACAACCTGCTGCACGGCGACCTGGGCAGCTCGGTGATGACCAGCCATCCGGTCACCGCCGATATTGCCCATTTCTTTCCCGCAACGCTTGAGCTGGCAACGGCGGCGATCATCGTCGCGGTCATCGTCGGCATCCCACTGGGCGTGTTCGCCGCCGCGCGCCAGGGCAGCCGGTTCGACCACGTGGTGCGGGTGATCAGTCTGACCGGCCAGTCGGTGCCGGTGTTCGTGCTTGGCCTGATCTGCCTGCTGGTGTTCTACGTGAAGCTGGGTATCGCGCCGGGCACCGGTCAGCTCGACGTCGCGTATGAGGGCCTGGTACCGCGCGTCACCGGCATGCTGGTGATCGACGCCGCGATCGCGCAAGATTGGGATTCGTTCTGGGACGCGCTCGCGCATCTGGCGCAGCCGGCGTTAGTGCTGGCGTATTTCTCGATGGCCTACATCACCCGCATGACGCGCGCCTTCATGATTGAATCGTTGGCGGGCGAATATATCATCACGGCCCGTGCCAAGGGACTGTCGGCTGCTCGTGTATTGTGGCGGCACGGCTTCGGCAACATTGCCGTGCGGTTGGTGACGGTACTCGCACTGGCCTACGCCAGCCTGCTGGAAGGTGCGGTCATCACCGAAACGGTGTTCAGTTGGCCCGGCATCGGCCTGTATCTCAACGTGTCACTGCTGAACGCCGACATGAACGCGGTGCTGGGCGCGACCCTGGTGATCGGTATTGTCTATCTGGTGCTAAATCTGTTCGCCGACCTTGCGTATCGCCTCCTGGACCCCAGGGTCGGATGAGCGTGCGATGACTGTCCTGTCCCGCGACTGGCTGCTGAGCGAAACCCCGACCTCGCGCACGCACGCCGCCTGGGTGCGCCGCTACCGCGGTTGGTTGCAGTTCCGGTCCAACGGCCTCGCGATGGTCGGGTTGATCACTGCGGTGGCGATGATCCTGCTGTCGCTCGCCGCGCCGCTGATCGCCCCATACAACCCGAGTGCGCAGGATCTTGCCGGCCGCCTCGCGCCGCCCTCGGCCGAGCACTGGCTTGGCACTGACGAGCTCGGCCGCGACCTGCTGTCGCGCGTACTGTATGGCGGGCAGATCACGCTCGGCATGGTGGTCGCGGTGGTGCTGCTGGTGGCACCGGTCGGCCTCGCGGTCGGCAGCATCGCCGGCTATCTGGGTGGCCTTGCCGACCGCATCCTGATGCGCGTGACCGACATCTTCCTGGCCTTCCCGCGCCTGGTGCTGGCGCTGGCTTTCGTCGCCGCACTGAAGCCCGGCATCACCAGCACGATCATTGCCGTCGCGCTGACCGCCTGGCCGCCTTACGCGCGGCTGGCGCGGGCCGACACGCTGACCGTGCGCGGCACCGACTTCATCGCCGCGGTGCGGCTGACCGGTGCGTCGTCCGGCCGCATCATCCTGCGCCACATCGTCCCGCTGTGCCTGACCAGCGTGATCGTGCGCGTGACGCTGGACATGAGTGGCATCATCCTGACCGCGGCGGGTCTCGGCTTTCTGGGCATGGGCGCGCAGCCGCCGATGCCGGAGTGGGGCACGATGATCGCCGCCTCCCGCGCGTTCATCCTGGACCAGTGGTGGGTGCCGACGATCCCCGGGGTGGCGATTTTCGTCGCCTCGCTGGCGTTCAACCTGCTGGGCGACGGGCTGCGCGATGTGCTGGACCCGAAGCAGCGATGAATGAAAATCAAAAAACCTAATTAAAGCGTTCAATCCCAATCACTGATGTGCCAGTGACAGCGTGTCGATGTGATTGGTGTATTTGCGGCGCGAGCAAATTATATATCACCCGGTCTTCGGCCGTGATGCTCTCGATGAACGAACGGTCGTCCGCGTCGAGTTGATCTAAGGTGACGAACTTGCGCGACTCGTTGGCCTTGGCTTCGCGGGCGATACCCCATCGGCTGTGTAACCAGGCTGAGTAGTTCGGGGCGTCGGTAATCTCCACATCGTTGATCACCAGCCGGCGGACAACGGATTGCACGTCCCCATTGCCCAGCCAGTAGCAGATCGAATTAGGCCTGGTGATGCCGGAATGGCGCAGCATGGTCTTGACGAGTGGCATCAGCACACGGGACGGCATCTCATGATCCAGATGCTCGATCTGGAGTTGACGTAGCCACCCTTGTGTATCCGGCGCGTGCCGACCGGCGTCCTGATCCTGCAGAATGCGGGTCAGGATGTAGTTGATATTGGACAGAACGATCTCAG
>DATHNE010000130.1:0-4295 GCA_035486355.1 Acetobacteraceae bacterium
GGCGGCCGGCGCGAGTGCCGGCGCGCGCGGCACGCTGGACCAGATGCTGGCTCGCATACAGGCAGGCGACCAGAAGGAAGTCGCCGTGCTGATCAAGGCCGATGTGCAGGGCAGCGCGGAAGCCATCCAGGTGGTGGTGACCAAGCTGGCGCATGAGGAGGTCAAGGTCCGCGTGCTGCTGGCCGGGGTTGGGCAGATCACCGAAAGCGATGTCCAGCTAGCCAAGGCGTCCAGCGCTGTGATCGTGGCGTTCAACGTGCGCGCGACATCGCAGGCCCGCGAACTGGCACAGCGGGAAAGCGTCGATATCCGCTACTTCTCGATCATCTACGAAGTCGCCGACGACGTGGAGAAACTGGTCCGCGGCAAGGTCGCGCCGAAAGCCCGCGAGAAGTTCCTGGGCTATGCCGAAGTCCGCAAGGTGTTCAACATCACCAAGACCGGCAAGGTCGCGGGCTGCATGATCACCGAGGGCCTGGTGAAGCGTGGCGCCGGCGTGCGCGTGCTGCGCGACAATGTCGTGATCCACCAGGGTGAGCTGTCGCAGTTGAAGCGGTTCAAGGACGATGTGCGCGAAGTGGCACGTGGCTACGAATGCGGGTTGTCATTCGCCAACTTCCACGATCTGCAGGAAGGCGACGTCGTGGAGTGTTACGAAACAGAACTGGTGCCGGCTTGAAGAAGCCGGCGACTGGTCCCAGCCAGCGCCAGTTGCGGGTCGCCGAAGAGATCCGCCACGTACTGGCGGGCATCTTTGGGCGGCATGACATCCGCGATCCCGAGCTGGCCACCGTCGATATCACGGTGACCGAGGTGCGGATGACGCCCGACCTGAAGCGGGCGATCGTCTATGTGGCGCGGCTGGGCCGCACCGATGTCGCCGTGCTGCTGCCGGCGCTGAAGCGCGCCGCGCCGTATCTGCGCACGCAGGTGGCGCACGGGGTGCGGCTGCGGGTCGCGCCGGAGCTGTCATTTCAGCCGGATCACGCGTTGGAGTATGCCAGCAAGATCGATGTGCTGCTGCATAAGCCGGAGGTCGCGCGGGATTTGGGGTGAGGCGCGGTCATTCCGTTCGCAGATTGGCTTAGAGGCGCAGAATCGCAGAGATTCCGGCGACGTGGCGACAGCAGACGTGATGTCATGGCGTTGAATGCGCTCCGCGCGAAGCGCAATAACCGTCATTGCCTCACACTCGAACAATGAAGCGCTCGCCCGACCGCTCTGCGTCTCTGCGGTGAACCTACTTGCGGACGCCACGACATCCCGTAGCGTAACGGAATGCTCACGACCTATCAGCCGCTGTCCGACCGCAACGCCCCGCCCGCCGTCTACCGGGACGCCGCGCCGCCACCACCCCCCACCACGCCACTCTCCGCAGCCTGCCATGTCGGCGTCGCCGTCATCGGTGCCGGCTTCACCGGCCTGTCGGCCGCGCTGCACCTGGCCGAAGCCGGCGTCGATGTCACGGTACTCGAAGCGAAGGAGATCGGCGCGGGCGCCTCGGGCCGCGCTTTCGGCCAGGTGGTGCCCTATCTGAAGATCGGCCACACCGGCATCTTGCGTCATTACGGCCCTGAGCGCGGGCGGCGCGTGATCGATGCCGTCGCCGCCGGCCCGGACCTGGTGTTCGACCTCATCACGCGGCACCGCATCGACTGCTGGGCGGTGCGCACTGGACTGATCTTCGCCGCCCACGCGCCGTCCGGACGGCGCGAGCTGGAACAGCGTACCGCTTATTGGCAGGACCGCGGTGCCGAGGTGGAAATGCTGGCGGGCGCGCGCTGCGCCGAGGCGGTGGGATCGACACTGTATGCGGCGGCCTCGCTCGATCATCGCGGCGGCAATCTGAACCCGCTCGCCTACACCCGCGGCCTGGCGCACGCCGCAGTGAAGGCGGGCGCGGTGATCCACACGCAAACGCCGGTGCGGGGGCTGGGACGCAATGGCGGACGCTGGGCCGTCGATGCGGGACCGGACGGATTGACCGCTGACATCGTGCTGCTGGCCACCAACGCCTACAGCACAAAGCTGTGGCCGGGCCTGGTAGAAAGCATCATCCCGCTACGCGGACATGGCTTTGTCACTGCCCCGCTGTCGGACAACGTCCGTCGCTCAATCCTGCCAGGCCGGCAATCGCTGACCGACACGCGGCGGCTATTCTCCGGCGTGCGCATGCTGCCCGATGGACGGCTGCATGGCAGCGCCTATGGCCCGATCTCCGGTCCTGAGCGGCCGGCCGATTTCCGCCGTGTCAATGGCCGCATGCGTCGGCTGTATCCACAATTGGGCACCCTGCCATGGCAGGAGGAATGGACCGGGTTTGTCGCCATGACGCCCGACCACGTGCCGCGCGTGCACGAGCTGGCGCCGGGGCTTTACGCCGGGCTGGGCTACAACGGGCGGGGTATCGCGGCGGCAACGATGATGGGCCGCGAGCTGGCGGCACGCGCCCGCGGCCAGGGTGATGATGATCTGGTGTTCCCCCTGATGCCGATGCGCCCGCTGGCCTGGCATCGCGCGGCGCCCTTCCTGGTGGGGGCGTTGGCACGCTGGTATCGTGTGCGTGACCTGGTGGATGAAGTCAGATTCCTGCCGCGAAGCGCATGACCGCCGAGGAGTCCCGCCGATGATCACGGCCATCGTCCTCTACGACCTACCCGATCACATCGGCCTGGAGGAATGCCGCAGGCATTTCGCCGCGATCGCCCCCGACTTCCTGCGTATCCCCGGCTTCGTGCGCAAGCAGTTCATCTGCCAGCGCGACGGCAAGGTCGCTGGGGGCGCCTACATGTGGGAGAGCCAGGCGGCGGCCGAGGCGTTCTATACCGGCCCGTGGCGTGACGGTATTCGCGCCCGCTATGGGAGCGAGCCGCGGATCAGCTACTATGAGACGGTCGCGCTGGCGGATGTGACGTCAGGCCAGGCCGGCGCATTGGAGCCGCGATGACCGATCGATCCGCCCGCCCCTCGCCCAATCAGGTCGAGGTGACCGTGCAGTTCCTGAACGAAACGAACGCCAAGCAGCGCGCGTACGCCGAGCGCCGCCGGCTGTGGACGGCGGGGTTCCATCCCGCCGAGCCGCGCACCCAGGCGCTGGCGGTTTCCCGCCGGCGCGGCCAGATCCACGACCCGCGGCAGACAAAGCTGAATTTGTAACGGGAGGATGAGTTTGGGTTGCTGGCGGACTCGAGGCGGCTCGAACGCCTGACCTTCGCCTTCGGAGAATTGCAGCGGCGACCTTGTATCCGAGCCGCGCAGCAAGCGCGGCTTCATGTCGATGGCGTGTCGGGGCGATGGTCCCCGCTTCGCCCATTTTGGCCGACGGGTTCTGTATCGGTGGGCTGATCTGCTGGCGTGGGCTGAGGGCCGCCTCGGAGTACCGCAGGAAAGCACGTCAGAGGCCGACGCACACCGGCTGAGAGCCTAATGGCGGATGATCCCAGAACTAGACATTCATCGCAGCCGGGCAACGGCGGTTACCCACGTTGACCGCTACGACGCTAGCGGGATTGCAGGCCAAGGTCGCGATCTTCCTCGGGGAGAATGCCCTGCTATATGGGCCATGCTACCGCGCTCTCGAGAGTCTTGAGCGGCTGGGCGTGTCGCTGAGCGAGCATGTGCTCAGCGTGATCGGGAGTGCCTCGGCATGAGCCCGCTGCTGGAGATCGAAGACGACATCAACTCGATTAAGGCCGCCGCGCGATTGCTTGGGCGTCTCGCGTGCAGCACTCGCATGGACGTCAAATCCGAGCAGCTCGAGGCTGTCCGAGGCATGATCGAAAACCAGATCGACAACATTGCAGGTCACTGGAACGAGGCGCTGGAGCTGGAGCGGGCCACGGAGAAGGTGCACGAGGAAGCGGAAGGGCGGCTCTCGAGTGTACAACGCCGACAAGCAGACGTTTGTCATTGGCATCTGTCGATTGCAGGCATCCTCCCTCACTACGTCACGCCAATGGTGGAGATCCTCACGATAATATATCCATATCAAGTACGTCGTGTGCCGGAACCGTGTGGCCAATTTGGGCGAATTCAGCGTCCTCTCTTGGGGAATTGGCAGAGCGTGAGTGAGAAAGCTAAGCACCTTTGAATCGCAGGAGCGAAGGGCAAGCCAGCAATATGCGCCACTATTCATTTTATGGCACTTTTACGCAAATTGCCCACCGGTTTCGCTTTCTTCTTTATGCCGAATGCGATTTGACTCATCGCGGATCAACAACGCAACTCCCGCGCCACACAACATGCGGCGGGAGAAAGCGCAGGTGTGACCGGGCAAATCGCATCGCTGGTGCGAC
>DATHNE010000131.1:0-7806 GCA_035486355.1 Acetobacteraceae bacterium
TCAGCCAGATCTTCTTCATCCTGCCGAACATGTTCCTGTCGGCGTCGATCGGTTTCTGCGCGCTGGCGGCAATCATCCGCGCGTTCCGCGGCGAAGGTACCGTCGGCAACTTCTTCCTCGATATGTGGCGGGTGATGGTCTACATCTACCTGCCGGTTGCGCTGATCATCGGTGTCATCTTCATCCATGAAGGCATGCCGATGACCTATGCCAGCGAGCAGACGGTCACCACGCTCGAGTCCGGCTCGATGGGTGTCGACGACCATGGCGTGGCCAAGCCGCAGAACATCATCGTCGGTCCGGTGGCGGCGGTGATCCCGATCAAGATGCTTGGCACCAATGGCGGCGGCTTCTACGGCATGAACTCAGCCGTTCCGCTAGAGAATCCAACAGGCTTCTCCAACTTCATCACCACCTTCGCGATGATGATCTTCCCGTTCTCGCTCGTGCTGATGTATGGTCGCATGTTACGCCGCATACGCCACTCCGTCGTCATCTATGGCGTCATGCTGTCGATGATGGTCGGGTTGATATGGTGGGCGGTTAACTTCGATACGCTGCGGCCCAACCCGGCCTTCACCGGCGACTCTGTTGCGCGCGACTACAAGATTGCCAGTACGGATGCGCCTGGTGGCACGCGCGCGGTCACGCTGCCCGCGGTGGCCAGCCTCCCGGTTGACCAGCATCTCGGCAACCTGGAAGGCAAGGAGCTGCGCTTTGGCACCTCGGCAGGTGCGGTGTTCGCGGCGATCACCACCGACGTGACCTGCGGCGCGGTGAATGCCGAGCACGACAGCCTCAACCCAATCGCCAGCCTGTCGCCGTTCACCGGCATGTGGCTGAACTGCGTGTTCGGCGGCAAGGGCGTCGGCATGATCAACCTGCTGATCTTCCTGATCATCGGCGTGTTCCTCGCCGGCCAGATGGTGGGACGCAGCCCGGAATATCTCGGTCGCAAGGTCGGCGCACGCGAAATGAAACTCGCGGTGGTCGCGCTGCTCGTGCACCCGCTGATGATCCTGGAGCCGGTCGGCGTGTTCGCCGCCACGTCGTGGGGCACGGCCGCGGAAAGCAATCCCGGCCCGCACGGACTGTCACAGCTCGTCTATCAGTTCTCGTCGGCATCGGCGAACAATGGGTCGGCGTTCGATGGGCTGGGCGTGACCTATGGGCTGAACAACAATCCCAGCCCAGCGCCGGAGGCGGTGCCGTTGGATATCGCGACTGGCCTGGTGATGCTGTTCTCGCGCTACCTGCCGATCATCGCACCGATCGCCATGGCCTTCTATCTCGGCCGTAAGAAGGTCGCACCGGTCTCACTCGGTACCATGCGAGATGACACGCTGACCTTCGGCTTCCTGCTGCTCGGCACAATCCTCGTCATCGGCGCGCTGCTCTTCCTGCCGGTCGCCGCACTTGGACCGTTGGCAGAACAGTTCGGTCCCATCCCCTTCGGTGGCTGAGTAGCCGCCGCCCTCTCATCCAGTCCGGAGCAAGGCAATGGACGTCGCAGTCGATCCGCATCGGCCGATCGGGACCGATCATCGGCAGAAGCTCTTCTCAACCGCGCTGGCGCTGGCCGCGTTCAAGCAATCCTTTATGATGCTGCGGCCGGACGTACAGTGGCGTAATCCGGTGATGTTCGTCGTCGAGGTCGGCGCGGCACTCACGCTCGCCTTCATCGTACGCGCACTGATGGGCGTGCCGGGACCGTTCTCACTCAGCTACTTCATCGCGCTTGATATCTGGCTGTGGCTCACGGTGCTGTTCGCCAACTTCGCCACCGCCTTCGCCGAGGAGCGTGGTCGCGCCCAGGCCTCCTTCCTGCGCCGCACCCGTGTCGCCACGCCGGCATTCCGTCTGCGGACCGATGGCAAGACTGAAAAGATCAGCTCCGCCCAGCTCAAGCCTGGTGACCTGGTCGCCGTCGCCGCCGGCGAGGTGATCCCCGGCGACGGCGAGGTGATCGACGGCGCCGCCTCGGTCGACGAATCCGCCATCACCGGCGAATCGGCGCCCGTCATCCGCGAAGCCGGCGGTGACCGCTCCGGCGTCACCGGCGGCACTACCGTGCTGTCGGACCGCATCATCGTGCGGATTGTGGCCGGCTTCGGTGAATCGTTCCTCGACCGGATGATTGCCCTGGTCGAAGGCGCCATCCGCCAGCGCACGCCGAACGAGATTGCGCTCACCCTGGTGCTGACCGCGTTCACCCTGATCTTCATGATCGTCGTGGTACCACTGTGGCCAATGGCGTACAACGCCGAGCAGTACATGACGTCCTATCTCGGCCTCAGTGCGCCGCTCTCCAGCCTCGGCACCGATATCCCGACACTGGTGGCCCTGATCGTCTGCCTGATCCCCACCACCATCGGCGCGCTGCTGGCCGCCATCGGCATTGCCGGCATGGACCGCGCATTGCGCGCCAATATCATCGCCAAGAGTGGCCTGGCGGTGGAGACCGCGGGCGACATCGATACGGTGCTGCTCGACAAGACCGGCACGATCACCGTCGGCAGCCGGCGTGCCTCTGACTTCCTGCCGGTCGGCAGCGTTTCCGCGCAGGATCTCGGCATCGCCGCGGCGCTGGCCTCGGTGGCGGATCGCACGCCGGAAGGCCAGAGCATCATCACCGCCGTGCTGGGCACCGGTGTGCCGCAGTCCGCGATCGCCGCGCCCGACAACGCGAAATTCATCGAATTCAGCGCGCAGACACGGATGAGTGGCATCGATCTTCACGACGGAAGGCAGATCCGCAAAGGCGCACCGGATGCCATCATTGCCCATCTGCGTGCGCTCGGTGGCACCCTGCCGCCGGATCTTGACAAACTGATCGCCAGCGCCGCGTCGCAGGGCGCGACGCCGCTCGTCGTGTGCACTGGCAACCGCGCCCTCGGCGTGGTGGTGCTGCAGGACACGCTGAAGCCCAACATCGCCGAGCGGCTGGCGCTGCTGCGCAAGATGGGCCTGCGTTCGGTGATGATCACCGGCGACAACAAGCTGACCGCCGCGACCATCGCGCAGCGGGCCGGGGTTGATGATTTCCTCGCCGAAGCCACACCGGAAGCGAAGCTCGCCTTCCTGCGCAAGGAACAGGCCGAGGGCAAGCTGGTCGCCATGATGGGCGACGGCACCAACGACGCCCCGGCGCTGGCGCAGGCCGATGTCGGGCTGGCGATGAACTCCGGCACCCAGGCGGCCAAAGAAGCTGGCAATATGGTCGATCTCGATAGCGATCCGACCAAGCTGATCGAGGTGGTGGAGATCGGCAAGCAGCTGCTGATGACCCGTGGCGCGCTGACCACATTCTCCATCGCCAACGACGTGGCGAAATATTTCGCTATCGTCCCGGCGTTGTTCGCCGGCACGCTGCCGTGGCTGAAGGTGATCGACGTGATGCATCTGCATTCGCCGACCTCGGCGATCCTTTCGGCGGTGATCTTCAACGCAGTGATCATTCCGCTGCTGATCCCGGTTGCCCTGAAGGGTGTGCGCTATCAGGCGTTGGGGGCGGACGCGCTGCTGCGTCGCAACCTGCTGGTCTGGGGCCTTGGCGGCGTGATCATACCGTTCATCGGCATCAAGCTGATCGATGTCGTCATGGTTGCCCTGAACCTTGTCTCGTAACGTTTTTCAACGAGGAGATGCGCCATGATGCGCTCCATCTCGAAGAGCCTCTGGCTGCTGGGCTTCGCTGTTGTGCTGACCTGCGGGATCTATCCGGCAATCCTATGGGGTGTCGGTCAGAGTTTCTTCCCGTTCCAAGCCAACGGCAGCATCGTCGATGGCCCGGACGGCAAGCCGGTCGGCTCGCTGTTGGTTGCGCAGCCCTTTACCAAGGACGAGTATTTCCAGCCGCGTCCGTCGGCCGCGTCGTATGACGGGACCGCGTCGGCGTCCTCGGCGCTGTCGGTGTCGAACTATGCGCTGCGCAATCGCGTCGCCACCCAGCTCGGCCCGATCGTGACCTATAGCGATGGCCCGAAGAAGGGGCAGCTCGTCGCGCCGGATATCGAGACCTGGTTCCAGGCGGACAAGGCGGGTGGCCAACCACGCATCGTGGCGCAATGGGCGGACGCGCATAACTCACTGGCGCAGGCCTGGGTTACCGCCGATCCGACGCACGGCGCCTATGTCGATGCCTGGTCTAAGGCGCATCCCGACATCGTCGCCCAGTTCATCAAGGACAACCCAGGGACGCCGAAGCCGGCGGCCAGTGATCTCGCCGTGGTGTTCTTTGAGCATTTTTCCAAGGACCACCCAGGCATGTTCCCGTCCCCGGTCACGACGAAGGGACCGGACGGCAAGGACGTGACGGCGATCCAGCCGGTGAAGGAAGGCAGCGACATCCAGTCGAACTTCTTCGACATGTGGCGGCAGGATCATCCCGATGCGAAGCTCACCGATGTGCCGGGTGACCTTGTCACGGCATCTGGTTCCGGGCTTGATCCGGATATCACGCTGGAGAACGCCGAGTACCAACTCGATCGCGTTGCCAACAAATGGGCACAGGACCTGAAGCGCGATCCTGCGCAGATGAAGCAGGAAATCGACGCGATGGTGCACGCGCAGGCCTTCAGCCCCGGCAACGGCCTGTTCGGGGCACCGATCGTGAACGTGTTGGCGCTGAACCTGGATCTGCGCAAGCACTATGGCGCCCCGCCGTAGGATGCGGCGGGTGCACTGACATCATGCGGCAGGTCGTTGCGCCATAGAAGCTGGGATAGGCATCGTCATGATGCGGGGTCCACAGGTTCTGATTATCGACGACGACCCAGGGGTCCGACGGCTGTTGCAACGTGAGTTGGCGGCGGCGCAGTATCGGGTGCGAGACGAGGCGCCAGGACCCAGCGCATTGCAGACCATCGCCGAGCACCCATTCGATCTGGTGGTGCTGGATATCGATTCACCCGCCGGCGGCGGTGCCGACATCATCCAGTTGGTGCGCAACGTCTCGCCCGTACCGATCCTGGCACTCTCCGCCAGCAGCGATGAGGATGCTGCGGTCGGCGCCCTGGACAAGGGTGCCGACGACTACGTGCAGAAACCGTTCCGCGTGCGGGAGCTGCTGGCGCGCATCGAGAACGCGTTGCGCCGCCGGGCGCGCGAGCAGGGCAAACCCGCGCGCCTGGTCACCGGCGATCTAGAGATCGATCTGCTGCACCGCCGGGTGCGCGTGCGCGGCCAGGAGGTGCACCTGGCGGCCAAGCCTTACGAGGTGCTGCGCATCCTAGCGGAAGGCGCCGGCAAGCCGTTTTCCCACGAGGAGCTGCTCCACACGGTCTGGCGCACCCGCCCACGCGCGCCCATCCAGCTCCTGCGTTTCACCATCGGCGAGCTACGCCGCAAACTCGAAACCAATCCGGCCTGTCCGCGGTACATCCTTACCGAGGTGAACGTCGGGTATCGCCTCAATGTCCAGCAGCCGGGCGCGACGCCCGCAGCATCACCGTGACGGTCGCGGAAAGGACTGTCGCCAGCGTGAATGCGCCGCGGAACCCAACGACAAACCCATCCGCCCCATCCCCTATCTGTGTCTGCTTTCGAGAATTGAACCGCTTCGGTTGAGCGACCGCCTTGGGCGCAATCCCGTATGGTCTGAGAACATGACGACGCTGATGCGGTATCTCGAGAAGACGGACTGCGAGGTCAGACAGTTCGCGGCCGCTGCGCCCTTCACTGAAGGTTTCGATGAGGCATGTGTCGTTGCTGCGATAGTTTCCTCTATCCGTTGCGAGGCGGTCATCAGCGCAGGTCGGCGCGAAGATCGCGCACGCCGGTCCCCGGCGTTGGCGTAAGAGCGTGCGTAACGTTGCGGCGTCGACGTAACCGACCTCTGCTGCAATGGCGTCTATGTCGAGGCCGCTGCCATGGAGAAGGGAATGCGCGCGTTCGACACGAACGTCCTGAAAGTAGTCGAGCGGCGATTTACCGAGCGCCGCCTGGCAACGGCGTTGCAATGAGCGTGCGCTCGTCGCCAGCGCGTTGGCGCCTTCTTGCAGCGAGAACCCTCCCTTGAGAGGGTCGCGCGCCCAGCGTTCGAAGCGCAGGACGAGGGGATCCGCTTGCGCCAGATCATTGGGGATGATGTAGGATGCTTGCGAGGAGCGTATGTCGGCGAGCAGATCGCGCGAGACGACGGTCGCCAGTTCCGGACTGGGTTTGCGTAGCCGCCTCAACAAGAGGGCAGGGCGACCGCATCTCTCTAATGACCTGTGAGTAGTTGTCGCTCGTGCCAGTGTGGCCGTGTAGACACCCATAATTGCTATCACGCCGGGCGCCGCCTTCGTGGCGGCGCCCGGCGTTTGCGTCAGACTTGTTACTTCACAGCAGCAAGGAAGCTCGGCGTCGGGAGCTCACCGATGAGCGCTTGTTTGGAGGCCGTCATCGTAGCGCCCGGTGTTCCGGCGGGTGCGCCCTGAATAGCGGGCGAGTGGCGCGTGACCTGTGCCGAGTACTCGCCCTGCACCATCGTGGTCACATGGGTTGTCGCAGTAAAACCGTCGATCTGTGTGGCCGCCGCGACTGGCTTCGTCACAGTCCAGGTTAGGTTAGGTGTATTCGGAACGTCCAACGGTAATACCATCGGGTATCCATTCAGCACAGGGGTTCGGCCGAACTCCTCGGAAGAGAATTCCCAACCCGCCGGGGATTTCACCGTCCCGTCAACCAGGCCGTAGAAGTTGTAGACCGTCACGAAATCGGCGGTCGCTTTCGACGCACCCGGCATCAATGTCTCGTCCTGATCCGTCTTCACGGAGAAGTGGTAGGTCATGGACCCGTCAGCGTTTTTGTCGACCTGCGTCACCACGATTTGCAGCGCGTCTGCCGGTGCAGCAGAGACCGCCAAGCCGATGGCAATCAACACCACGCCTCCAAGAGTTTTCAGCACCTGATTTCTCCCACAACAAGAGTGCAGAACGCGAGAAGGCCATGAATGCGTAAAATTGCCATGTGGATCCGAGGTGAAACCACTCTAAGATCGTATGTCGTGGCCTGGGGCGAAGTGGCTTGCTGGGCCCCCGCTGTTGACGCTGCGGTGCGTCTTGAGGCCCCTGGACCAAGGCCGGAGGGCGATGTCAACGAGATCGCTCGCGCGCAACCGCCAGTGTCGTCACCGCTCGGCCCGGTGTGATAATCTCCATCCGAATGTCGCCCCTGTCCTTAGCAGCGCATTTATCAGTGACTTTAAGATCGAGGAGCCGATTCAACGCCGCAAGGCAGTACTCGCCGGACGGATAAACCGTCTCCAGACGAGAATTTCGAGCACGGATTCACTTCGTGCCCACCGGGGTCGTGAACACGAGGGCGCCATAACCAGTCCGCCTGGCGAGCCGAGTTGGGGCAGATTTCGGAGAAACCCACACCGCGTTTGCGATCTGCGCTCCGCCATCCCTAGGACGGCACCGTGCCAGTCCCGTCCAAAGCCAATGCCTCGCTAAAGGTGCAGCGGCACCAACACGACGGGCGCGAGGCCCGGCGCGATGATGTATTTCGATCAGGCACGTCGTGCACCGGATCCGCATGACCAGTTCCGGCGAATTCGGCGTCCTTTCTTGGGGAATTGGCAAAGCAAGAGCGAGATAACCAAGCACCTTCGGATCGCGTGAGCGAAGAGCGCGCCAGCAATACGCGTCGCTACCCACTTCATGAGTTTTCTACACCAATTGCCCACCGGTTTCGCTTTCTTCTTTATGCCGAATGCGATTTGACTCATCGCGGATCAACAACGCAACTCCCGCGCCACACAACATGCGGCGGGAGAAAGCGCAGGTGTGACCGGGCAAATCGCATCGCTGGTGCGAC
>DATHNE010000132.1:0-40091 GCA_035486355.1 Acetobacteraceae bacterium
CATGGAGTTCCTGGATGGCAAGGTGGCCCGCGAGACCCAGTATTTCGGCGACCCGTTCGACCCCGGATCTTCGCGCGCTGATTTAGTTTAGATAATGGAATGAATTCGGTGCCGCAGTAATGCGCCCGCGTGTGCTGCCCCGGGCAGAGCTGCCGGTTGATACCGTCCAGCTCGCTCGTTTTCTCATTGGCAAGATGCTCCTGCGGACGCTGCCCGAAGGCGTGGCGGTCGGCCGCATCGTCGAGACCGAGGCGTATCCCATCGGCGACCCCGCGGGTCATGCCTATCGTGGCATCACCCCGCGCAACCGGCCGCTTTTCCTCGAGCACGGGCACGCATATGTCTATCTCGCCTATGGCATCTCGTTCATGCTGAACGTCTCGAGCGAGGCTCCCGGCGTGGGCGCGGGCGTTTTGATCAGAGCGATCGAACCAATCGATGGCATCATACTCATGCAACGAAATCGCGGCATTGAAACGGTGCGGGACCTGGCGCGGGGCCCGGGACGGCTGTGCGCAGCCTTGAGGATTGATCGCGGGCTGGATGGGATTGACCTCTGCCTGGCCGGTCCGCTGCGGTTCGGATCGGATGGTCGTACGTCCGATGAAATCGGGCGAAGCAAACGGATCGGCATTACCCGCGCGGCTGACAGTCCGCTACGCTTCTACGCTCGGGGCAGTTGGTTCGTCAGCGGTCCGCGCGCGTTCAACGGATGAGAGAAGCAACGTTGCGGAATCGAGAGGACCAGTCGGCCCGTGTCCGCCGGTCACCCGCAGATCCCACTCACCGCCTTGCGCGCAATCGCGCTCAATTCGGCACGGGGTACGCCAGCGCGGGAGCTTTCAGCATCAGGCCACAATGCATTCATCGAAGCTCCCAATGCACACTTCGCTGGAAGCAATTCCGTCCAGCTGAGCGTCCAGAGCCTGATACTCAGCCGCGAAGGCTCGCTGGAAATTGTTGAAGGCGTCATCTGATGCCCACCGATCAATCGTAAGATATCTTTCTGGACACCCTTCGGACCTCAACAGCTTTACGTCAATAAAACCGACGGCATGTTTAAACTGATCCGCCCAAGCGCTTTCTGCCCCATATGCCGCTTCGAAATCGGCCCGACGCCGGGCAGGAACTCTGAACTCCGAGACGATATCGTAGCTCAAACCCGTCGCTCCCATGTGACGAGAGGACAGTATCAGCCAATCGGGCTATGTCCGCTTAACGCTCGCCGGCGGCATCGGCGTGCATCTGTGGTACGATTTGCTTGGTTGCACTGCACCGAATGCCGAAATGACCCCATGCTCCTCCCTTGGTTCATGACAACCGAAGCGTGGCACGCGATGCCGCGGGGCCGTCCCACCCCAACACCGTGAGGCGCCTCCCCAGCCCGCGATCCGCACGCCTATTTGGGGGGCGCGAGCCGATCTCCGGTCGCCGGATCCACGCCCATCCCCCGCAGTTCATCCGCATGCGCCGCAAACGCCGCCCGGCTCACCTTGATCAGCCACATCCGCATCGTGTTCTGCACCGCGACGTCCACCGATGGCCCGACGATCTCGTATTTCTGCCCCAGCGGCGTCCCCAGGAACGCCTGCGTCCGCTCCGGCGTGCGATCCCGCAGATACGCCCGCAGGTCCCGCAGCTCATCCGGCGTGAACTGCGACGCCCAGATCCGCGCAATGGTGTGCTCCAGCAACGGCAGCGACACGCGCATTTGCGGCTCCAGCACGTCGTCGACAATCCGCTCGGCCGTCGGCAGGTCCAAGTGATCGTTGTCGATGAAGCTTTGCACCAGGTCAGGCCGCATATGCAGCACGGTGCCCTCGGGCATCGCGGCATTCAGGATGTCGTGGGTGAGGTCGAGGGCATCCGACAGCGCCTCGCGCCCATCTTGCGCTTGCAGTGGGACGCTATCGGAGATCAGCAGCGCCGCCACGAGCAGACCGGCAACGGCGATCGCGCGCAACGCCCAATGGCGCAACGTCGAGCGGCGCCAGGTCCCTCGCGCCACGGACGGAGCCGGCGGGCCGGCCGTCATGAACGATCTTGCCTCACACCCACGGGCTTGACCCACCCAGTCCCCCCCGCAGTCTTGCGGCCACGGATCGAACCGGCGCAAGACCGTCCGCGGCGCCGTTGTAACCCTTTCCGTAACGCCGGGCTTTACGACCGCCGCCCGATCCCGTATGCAGCGGGCCATGTTTGGCCAAATGACGCGCACAATGAAGACCAAGATTCGCTCCGGTGGGGCGGCTTGGGTGTGCGCGCGGTGACCGAACCGAGCTAGCACCTCAAGGCCCCGCCGGAGACGGACGGGGCCTTTGCTTTCTCTGGCACCCCGTTCGCTGCGGCCTCACGCAAAGGAACGTCGTGTCATGAGTCTCAACAATCCCTCGGTGGCGATCGTCGGTGCCACCGGTGCGGTCGGCACCGAGCTGATCGCCTGCCTGGAAAGCCGGGAGTTCCCACTCAGATCGCTGCGCCTGTTCGCCTCGCCCCGTTCGGCCGGGCGGCGGCTGATGTTCCGCGGCGATGGGCTGCCGGTGGAGGAACTGAAGAAAGGTGCCCTGGCCGGTAGCGACATCGCCCTGTTCTCCGCCGGCAGCGCCACCTCCAAGCAGTTCGCGCCCGAGGCGGTCCGGCACGGCGGCATCGTGGTCGACAACTCATCGGCGTTCCGGATGGACGCCGGTGTGCCGCTGGTGGTGCCGGAGGTGAACGCCGGCGCGATTGCCTCGCACCGCGGGATCATCGCCAATCCGAACTGCGTGGCGATCATCGCGGCGGTGCCGCTGTGGCCGCTGCACCGGGAGGTCGGGATCGCGCGGGTGATCGCCGCGACTTACCAAGCGGCGTCCGGCGCCGGGGCCGCGGCGATGGCGGAGCTGCGGACCTCCACCGGGGCGTATCTGGCGGGGAAGGAGTTCGCGCCGACGGTGCTGAAGCATCCCTATGCCTTCAACCTGTTCAGCCACGACAGCGCGGTGGATGCCGAAACCGGGGTGAACGGCGAGGAAACGAAGGTGGTGCAGGAGCTGCGCAAGATCATGCAGACCCCTGGCCTGCCGATCGGCATCACCTGCGTGCGTGTGCCGGTGCTTCGGGCGCATTCGATCGCGCTGACGGTGGAGCTGGCGCGCGCCGTGACGCCGGCCGAGGCGCGGCGCATTCTGGGCGCGGCGCCGGGTATCCTGATCGTTGATGATCCGGCGGCGAACCATTTCCCAATGCCGAACGAGGCGTCCGGCCAGGGCGACGTGCTGGTGGGCCGCGTGCGGCGCGACGGCAGCGATCCGTCGGGGCGCACCCTGGCGATGTTTGTCGCGGGCGATCAGCTGCTGAAGGGCGCGGCCCTGAACGCCGTGCAGATCGCCGAGCATCTGGTGAACTGAGGGGACGGCGATAGGTGGGGCCGCTCCGCGGCCCTACCTTTCACGCCGGCCGCCGCGCCGCCAGCGGCGTACGCGTCAGGCGGGAGGCACGCGGCTCAGGCCACCAGCGCAGGCTCCTGCGTCAGGTCCGCCACGCCGCCGCGCTCGACCCGCGCTGCGTGGAGCAGGTTGACGTCGCTGTCGTGGATGCCGTTCTCGTACGGCTCGCTCTTAGCCGGGGACATGCCGCACACCGGTTCCGCGCCGCGCCCCACATGCTCGGCCAGCGCAGCGTCCGAGCAGCCTACGTCGATCCCCTGATAGGTCAGGTACGATGCCCACTCCGGTTGCGCTCCCAGCCCGAACTTGGTGATGATCTGGATGTGGCGCTCCGACCGCAATTGCCGGACGCACACGAAGATCTCCGGTAATTGCCGATGCGCCAGCGACGCGTCGCCCAGGATCTTGACCATCCTCGGGTTGATGCGTTTCGCCCGGGCCGCGACGCTGGTGCGCACCTTGTCGGCCGAGGCGATCGCCTTGATGCTGTCGCTGGCATCGTGGCGACACCCGTCGCAGTGCAGATTGCATACATGCATAATCGGGAACTCCAGACAGGGGATGTCCGGCACCGATAGCGGGACCGGCGTTGGCGCCGCGCTGGAGATCACCACCGGCTCCAAGCGCATCACCGTCGGCGGCGTGACCCCGGGCACGCTCACCGTCAGTGCGGGCGGCACGATCGAGATGCGCGGCATCCATCGGCGGCATCGCCATCGGCCAGTCGCTCGGTGGCTCTGGCTTTCTCACCGTCACCGGCGCGTCCTCGCTGCTGAACGAGGGAAGCAACGGCAACGGGATCGGCATCGGCGAGGTTGGTCCCGGCACCATGGATTTGCTGAGTGGCGGCGCGGTCACCATCGCGGCGCACGTGTTGTCGATCGGCACCACATCCGCCGGCACCGGGACGGTGCTGGTTTCCGGCTCCGACTCGACGATCGACGTGCAGGGCACCACCGGCGTCATCACCTTCAACAATATCCAGTTCACCGGCACCGCGCGCACATTCACCATTGGCACAGACGGCCCCAGCAGCGACGCCTACATCCAGGCATCGGCCCCCTGTTTTGTGGCCGGAACGCGCGTCGCCACGATCCACGGCGAGATCGCGAGCGAGGATCTGCGGGTCGGCGACACAGTGCTGGCGGTGCTGGGGGATGACGCCGAACCGATCATCTGGATCGGCCGTCGCCAGGTCGATTGCACCCGTCATCCGCGGCCACATCTGGTCTGGCCCGTGCGCATCGGCGCCGGTGCCTTCGGCGTCGGGCTGCCATTCGCCGACCTGCTGCTGTCACCCGACCACGCGATCTACATCAACAAGGTGCTGGTCCCGGTGACGCACCTGGTCAACGGCAGCACGACAACGCAGAGCAGGATGGATCGTGTCACCTACTTCCACATCGAACTGCCACAGCATGACATGGTGCTGGCACACGGACTGTCGGTGGAGAGCTTCCTCGACGTGAAGGACCGCTCCGATTACGCCAACGGCAGTGGGCCGATGAAACGGCATCCCGACTTCTGATCGCGGATGTGGGAGGCCTATCGCTGCGCGCTGCTGATTGTCGCCGGCCCCGAGCTGGCATCGGCGCGCGCGGTCGTCAGCGCATGTGCCGCGGAGCGATCAGGGGTCGGGTAATCCGGCGATTGGGATGGGGGAGACGTTGGGGGGCTTCTGTTGCCCGGTGCCCCCCGAACCGCGCTTACCGCTTATGCAGCGGCAGCGAGCGCCATGTTGTCATTGGCACCTGTGATTTGACCCGATAACGGCGGTATCATGCCGAGCAAAAGATGGGTCTTTACCACGCGTGTCGAGCCTGTTTCGCCCCCATGCCCCAGGACAACCCCGGGGAATTGGTGGAGGCGCCGGGCACTGCCCCCGGGTCCACAACGCTTATTCCACACACCGTTTATCGCCATAGCCGGCAAGCCGGCAGACGGAATATAGGCGCTCTGATCCCAAGGTGAAAGGCGGAGTCGTCATGCCCGTGACCGAGCAGCAGCAGGCCGAGATCGAGGCGGCCCAGGCGCAGCGTGCGGAGACCCGCCGGCCGACCGTACCAGCGCTGGAACAGCTGCTATATCAACCGTTTAACGTGCTGGATCACGGTTTCGTTCGGGTCATCGACTATATGGGCGACGACGCCGCCATCGTGCAGGCGGCGCGGGTATCGTACGGACGCGGGACGCGCCGGGTGTCGGAGGACGCCGGCCTGATCCGCTATTTGATGCGTCACCGGCACTCCACCCCGTTCGAGATGTGCGAAATCAAGTATCACGTGAAGCTGCCGATCTTCGTGGCACGCCAGTGGATCCGCCACCGCACGGCGAACGTGAACGAGTACTCGGCGCGGTATTCGATTCTGGACCGGGAGTTCTACCTGCCGGCGCCGGCGCATCTGGCGGCGCAGTCCTCCGTGAACCGGCAGGGGCGCGGTGAGGTACTGGGGGGCGACGACGCGGCGCGCGTGCTGGACCTACTGCGCGACGACGCGACCCGCAGCTACGACCACTATGTAGAGATGCTGAACGAGGATGAGAGCGGCGCGCCGCGCGACCCCAATCGCCCGGGCCTGGCGCGCGAGCTGGCGCGGATGAATTTGACGCTAAACACCTATACGCAATGGTACTGGAAGATCGACCTGCACAACCTGCTGCACTTCCTGTCGCTGCGCGCCGACACGCACGCGCAATATGAAATCCGCGCCTATGCCGACGCGATGCTAGAGACGGTGAAGGCCTGGGTGCCGGTCGCCTATCAGGCATTCCTGGATTACCGGTTGGGCGCGGTGTTGCTGTCGGCGCAGATGCTGGCGGCGGTGCAGCGCATGATCGGCGGCGAGGCGGTGACGCAGGAGACCAGCGGCCTGAACCGGCGCGAGTGGACCGAGCTGATGGCGGCGTTGGGGGGCGACGCGTGATCGTTGTCTTCGGCTCGATCAATCTCGACCTGATTTTCCCCCTGCCCGCGATCCCGCGGGCCGGCGATACCTTGCTGGCCCCGGGCATCCGGATCGAACCGGGCGGCAAAGGCGCCAACCAGGCGATCGCCGCCGCGCGCGACGGGGCAGCGGTGGTGATGGCCGGCGCGGTCGGGCGCGATGCGCTCGCGGCCGGAGCATTAGATTTGATGCGGAAGTCGAAGGTTGATCTGTCCCGCGTGATCGAGGCGGACAGTGCCACAGGCTGCGCGGCGATCTTCGTCGATCCACAGGGGGCCAATGCGATCGGCGTCGGCTCGGGCGCCAACCTTGCCGCGCGCGCTGCTCAGGTCGAGGACGCGCTGCTCGTCCCCACCACGACGCTGGTATTGCAGATGGAAGTGCCTGCGGACGAGACTGCGGCGCTGATCCATCGCGCGCGGGCACGCGGCACACGGATCATTCTGAACCTCGCCCCCGCCGCACCACTGGAGGTCGCGGCGCTGCGCGTGCTCGACCTGCTCACGGTCAACGAGACTGAGGCGACTTGGTTGGGAAATCATCTCGGATGCGGCACGGACGCTGCGGGGCTGCGCGGTGCGCTGCGGATCGACGTGGTGCGCACGCTGGGAGAGGACGGCGTGGATATCGCCACCGCCGCCGGCGCTCAGCGCGTGCCGGCGCGACGCATCACCCCGGTCGACACCACCGCAGCGGGAGATTGTTTCGTTGGCGTTCTCGCCGCCGCGCTGGATCGCGGTGCATCGCTGGCCGACGCGCTGACCCGCGCCAGCACTGCTGCGGCCTTGTGCTGCACGCGAGCTGGCAGCCAATCAAGTTTACCAACTGCCACCGAAACAAACGCGGCGCTACAGTAATTCCCCAACGTCGTGTCGGTGCCTGTCACCAGCATCCACGCCTCGCCTTCGTGACGCGAGCAAAGGCGTGGACGCCGGGTCTGCACCCGGCATGACGGTGTTGCCGCGCGGCGCCTCAAACATCCAGCGTCGTATCCCGCTCCCACTGCGTCAGGTGCCGCGCGTAGTCGTCCCAATCCTGCTGTCGCAACTTGAGAAATGCCCCGCAGAACGCCGGCCCCAACTTCTCGCGCAGGACCGTGGAGGCCGCGAACGCGCGCAACGCATCCAGCAGGTTCCTCGGCAATGCCCGCGCGCCCGTCACCGTATGGCCATGGGTATACATGTTGATATCCAGCCGCTTGCCCGGATCACGCCGTTGCGCGATCCCATCCAGCCCAGCCGCCAGCAGCCCCGCCTGCAACAAATACGGATTGGCTGCCCCATCCGCCAGCCGCAGCTCGAACCGTCCCGTATCCGGAATGCGAATCATGTGGCTACGATTGTTGCCGCCATAGGTCGCCGTATTCGGTGACCAGGTCGCACCCGAGGCTGTCACCGGCGCATGAATTCGCTTGTACGAATTCACGGTCGGATTGGTCAGCGCGCACAACGCTTCGGCATGCGCCAGCACGCCGCCCAGGAACTGATACCCCAACGCCGATAATCCCAGCTCCCCCGTTGCATCATCGAATACATTCCGCTCGCCCTGCCACAACGACACATGCGCGTGACACCCCGATCCCGTTAGAGTCGGGAACGGCTTCGGCATGAACGTTGCGCGCAGCCCACGCTGCTCGGCGATCGCCTTCACCATGTATTTAAAGAACGCGTGCCGATCCGCCGTCACCAGCGCCGGCGCGTAGCCCCAGTTCATTTCGAACTGCCCGTTGGCGTCCTCGTGGTCGTTCTGGTACGGCCCCCAGCCCAGCGCTTCCATCGCATCGCAGATCGCCGCGATCACGTCGTAGCGGCGCATCAGCGCGGACTGGTCGTAGCACGGCTTCGCCTGCCGGTCGGCGAGATCCGAGATCACAGTGCCATCCGGCGCGATCAGAAAGAACTCGCACTCCACGCCGGTCTGCATCACGTAGCCCTGCGCCGCGGCCTGCTCGATCACGCATTGCAGCACGCGGCGTGGCGCCTGCTCGACCGGCTTGCCCGCCATCCAGGGATCGCCCGCCAGCCAACCTACCTCGGGCTTCCACGGCAACTGGATCAGGCTGGACGCGTCCGGCACCACCAGCATGTCCGGATCGGCCGGCGTCATATCCAGCCAGGTGGCAAACCCGGCGAACCCCGCCCCATCGCGCGCCATCCGCGTGATTGCCGAGGCCGGCACCAGCTTCGCCCGCATCGTGCCGAAGAGATCGAGGTAGGAGATCAGGAAATACCTGATGCCGCGCGCTGTTGCCTCCGCCGCCAGATCAATCACCATGGTGCCCCCACGCTGTACGCCCGCCCTGGATCCCCCGTCATGCCGGCCCCGGCCTCCGCCGGGACAGGCTCCGGCGCGACAACCACGCCTTGCCTTCGTGCCATCAGCAAGGGCGTGGATGCCGGGCCTTCGCCCGGCAGGACCGGACTAAACCTGCCCCGGAATCCACTCCGTCCCTGCAAGCTTCACGCCAGCCATGGCCGCCGCCTCGATCGTCAGCGCCACCAAATCCTCCGGCTCCAGCGTATGCAGATGGCTCTTGCCGCAGGCTCGCGCGATCGCCTGTGCCTCCAACGTCATCACCGCGAGATAATTCGCCAACCGCCGCCCCGCCAACACCGGATCCAGCCGCACCGCCAACGCGGGATCCTGCGTGGTGATGCCGGCGGGATCGCGCCCCTCGTGCCAGTCATCGTACGCGCCAGCCGTCGTCCCGAGCGCCCGGTACTCCGCCTCAAGCGCCGGATCGTTGTCGCCCAGCGCCACCAGCGCCGCGGTGCCGATCGAGACCGCATCCGCGCCCAGCGCCAACGCCTTCGCCACGTCCGCCCCGCAGCGCACGCCACCCGAAATGATCAACTGCACCTTGCGGTGCATCCCCAGCTCCTCCAGCGCACGCACCGCCGGACGGATCGCGGCCAGCGTCGGTATACCGACATGCTCGATGAATACGTCCTGCGTCGCCGCGGTGCCGCCCTGCATACCGTCGATCACCACAACGTCGGCGCCGGACTTCACCGCCAGCGCGGTGTCGTAATACGGCCGCGATGCGCCGACCTTCACGTAGATCGGCTTCTGCCAATCCGTGATCTCCCGCAGCTCCTCGATCTTGATCCGCAGGTCATCGGGGCCGGTCCAATCCGGATGCCGACACGCCGAGCGCTGATCGATCCCCGCCGGCAAGGTGCGCATCCCCGCGACGCGCTCGGACACTTTCTGCCCTAGCAACATTCCGCCACCGCCCGGCTTGGCCCCCTGCCCCACCACCACCTCGACCGCATCGGCGCGACGCAAATCGTCGGGGTTCATGCCATAGCGCGAGGGCAGCACCTGATAGACCAGCGTGCGGCTATGGGTGCGCTCCTCATCCGTCATGCCGCCATCGCCGGTGGTGGTGGACGTGCCGGCGACACTGGCGCCGCGCCCAAGTGCTTCCTTCGCCTGCGCGGACAGCGAGCCGAAACTCATCCCGGCGATGGTAATCGGAATCCTCAGCGCGATCGGCTGCTTCGCGAACCGAGTGCCCAGCAGCACATCGGTGCCGCAACGCTCGCGGTATCCCTCCAGCGGATAGCGACTGATCGAGGCGCCGAGGAACAGCAGGTCGTCAAAATGTGGCAGCTTGCGTTTCGTGCCTGCACCGCGGATGTCGTAGATGCCGGTAGCAGCTGCCCGACGGATCTCCGCCAACGTGGCCGGATCGAAAGTCGCCGAGAAGCGCGGCGGCGTGCGCGGACCGGCCGCCATCAATAGGCGTCCGCGTGATCGACGTCGAAGTGATAGAGCTGCCGCGCCGATCCGTAGAGACGGAATGATCCAGGATCAACCTGACCCGCCAGTCCCGCCTGCGTCAGCTTGGCCTGCAGCTCCGTGCGATGCACATCATCGAGTGGTTTTTCGATACAGTCAGCGCCAAGTCCCGCGACCGCGCCACATACATACAAGTGGGCTTCGTACAGCGAATCCCCCAATCCATCCCCGGCATCGCCCAGCACCACCAGCGTTCCGGCCTGGGCCATGAACGCCGACATGTGGCCCACCGACCCCTTCACCACAATATCAGCACCCTTCAGCGAGATCGCACAACGCGCCGCAGCGTTGCCGTCGATCAGCAGTATGCCGCCTCGCGCGGTGGCCCCGGCGGATTGGCTGGCATCGCCGCGCACATGCACCAGCCCGGACATCATGTTTTCGGCGACACCCACCCCGGCATTGCCATGCACGATCACCTTGGCCTGCTTATTCATGCCGGCACAGTAATAACCAGCATGCCCCGCGATCTCCACCGTCACTGCCGCGTCCAGTCCCACCGCCAGGTTGTGCCGCCCGCGCGGGTTACACACGCGCCAGAACGTTTCGTTGCTGTCTGGTGTCAACGCATGCAGCGCCTGATTCAGCTCCCGCACGCTCGCCTGCTCAAGGTCGACGACCCGTGGCGCTCCACTCATGCCTGCCGGCTCCAGACGTAGACAGTGGCCGGTTCCGGTTCCCATACGCGCGCCCGCTCGATATCCGGCAGGTTCGCCAGCGCGCGATACTCGGTGCCGAAGGCGACAAAGCAATCTGTCTCGGCCATGACTGCCGGCTTGCAGGCGATCGGATCGCGGAGTACGGCGAACCCGGTCGCGGTGCCGAAGACAAAGGTGTAGAACCCGTCGAGGTCACGCAACGATCCCATCAGCGCGTCCCGCAACGATGCGCCATCGCGCAGCTTCGCCGTCAGGTAGACCGCCGCCACCTCGGTGTCGTTCTCAGTCGCAAACGAATAGCCCTGTCGTCGCAGCTCCCGCCGCAGCGCATTATGGTTCGATAGTGATCCATTATGCACCAGACACTGGTCGATGCCGGTGGAATAGGGATGCGCGCCATCGGTGGTGACCGCTGACTCCGTAGCCATGCGCGTATGGCCAATACCGTGGCTGCCCTGCATCCGTTCCAGATGAAACTGCCGCGCGACCTCAGCCGGCGCGCCCACCTCCTTGTACAGCTCCATCCGATGCCCGCTGCCGACGACAACCAGCTCCCGCGCCATCTCGGCCAGCGCGTGGCGGGTCGCGGCTTCGCCGGTCTCGGGCACCGTCAGGATCGCGTGGGTCGCGCAGGTCTGCAGCGAAATTGTGCCCGGCACGCGACGTCTCAACGCAGGCATCAGAGCATCGAACGCGTAACCGGCCGGCGCCCGCAGTGTCAGCTTCATCGCATGCGGGATTGGCGCGCCATACACCGCGAATCCCGCGCTGTCGGGGCCACGGTCACTGAGGCTCGTCAGCATACCCGCCAGATGCGCGCCCAGCTCCTGCTCCAGGCCTGGATCCTTCGCGAACAGGCCGACAATGCCACACATCCGACCACTCCCACGCGTCGTCTGCGACGCAGCGTAGCCGATCGGCACGCTTGTTCCACCTCTCCCACGGCGTGGGAGAGGTGTACTTCGCACCACCTAGCTGATGGTGATCTTCGGCCCTGCCACGCGCACCGTCCCGGACAGCTTCGCCCACACCGCCTCCGCCACCGCCCGGAACGCCTTCGCCGGATCACTTTCCGGCGCCGCGGCCACAATCGGCGTGCCCTCATCCGATGCCGTGCGCACCTCCAACACCAGCGGGATCTCACCCAGAAATGTCGTCCCCTGCCGCACCGCCTCGGCCCGCGCGCCACCATGCCCGAACAGATCCGCGCGGTGCCCGCAGGCCGGACAGCAATAGAAACTCATGTTCTCCACCAGCCCGAGCACCGGCACGTTCACACGCTCGAACATCTTCACGCCGCGCCGCGCATCAATCAGCGCGATGTCCTGCGGCGTCGACACGATCACCGCGCCGGTCAGCGCCACCCGTTGCGCCATCGTCAGTTGCGCGTCGCCAGTGCCCGGCGGCATATCCACCACCAACAGATCCAGCGCACCCCAGCTCACCTGCCCCAGCATCTGCTCCAGCGCGCCCATCACCATCGGGCCGCGCCAGATCATCGGCGTCTCCTCTTCCACCAGGAAGCCGATGGACATGCACTTCACACCCCAGGCCTCCAGCGGCTGCAGCTTGTCGCCCTTCACCTCCGGCCGGCGCGACAGCCCAAGCATGCGCGGCAGCGACGGCCCATAAATATCCGCATCCAGCAGCCCGACATTGTGGCCGGCCAGCGCCAGCGCCACCGCCAGGTTCACCGCCACCGTCGACTTGCCCACGCCACCCTTGCCCGACGCCACGGCCACGATCGCCTTCACGTCCGGCAGCAGCAGCGCCGGCTTCCCCGCCCCACCGTGCGCATGCTCATGCGCGTGACCATGACCCGCCTGCGGTGCTGCCGCCGGCGCGGCCTGCTTGGCACCCGTCAGCACGACCGCAGCATTCTGCACACCCGGCTGGCGCGCCAGCAGCACTTCAGCCGCCTTCCGCACCGGCTCCATCTTCGCCGCATGGGCACGGTCGGTCAGCAGCGACGCCTGCACCAGCCCGTCGCGCACCTGGATGGCCTCGACCAGCCCGGCGCTGACGATATCCTGCCCGCTGGCCGGATCGGTGAGACCGCGCAATGCCTCGCGCAGCCGCTCCGGCGACGGCCCGCCTTGGGATTCCGTGCTCATTCGCTTGCAAACCTTTCGCCGCGGGTGAATATGCGCGCCGCCAAACCGATGCAGCACCGTCTCGCGCTGCATATGGCGCAGGATCGCCGATCCGCCAACCACGGCAGGGTCGGGCCGGCGAACGGGCACACGACAGGAGCACTCCACCGCATGCCTTGGAACACTGGCGGCCCCGGCCCTTGGGGTTCCCCTGGAGGGTCCCCTGGGGGATCCTCTGGCGGCTCGTCCGGCGGCGGTTCAGGCGGCTCGTCGGGCGGCCCCGGGGGGGGATCTGGCGGTGGCAATGGCTCAGGCGGGGGCGGCCCACGCGGTCCTGGCGGCCCATGGGGTGGGCGGCCCGGCGGACCGCCAATGCCAGATCTCGACCAGCTCATCGCCCAGGCGCAGGCCTTCGTGCGCAGCCTGTTCGGTGGCGGCGGCGGCCGCAGCGGCGGCCCGCGACCCGCACGACCGGGCGGTCGGCGCGGCCTGACCCTGCTCGGCCTCGCCGTCGTGGCCCTGTGGCTGGCCAGCGGCTTCTATCGCGTCGAGCCGGACCAGGAAGGTGTCGTGCTGCGCTTCGGCGCCTTCACCCGCACCACCCTGCCTGGCCTGAACTACCACCTGCCCTGGCCGATCGAGCGGGTGGAACTGCCCGCGGTCACCCGGGTCAACCTGATCGAGATCGGCTATCGCAACGGTCCCGGCTCCGGCTCGGATGCGGGCGGCGCGGCCGGCACGCGCGACGTGCCACAGGAAAGCCTGATGCTGACGGGCGACGAGAACATCATCGACCTCGACGTCGCCGTGCTGTGGCGCGTGTCCAACGCGACTAGCTATCTGTTCAACGTCCGCAATCCGGACGCGGTGGTGAAGGCGGTCGCCGAAAGCTCGATCCGCGAGGTGATCGGCCGCACGCCGATCCAGCCGGCGATGACCGAACGACGCGCCCAGATCGCCGCCGACGTGCAGAAGCAGACCCAGCAGATCCTCGACAACTATGGCGCCGGAATCGAGATCACCCAGGTGCAGATACAGAAGGCAGATCCGCCGGATGCGGTAATCGAAAGCTTCCGCGACGTGCAGCGCGCCAACACCGACGCCGAACGCCTGCGCAACGAAGCCGATGCCTATGCCAACAACGTTGTGCCGCGCGCCCGCGGCGACGCCAGCCGAATCATCGCTGAGGCCGAGGGCGCGAAACAGGCCACCATCGCCAGTGCGCAGGGCCAGACCAAGCGCTTCCTGTCGGTGTTGGCCGCGTACGACCAAGCCAAGGACATCACCCTGACCAGGATTTACATCGAGACGCTGCAGGACGTGCTGGGGCATGCGCGCGTGACCGTGCTGGACGACAAGCTGAAGGGCGTGCTGCCGCTGCTGCCGCTGGGTAACAGTGCGCTGCCACCACCACCCACGGCGAAACCGCCCGCACAGGGCACGGCGACGGGAGTCACCCAATGAACCCGTTCGCCTCGCGCCTTGGCGTCGTGGCGCTGGCCGCGGCCATCGTCGCCGCCGTCCTGGTGGATTCCACGCTGTTCACCGTCGAGCAAACCGAGCAAGCGCTGATCACCCAGTTCGGCCGGCCGGTCCGCCTGATCACCCAACCCGGCCTGCATGCGAAGATCCCCTTCGTGCAAACGGTGATCCCGTTCGACAAGCGGCTGCTGGCGCTGGAGTTGCCAGGCGAGGAAGTGCTGCTGGGCGATCAGCGGCGGCTGATCGTTGATTGCTTCACGCTGTATCGGATCACCGACCCGCTGAAATACTACCAGGCCGTCGGCGCACTGCAGAACGCCGTGCAAGGGCGGATGAATTCCATCGTCTCCTCGGCGCTGCGACGCGTGCTGGGCAACAACAAGCTGCTCGACGTGCTGTCGGCTGACCGCGAACGGATCATGTCGACCATCCGCACCCAGGTGAACGGCGAGATGGCCAGCTTCGGCGTGGCGATCGAGGATGTGCGCATCCGCCGTGCCGACCTGCCGCCAGAGAACACGCAGGCGGTACTGCAACGGATGCAGTCCGAACGGCAGCGCGTCGCGGCCGAGGCCCGCGCCGAAGGCGCCGCGGCGGCAACCCGCATCCGCGCCGACGCCGATCGCGAACGGACGGTGCTGCTGGCCAACGCGCGCGCACAGGCCGATCAGTTGCGTGGCGAAGGCGAAGCCACGGCGATCCACAGCTACGCCGATGCCTATGGCAAGGATCCGCAATTCTATTCGGTCTGGCGCACGCTGGAGGCGTATCGTGACAGCCTGACGTCCAATCAGACCCAGTTGGTGCTGACGCCGGGTGATGCGATCCTGCAGTACCTTCAGGCGCCGCCGGCCCCACCCGGTCCGTCTGCCGGCCAGCCAGCAGTCACGGGACAGAAATAAGGCACTCTCCGCGGCGGTTGCCAGCAAACCGCGTGCGGCCCATATCGCGTTCGTCTCCCAGGGAAGATTAACATGCGTCGTTGCCGTTCTGTCGTCTCCCATGTTGCGCTTGCCGTTGCACTCACGCTGCCGCTTGTCGCATTGCCGGCCTTGCTGGCGCCGCGGCCAGCCGCCGCACGGCCATCGCCCGACAGCTTTGCTGATCTCGCGGCCAAACTGCTGCCCGCCGTGGTCAACGTGGCGTCATCGACCACGGTGACCGCACACAATGGCGGACCCGGCCCCGATTTCCCGATGTTCCCGCCCGGATCGCCGTTCGAACAGTTCTTCAAGGACTTCATGAACCGCAACCATGCCCCGGGCGGCGGCGACGGACAGCCGGCGCCGGAGCGGCGGATGCAAAGCCTGGGATCCGGCTTCATCATCGATCCATCCGGCATTATCGTGACCAACAATCACGTCATCGATGGCGCCGACGAGATCACCGTGACGTTGCAGGACAACACATCCCTGAAGGCGACCGTGATCGGGCGCGACGACCGGATGGACATCGCCGTATTGAAGGTGACGTCGGACAAGCCGCTGCCGGCGGTGTCGTTCGGCGATTCCGATGCCTCGCGCGTGGGCGACTGGGTGCTCGCGATCGGCAACCCGTTCGGCCTCGGTGGCACGGTGACCGCGGGTATCGTCTCGGCCCGCGGGCGCGACATCCGCCAGGGTCCGTATGACGATTTCATCCAGACCGACGCGGCCATCAACAAAGGCAATTCCGGCGGGCCGCTGTTCAACATGGATGGCCAGGTGATCGGCATCAACACGGCGATCTACTCGCCGTCCGGCGGGTCGATCGGTATCGGCTTCTCCATCCCGGCGAATCTGGCAAAGAACGTGGTGGCGCAATTGCGCGAATTCGGCCATCCCCGCCGCGGCTGGCTGGGCGTGCGGATCCAGCCGATCACGCCAGATATCGCCGAGAGCCTGGGCCTGCATGACACCACCGGATCCCTGGTGGCCGGCGTCGTGCCGGGCGGACCGGCCGAGACGGCGAAGATCCAGAACGGTGATGTGATCCTGAAATTCAACGGCCAAGACATCAAAGAAAACCACACGCTGCCACGTATCGTCGCGGAAACGGCGATCGGCAGCGAGGTGCCGGTGGCCCTGTTGCGCAACGGCAAGGAGATGACCGTCACCGCCAAGGTCGGCGAGCTGCCCGACGACCAGCAGCTCGCATCGAACGACAAACCGACGCCGAAGCCGGATGCCACCAAGCCGACAGCGATTGCCGGGCTGGGCCTGTCGCTCGCGCCGATCACGCCGGATCTGAAGGACAAATATCAGCTTGGCGCCAACCAGAAGGGCGTGGTGGTGACCGAGGTGTCGCCCAACGGCTCGGCCGCCGCGCGCGGTTTGAAGCCGGGTGACGTGATTGTCGAGGTGCAGCAGGAGCCTGTCGGCACGCCAGCCGACGTGCAGTCGCGCGTCGAGGATGTGCGCAAGCAGAACCGCAAGCAGGTGCTGATGCTGATCCAGCGGCAGGACAATCTGCAATGGGTGCCCTTGCCGCTGAGTTCGGACAGCAAGAGCGACGACAAAGGCCCCAGCCCGGGTTAACGTGGGGCGGGATGGCTCTGCGCCAATCCGCTGTCTCGATGACGGAATAGCTTAGCGCTGTTCCGCATCTAGGCTGTCGCCCGGTCACGCGGCGAAACAGCACGACTTGCCCGGCGGTGGTCTCGTCCCAACTGAACTTCTCGGCGTAGGTGCGCGTGGCCGCGCGGTCGGGCATGGCGGCGAACAGCGCGCGGGTCGCCGTGGCGCAAGACGCCACCGGTCACCAGGACCGGCAATTGAACACGACGGAACAACATCGCGTCCGCCCGCTCGCGGTCCAATGACAGCCGCCCCGGACCGAACCCGGGATCATCCCCACCCTACCGCGTGATATCCGCACTGAGGATAACGATCGCCGCCGGCCGCGTGGCGGGCCTCTTATGCGGCGGCAGTCCCTGCTCCAGTGCGACGAGCATGGTGCCACCAATGATCGGCATCGACAGCAGCAACAGCAGCACAACGCTGATCGCGGTCATCCACTCACCCAGGCGACGACACCAGCGCCGGATGATCAGGTCGATCATGGCAAACAGCGGCAAATTGGCCGGCGGCAGCAGCAGCGTGACGAACAGCTCCTTCAGCAAATGTGCGCTGCCGCTGCGCCTCAGGCTGCCGCGTCGAGCCAGTCGAGCACGTGCCGCAACCCATCGCGCAGCGCGAGCGGTGGGCCGAGCCCAAGCACCCCGCGGGCCAGCGCCGGTGTGCCGACCGACTCCCGGATTTCACCCGCGCGCGGCGCGGCGTGCCGGATCGTGGCAGCCACCCCGCTGAGCATCGCGATGAGCTGAGCAAAGCCGAGCACGCTGGTGGCGACACCGGTGCAGACGTTGAACGCCGGCGCATCGTCCGGCCGCAATGCCATTGCCGCACGCAGGCTCGCGACGACGTCACCGACATAGATGAAATCGCGGGCCTGATGACCATCGCCGAAGATCTCGATCGGCGCACCGCGTCGCAGCCGCTCGCAAAAGATCGAAATGACCCCGGAATAGGGCGAGCGCGGATCCTGCCGCGGCCCGTAGACATTGAAAAACCGCAGTCCAACCATCGGCACATGATGCACATGGCTGGCAACCAGCGCATGCAGCTCGCAGGCGTATTTATCGGCACCATAGGCGGATTGCGGGCGCCTCGGCGCCGTTTCGGAGATCGGCACGACCTGGCAATCGCCATACACCGCAGCCGAGGAGGCATAGACCACAGGGATGCCAGCCCGTTCACGGCGGATCGTGTCGAACAGAGTGATGGTCCCGGTCAGGTTGGCGCGGTGGGTTCCAAGCCAATCCTCCACACCACGTGCGACAGACGCAACGGCAGCAAGATGAAAGCACGCATCAATACCGGCGAGGCCGGCCTCCACCGGACCGGTCGGCGATATCGCCTTCGATCAGCTCGACGTCCGGTGGCAGGTTGTCGCGCCTGCCGGTCGACAGGTCGTCAAGCACCCGCACGGCATGACTAGCGCGCAACAGCGCCTCGCACAGGCGCGAGCAGATGAACCCGGCTCCTCCGGTCACGAGCTAGGTCGATCGCGCCATAACACCGGCTTAGCCCGGAACAAGCGATCACGCCAAGCATGCCGGGGCTCCACTGAGCCGTGTCAGTGATTATTCGCGGGCGCCAACAGCGGCCAAAGATGTGCCCGCCAGCGCCGGGCAATCGCCAGCGTGGCCAGCACCCCGATCAGGCAATACAGGCTGATAGTCGGCACGAAGCCCATGCCGTTGATCAATGCGCCAGCCGGCAGCAGCCCCAGGGGTAGACCGTAGATCGCGAACATGCGCACGCCCATCACCCGGCCGCGAAACCGCGGACCAGCACTGTGCAGCAGCATCACCGCCATCGGCACCATGCTCAGGCTCTGTGCGAACCCGGCCAGCACCAGCATCGTCCCGCCACTCAGCGGGCCCGGCATCCACACGAACACGGCCAGCATCGCGTACCAGACCAACGCGGCGATGATCATCATGCGCGCCGGCCGGACCAGCCGGTTGCCCAGGCTGACCACGATCGAACCCAGCAAGGCCCCCGTCGCGAAGCAGGCGACCAGCGACCCGAGGCCGGTCTGGTTGATGTGGTAGATCTCCCGCGCGACGAACGGCAGCAGCCCGCTGGTCAGCGGAAACGCGGTCAGGTTGACCAGGAACGCCAGCCACATCGCAGCCAGCGACCCCGGCGTGTCCCATACATAGTTCAGCCCCTCCAGCAGATCGCGCCACAGCGACGTATCGGTGGCGCGCACCATGCGCTGGCGCCGGCCACCGACGCGCAGGGTCAGCAGGAACCCGCACAGGTAGAACACCGTGATCGCCGCATAGGCAAAGCCCAAACCGAGCAATGCGAACAACCCGGCCCCGGCCAGCGAGCCGACGATCCGCGCGGAATCCGATGTGGTGCGCGACGCGCCCATCGCCGCAGTGAACCGGTCGATCGGCATCGTTTCCGCCACCAGTGCGTTGCGCATTGCCAGGTCAGATGACCGGATCAGGCCGGAGCAGGCAGCGACCACAAATACCGGGGTGGGGCTGAGCCGGCCGCTGAGCCCGAAGGTCATCAGCGTCGCGGCCAGCAGCGCGTAGCAGACGCGCATGGCGCAGAGCACCTGGCGGTGCCCCACCCGATCCCCCGCCATGCCGATGACAGGCGCAAGCAAGGTGCCGAGATACTGGATCGACGCGAAGGCAGTGAGCCACACGACAGAGCCGGTCGCGACCAGGATGTACCATCCCAGGATGACGTTCTCCATCTCGAAGCCCCAGGACGTCAGCAGGTCCGCCGGATACTGGAACCGGAAGCTGCGCACCTGGAACGGCGCCAGCAGCGGCAAGGCCATGATCCCCCGCGGCGCGGCAAGCGGTGCGGGGGCCGCCTCCTGCGCGTGGGACAGAGATGCCCCACCGGTGGCAACCGACATTTGTCTCCCTCGAGGACCGAACCGGTCTGCTGGAAAGTACGTTACGCATGGTCATGGTGCGGGCTCAATCGGACGGCACGCAGGGCAGCCCCGCGAGGCAAACTTGACTTGCCGGCGTCCCTGCCCGTTCATCGCCCGGGCCAGTCCAATCGAGCCGGTCGAATGAGGGAGGCTATGGCCCCACCCAGCAAACAGGTCGCGAGCTTCGCCGAGGCTGTGCGCGACATTCCGGATGGCGCCGTCGTGGCGTTCGGTGGCTTTGCCATGCCCGGCACGCCGTTCAATCTGATCAAGGCACTGCATGACCACGGGGCGAAGCAGCTCACCTGCATCGCCAACACCACAGGGGGCGCTCAGCAACCGCGTATGCCGGATATCGGCATGCTGGTGGAGAACGGTCAGGTGAAGAAGGTGATATGCGCCTTCACGGCCGCGACGCGCGCATCGGACGTACTGCCGTTCACCAAATATTACGAGTCCGGTGAGGTAGAGGCGGAGCTGGTGCCACAGGGCACGCTGGCGGAGCGGCTGCGCGCGGCGGGGGCCGGCATTCCGGCGTTCTACACGCCGACGGCGGTAGGGACGGAACTGGCGGAAGGACGTGAAACGCGGGTCATCAACGGGCGCGAGTATCTGTTGGAATATGCCCTGCCGCTCGATTACGCCTTTGTACGCGCCACGCGCGCCGATGCGTTCGGCAACCTGCAGTTCCATCGCTCGCAGCGGAACTTCAATCCGGTCATGGCCACGGCCGCGCGCATCACCATCGCCGAACTGGATGAGGACATCTTGCCAGCCGGCACGATCGATCCGGATGCGGTGCATCTGTCGGGCATCTTCGTGCATCGGCTGGTGTGTGTACCGCCAGCGCCGGAAGGCATCTGGCCCGTGAGACGGCAGGAGCGCCGGCGATGAGCGAGACCAAGGGCCTAACCCGCCAGCAGATGGCGGATCGCATCGCGTTGGAATTCCAGGATGGCTGGATTGTCAATCTGGGCGTCGGCATTCCGACGATGTGCTCCAACACCGATATCGGTGACCGGCACGTGATATATCATTCCGAAAACGGTGTGATTGGCTATGGCCCGATCGCACCAGCAGGTGATGAGGATCTGAACCTGGTGAACGCCGGCGGGCAGAACGTCACGCTGAACCCTGGTGCGGCGGTGGTGCATCACGCCGACAGCTTCGCCATCATTCGTGGCGGGCATATCGATGTGACGGTGATGGGTGCCTACGAGGTCGCGTGCAATGGCGACTTCGCGAACTGGAAGGTGAAGGGCGCGAAGGGCGGCGGCATCGGTGGGGCGATGGACCTCGCGGCCTGCGCCAAGCGGGTGTTCCTCATCCTGGAACAGGTGACGCGGGACGGCTCGCCGCGGCTGGTGGCGCAGTGTGCGCTTCCGGTGACGGCCCGCGGCGTGGTGAAACTGGTCGCGACGAACTACGGGCTGTTCGAGCCGACGGGGGATGGGTTCTTGCTGCGCGAGATCGCCGCGGGGTTCACGGTGGCCGAGGTTCGCGCTGCCACCGGGGCGAAATTGATTGTCCGCGGCGCGGTGCCCTTGGTGCGTCTGGCAGCGTGATCAGCCAGTGCCGGCGCCCAACAGCCGCTTCAGCCGGCTGGCGGTGCTGGCAGGCTTGTGCCTGATCTGCATCAGGTCTGGCACGGAAAGGTCGTCAAACAGGCCACCTGCGGGTTCGTACAACTGGAACTGCATGCCGTAACGCTGGTTTGGCACATCATCGGTGACCGTCTGCACGGCATGGAACGAGTGACGCGTCTTGAAGAACAGCAGGAAATTGTTGGGCTTGTACGGTGCGATTTTGCGTACGATGAAATTATCCGGCGCGTAATGGTCGTTGCCCCAGCAGCGCGCCAAACGGTCCTTGTGGGCCAGGAACTGCGTGCCGAACTCCTCGAAGCCATCCTGCTCGGCGAAGGAAAAGATACAGGTGAAGATCCGGGTCGGGATATCGGTGTGCGGGCCGATATAGTAGCCGGGTTCATGCCGCTGCAAGAACAATTCGCGCTGCAGCAGTGAACAGAAATCCGCCTCGTGGACCAGATCACCAAAGCGCAAGGTGAAGTAATCGGGATAGCTCATCATCGCCAGCGTGACGAACCAGTCGTCGGCGAGGAAGCAGTCCTTGAGCATGGTCCAGAAATCGCGCTGCTCCGGCGAGGCGTCGAATGCCATGCCCTTGTGGAAATTGATCTGTTTGCGGGCAAAGTAGGGCGTTCGCGATGAGACATTCGACGAAGATGCCTTGCTCAGCCATTCCTCCCCACGGTTCTGTTTGAACGGATTGGACGCGAGGATTTGCGCATACACGTCGTCGGGAAAGAAATTCTCGATGACAATGTGTGGAGACGGCGATGTCTCCACCACCGCTGCCGCCATCTTCGTCTCAACATGCGCCCGGATCCGATCCAGGATCGTACTTTGCACGGCGTTGTGATCGCCTCGCATGGCCCCTCCACACGACACATGGCCAGCCCCCAAGCAGACCGGCACGGTCCGAACCTTACATGACGACACATGCAGGTGTTGCCAAGGGACATCTTGCGGAGCACCGCGGTGATGTCCAGTCCACACTCAGTGAGTAGCGCGAACGTGAAAAGCATATGCATGGCATTCTGCCATATTTCGCTCAGATATTTCCACGCCCTCTTTGTGCACTACCCTTTCGGCTCATTTTGTCATTGTTGTACCGTACTGTAACGATTCCGGACTGTTCGGCTCCTTGGGGGATATTGGAATGCAACGGGACACCACAATCGCGGCGGACACCGAACCAGCCATCCACGCGCTGCTGTCTGCTGAGGACTTCGCCCACCGCGTCGGTTATCTTTCACGTGCGCAGGTGCTGGAAATCTCGCTCCGGCTGGCGGCGCGCGTGCCCGGCCATGTGGTCGAATTCGGCGTCGCCGACGGCAGCTCAACGCGCACGATCCAGCGGCTGCTGCGCTGGCATCCACGCATTCGCATGGCACCGCACTGGCGAAAGCAGATCTATGCGCTGGACTCGTTCGAAGGTCTGAGGGAGGCGTTCGAGAACGCACCTGTCGGCAGTTTTGCCGGACCTGTTCCGCGATTGCCTGGCGTTGTCATCGTCAAGGGCTATTTCGAGGAAACCTGCACCGAGGAACTTCGCCAACGCATCGGCCGCGTCGCCTTCGCGCATCTCGACGCAGACCTCTATTCCTCGACGCTCTGTGCGCTGCGATGGCTGACGCCGATGCTTGATACCGGGTCGATCCTGCAATTCGATGAATTCATCGGCGGCGACAACGCTGAGGCGCGCGCGCTGGAGGAGTGGCACCAAGAGACCGGCACAAGGCTGGCCCGCGTCGCGGCGTTCGACCGTGAGCCCAGTGGCTGGGGCAGCAGCCCGGATCGGCGCGCCGTCTTCCAGGTGATCGGCGACGGCAAGCTGCCGCCCGCGTTCAGCCGCGGCGCAACCAGACTGCTCGCCCTGCGGCGGTTCGCCGGTCGGGTCAGGCGCAGGCTGCAGGCTGGTGCTGGCCGCTGAAACGTCAGACGCCCGCTCCACAACCTCAGGGAGACGCGGCAGAGACGCACCAACACCTAATAAATCGCGCTGACTGGAAACTCCGGGGTCGCCGACCAAACGATCATCGTCGCGCCTGTGTCCCGGCCATCTATGCCAACAGAGCGCCCGGATAGATAGCCGAGCCAAGCCCGCCATGACAGACGCAGCGCAACTAGAGTTCCTCCACCCGTTCCACCCCCGGTAGGATCTTCATCGCCTGCGCCAGCTTGGGGGAGACATTGAACCCACCCGGCAACACAATCTCGACCGACTGCTCAGCCCCCAGCTTCGGCACCAGGAACACACGCCCTTTGCCGCGGCCCTCGCGGCCCAGCAGGTCGCGGATATGCGGCACTGCGGCGGTCTCCTGCAGCCAAATCCGCATGCCCGCCCCGGCATTGGCCGCCGCCTGATCGAGCAGCTGCACATCCTGCGCGGTGATCCGAAACGCTTCGCCCTGGAACACCAGATCGGCGGTCACCAGTACATTGTTGCCGCTGACCACCAGGTCACGCGCCGTGGCCAGGGTTTCCGCGAACAGCGTCACCTCGGTGGACCCCGATGCGTCCGAGATCCGCACCCAGGACATGCGCTTGCCGGTACGCGTCATGCGTTCCTTGCTGCCGACGACATTCCCGGCAATGCGTACGCGCGTGACACCGGCACGCGCCCGCGCCTCAACCTGCGCGCACGGTGTGACGCCGAGCCGCCGCAACACCTGCACATAGGCATCCAACGGATGCGCGCTGAGATGGAAGCCGATGGCCTCAGCCTCATACGCCAGGCGCTCCATCATCGGCCAATCTGGAATGTCGGGGAGTCGCAACGTTTCCGCCTTGCCGGCCTCACCAAACAGGCCGATCTGACCAGACGCGGCTTCCTCCGCCTGCGCCTGGGCGCGGCGCAAGATCACCTCGGCCCCGGTAAACACCCGCGCCCGGTTCAGCTCAATCAGCTCGAACGCGCCGGCTTTCGCCAGATTCTCGATCTGCATCTTGTTGACGTTGCGCGGATCAATCCGTGCGGCGAAGTTGGCAACATCCGAGAACGGCTGATCGCCGCGCGCCACGACCACCCCCTGCATCGCAGCCAACCCAACTTTCTTCACCGCCGCCAGCGCATAGCGGATCGCCAACGTGCCATCGTCCTGGCGTTCCACCGTGAAGTCGGCAGCGGAACGATTGACGTTAGGCGGCAGGATGCGGATCGATGCCCGTTCGGTCTCCTGCTTCAACGCCGCCAGCCGGTCCGTGTTGGTGATCGCCAGGCTCATGCACGCCGCGAAGAACACCTCGGGACGGTTCGCTTTCAGCCACGCCGTCTGATACGCCAGCAGCGCATAAGCAGCAGCGTGCGACTTGTTGAAGCCATAGTCTGCGAATTTCGCCATCAGCTCGAAGACTTCGGTCGCCTTCTCCTTGTCGATCCCGCGCCCCGTCGCGCCTTCGATGAACGTTGCCCGCTGCGCCTCCATCTCCGCGCGAATTTTCTTGCCCATCGCGCGCCGCAGCAGATCAGCACCACCCAGGCTGTAGCCCGCCATCTTCTGGGCGATCTGCATCACCTGTTCCTGATAAACCATGATGCCGTACGTCGGCGCCAGGATCTCCATCAGCTCGGGATGCGGCGGCTCCCATTTCTCGCCGTGCTTGCGCCGGCAATAATCGGGAATATTGCCCATCGGCCCCGGACGATACAGCGCCACGGCCGCAATCAGATCATCGAACCGGTCAGGCTTCATCTGGCGCAGCACGTCGCGCACGCCCTGGCCTTCCATCTGGAACACGCCGCCCGCATCGCCCTGCTGCAGCATTTCATACGTCTTCGCGTCGTCCAGCGGCAGTCGATCGAGGTCGATCTCCTCCCCCAGACCGCGCAGCAACAGCACGGCACGCTGCAGGATGGTCAGCGTGGTCAGGCCAAGGAAGTCGAACTTCACCAACCCGGCCTGCTCGACATATTTCATCGAATACTGCGTGACCAGGAAATCCGAACGCGGATCGCGATACAGCGGCACCAGCTCGTGCAGCGGCCGGTCACCGATCACCACGCCGGCGGCATGTGTCGACGCATGCCGATACAACCCTTCCACCTGCAACGCAATTTCCAGCAGCCGATGGATGCTTTCGTCCTCGTCGCGCATCTGCTGCAGACGTGGCTCCTTGTCGATCGCCTGCTGCAATGTCACCGGCGCCGCCGGTATGTTCGGAATTAGCTCCGCGACCCGGTTCACCTGGCCGAATGGCAGGCCCAGCACACGCCCGACATCGCGCACGGCGGCGCGCGCCTGCAGCTTGCCGAAGGTGATGATCTGCGCGACCCGGTCGCCGCCATATTCGTTGCGGACATAGTCGATGACAGCATCGCGGCCTTCCTGGCAGAAATCGATGTCGAAGTCCGGCATCGACACACGCTCGGGATTCAGGAAGCGCTCGAACAGCAGGTCGAAGCGCAACGGGTCGATGTCGGTGATGGTCAGCGCCCATGCGGCCACCGATCCGGCACCGGAACCACGTCCCGGCCCCACTGGAATCCGCTGCCCTTTCGCCCACTGGATGAAGTCCGCGACGATCAAGAAATAGCCGGAGAACCCCATCTTCGCGATAACGTCGAGCTCATATTCCAGACGTTCACGATAGCGCGTGCGCGTGGCCGTATCCGCCTCCATGGCGTCCATGCGCTGGTCGAGGCCCTCGCGCGCCATCGCACGCACGGTCTCTTCCTCGTTGCTACCCGGATGAACCTTGGGGGAGATCGGTAGCAGCGGCTTACGGCTTTCCGCCATCACCGCACAGGTCCGCGCAATCGCCAACGTGTTGTCACACGCCTCCGGCAGATCAGCGAACAGCGCGCGCATATCAGCGGCGGGCTTGAACCAATGCTCCGGCGTGACGCGGCGCCGATCCTGCTCGGACAGCAGACGACCTTCCGCGATGCACAACAGCGCATCGTGCGCCTCGAACATGTCCGGCCGCGCGAAGAAACAGTCATTGGTCGCGACGAGCGGCAGACCCGCCGCATCCGCCAGGCCGATTAATCCGGGTTCGATCGCATGCTGCAACGTCAAGCCGTGGCGATGCAGCTCCACCATGCAACGACCGGGGAAGGCCTCCGCCACGCGTGCGAGCAACGCCTCGGTCTCGTGCTTCTGCCCCTCGGCCAGCAGCCGCGCGATCGGGCCGTGCGTGCCACCGGTCAGCAGGATCAAGCCCGCGGCACGCGCGGCCACCACGTCGAGCGCGAGCTGTGGCTTCAGGCCGGGATCGGTGTCCAGGAAGCCCTGGGACGACAGGCGCTGAAGGTTGGCCAGCCCCGCCGCATTCTGCGCCAGCAGCACCACGGGATCGGGCGGCAGTTGGGGATTGTCCGCGCGGGTCAGCGCGAGCTGGCAGCCGATAATTGGCTGCACGCCCTTGCCGGCGCAATACTGGCTGAACTCCAGGGCGCCAAACAAGTTGCTCGTGTCGGTGATGGCCACCGCCGGCATGCCCGCCTCCCGCGCCAGCGCAGGGATCTTGTCGACCTTGATTGCGCCCTCGCTGAGCGAATAGGCGGAGTGGACGCGCAGATGCACGAAATCGGCGTGAGGCATGCGGCTAAGGTAAGCGTGCGGCGCGAGTCCGCCAACGCGAGAATGCTAGCGGCGGGCCGCGCCGGGCGCCGCTGCGACGATCCGCCCGTCCCGCAGCGTGACAATGCGGTCCATGCGGGCCGCGAGATCGGGATTGTGCGTGGCGATCAACGCGGCAAGCTGCTGCTCGCGCACCACCCGCAGCAACTCGTCAAACACAATGGCGGCGGTCGCCACATCCAGGTTGCCGGTCGGCTCATCGGCCAGCAGCACAGCCGGCCGGTTGGCCAGGGCCCGCGCGATCGCCACACGCTGCTGCTCGCCGCCGGAGAGTTTGCCCGGCAGATGCCGCACCCGCTCGCCCAATCCGAACGCGCCCAGCAGCTCCCGTGCCCGATCCGCCGCCATGCGACGCGGCCGCCCCGCGATCATCTGCGGCAGGACGACGTTTTCCAGCGCGCTGAATTCGGCCAGCAAATGATGAAACTGATAGACAAAGCCGATCGTGTCGCGGCGGATGGCCGTGCGGGCGGCGTCGGGAAGCTGCCCGGCGTCGCGGCCGGCCACGAGCACCACGCCGCCATCCGGCCGATCAAGCAATCCGGCGATGTGCAGCAAGGTCGATTTGCCGGCGCCTGATGGCGCCACCAGCGCCACAATCTCACCGGCGGCAAGCGACAGATCGACACCACGTAGGACCGGCAACGAGCCGGCCTCGGTGCGGTAGGCGCGCTGCACCCCCTGCAGGCGCAGCGGGTCATTCATGCCGCAGCGCCTCCACCGGATCAGTGCGCGCGGCGCGCCAGCTCGGATACAGCGTCGCCAACAGGGATAACGCCAGGCCCAACCCCACCACCTCCGCCACATCCAGCCAGGCGATGCTGCTTGGCAGCGCAGTCAGCATGAACACCGAGGAATCGAACACGCGGCCACCGCTGATCTGTTCGATCAGGTGCTGGATCGCGACGATGTTGCGGCAGACGACAACGCCCAGCACGGTGCCAATGACCGTGCCGGACACGCCCACAAACGCGCCGCACATCAGGAAAATGCGCAGCACGGCACCAGCCGATGCCCCCAGAGTGCGCAGCACCGCGATGTCAGCCCGCTTGTCCTTCACCAGCATGATCAGTGACGACACCACGTTGAATGCAGCCACCAGCACGATCATGCCCAGCACGATGAACATCGTGTCCTTCTGCACCTGCAGCACACCGATGATGGTGTCGTTGGCATGGCGCCAGTCGCGCAGCAGCAACTGCCGCCCGTCCAGGATCTGACGCAGCGGCGGCAGCAGCGCCTCGACATTGTCCGGATCCTTCACGCGGATCTCGATCCCGGTGATCGCATTCGGCTTCTGGAAGAAGGTCTGCGCGGCCTCCAGCGGCAAGAACACGACGCCACTGTTGTACTGCTGCAACCCGGCATCGAAGATCGCCGCGACGTTATAGGCGCGTACGCGCGGGATGGTGCCGAACGCGGTCGCGGCACCATTCGGCGAGATCACCGTGAGCGCATCGCCGATCCGCAACCGGTACAGATTGGCCAGTTCGACACCCACCACGATCGCATCGTCGCCCTGGAACTGATCGAGGCTGCCGGCGACAATATTGTTGCTGATCGGCGTCAGCGCGCGCAGATCATCCAGCGTCATGCCGCGCACCAGACCGCCCCGCGCCCCACCGTTGTTCGTGGTCAGCAATGCCTGGCCGTCCAACACGCCCAATGCCGAGATAATCCCAGGCACCTGGCGGATCTTCGTCAGCAATGGCGCGAAGTCATCGATGCTCTGACCGGCATAGGCCTCGATTTCGATATGCCCGTTCACACCTAGAATTCGGCGCTCCAGCTCGACCTGGAACCCGCTCATCACACTGGTCACCACGATCAGCGTGGCAACACCCAAGGCGATACCGACCAGGGAGAAAATCGCGATGATCGAGACGAAGCGTTCGCCCTTCCGGGCACGCAGATAGCGCCCCGCCACCGTGCGTTCGAACGCGCCGAACATCACCCGATCCGCGCCAGCGCGTCCTCCGAGGTCACCTCGGACCGCTCGCCGGTCGCCCGCCGCTTCAGCTCCACCTTGCCAGAAGCCGCCCCGCGCGGGCCGACGATGATCTGCCAGGGATGACCCATCAGATCAGCATCCGCGAACTTGGCCCCTGCCCGCTCCTCGCGGTCGTCGTATAGCGCCCGGCTGGCAAGCTTCGCATACAGCGCCTCACAGATCGCGTCGCACGCCGCATCGCCCTGCCGCAGATTGAGGATCGCCGCGGCGAACGGGGCGATGCTGTCCGGCCAGATGATGCCGGCCTCGTCATGACTGGCCTCGATCACCGCGCCGACCAGACGCGACACGCCAATGCCGTAGCTGCCCATCTCCGGATGCACCGGCTTGCCGTCCGAGGCCGCGATCGTGCAGCCCATCGACTGCGAATATTTCGCGCCGAAATAGAAGATGTGCCCGACCTCGATGCCGCGGCCCTCACGACGGCGGCCGGCGTCGACCGTCTCCCACTTCGCCACATCGTGCTTCTCGTCGGTTGCGGCGTAATGCGTGGTCATTTCCTTAAAGAACCGTTCCAGGTCCGCCGTGTTTTCCTGGCTGAACCCACCGGCGTCGCGGTTCATGTAGTCGATCTCCTCGAACGCCGCGTCGTAGAATACCTGGCTCTCACCGGTCGGCGCCAGGATTATGAACTCGTGCGACAGATCGCCGCCGATCGGCCCACTCTCGGCCTCCATCGGGATCGCTTTCAGCCCCATGCGCTGGAACGTGCGCATATAGGCCAGCATCATCTTGCGATAGCTGACCACCGCACCGGCATAGTCGAGATCGAAGGAATACGCGTCCTTCATCAGGAACTCGCGCCCGCGCATCACGCCAAACCGCGGCCGCACCTCGTCACGGAACTTCCACTGAATGTGGTACAGAATCTGCGGCAGCTCGCGGTACGACTTCACCGACTGGCGGAACAGGTCGGTGATCATCTCCTCATTCGTCGGTCCATACAGCATTTCGCGATCGTGTCGATCCAGGACGCGCAGCATCTCCTTGCCGTAGCCGTCGTACCGCCCGCTCTCCCGCCACAGCTCGGCCGGCTGGATGGTCGGCATCAGGATTTCCTGCGCGCCCGCCGCGTCCTGCTCCTCGCGCACGATCCGCGCAATATTCTTCAACACGCGAAAGCCCGCCGGCAGCCACGCGTAAATCCCCGCCGAGGTCTGCCGCACCAGCCCGGCCCGCAACATCAGCCGGTGCGAGGCGATCTGTGCCTCGGCGGGCGTTTCCTTGAGCGTCGGCACGAAACTGTGGGAAAGGCGCATTGTGGTCCGGTCCGTCCTGGACGTGAGTGATGCGCCGGACCCTACAGGTCGCCCGCGCCCCAAGCCAGAGCCGCGGCCTTCCAGATGATCATGCTGCGCTGCAATATAATGCTGCGCCGCACAAGATCATCGCGCAATAAAATCGCCGTAAACGGCGCGATTTCGGACGAAAGAAGGTGACAGCCGAGCCTACCTGTGAGTAAAAAAGGAAAGGCCCGCGCGCCGAGGCGCAGCGGGCCAAGTTTAGGGAGGAAACGCCAGTCACACGGCAGGTCGAGGAGAAGCTCCTCTTCCTGCCGATGATGATTCTACGCCCAGCGTTTCAGGTCCACCGAAAAACACGCTCTCCAAGCATCTATTTTAGGCTTCTGGCCGGCGTCTGCCTGGTTTCTGCGCCGTATGCTGCTCTTCCGTCAGCCCGCGCCTAATTGTTAAGCAAACCTCATTCTGTCTTGTAGTGCGGCACGTTGATCAACCGCCGAGTCCCGGCCGCCAGGTCGTAAATATGGAACGAATCCATGTTCCGCCCATACAGATGCAGACTGACACAGCGCGACCGGTCCGACGCAACGCCCGTCACGTGAATATGGTCGGGGTTCGGCACGAACGTGGTCACCGCGCCAGGATTGAGCAGCACCACCCCACCTCGCCGCAGCCGGATGTCGCGATCGAAGCGGATCTCCCCGTCGGCGGACATATAGGCACGCTCCTCCAGCAGCCCCTCGACCACCCCCACCACACCCCAGCTGCCATGGTCGTGCACCGGCGTCCACTGCCCCGGCAGCCAGACCAGGGCGAACAGCGACAGCTCCCCATCAGGACAGATGTAAATCGCGTTGCGCGCGTAATGCGCCGGGTCCTCGCGGTAATGCTCGGGACGCAGGAAGTCCGTCCCGCCCCGCAGCAACGCCAGCATCAGCGGTGCGATCTCGGTCACCCGCTCAGCGGCATCGCCGGTACGGGCAATCACCTGGCGGCAATTGGCAAGGAAACGATCCAGCGGGCGGTCCATGTGTGGCTCCGATCGACACAGCCAGCGATCCGGCAACAGACCGCACCGCACCACAGCGTCGCAAGCGAAATCCGGCCTACTCCGGCGGCGGCGCCAGCCAGCCGTGGCGGAAGCTCAGCCAGGGATTGGCGATGACGAAGTAATACGCGGCGACCCAAACGATCGCTGCCACGATCGTTGTGGCAATCGCCTTGCGCAGCAGGTGCGGCTGCTCGGGCGCGCCGCGCCAGCCGGTCTGCGCATCCGGCTTGACCACCGGCTTGGTACCGAACGGCAGCACCGCGAACAGCACCGTCCACCAGATCAGGACGTAGAGAATGATGCCGGTGAACCAATCCATCCTACGACACCCGCAACACGTGCACCTCAACCAGCGGACGCTTCTGCAGCCGCTTTCCCAGGGCACGGCGCAGCGTCGCCCGCGCGGCCTCGCTCAACGCGGCATCGTCGCGACGCAGTGGTGCAGGCAGCTCGCCGATCGCCTGTGCGATCTCGCCGGTGATGCGCTCCGTCTCCGGATCATCGAGCTCGAACAGGCCCGGCGTGGTCAGACGCGGCCGGCCGATGAGACGCCCCGCCCCATCCACCGCCAAGCTGGCCACGGCGACACCGTTGAACAGCATGCGCTTGCGCGCCGCCATCACCCCACCGCGCAGCGGCACCAGGCGATTGCCATCCACCACCAGCCGGCCCGTCACCGCACTGTCCACCACTTCGACATCGCCCGGCGCCAGGTTCAGCAGATCGCCATCCTCCAGCAGGACGGGCTCCGCGCCCGCCTCCCGCGCCAGTTCCGCATGCGCCGTCAGATGGCGCCATTCGCCATGCACCGGCACCGCGTAGCGCGGCTTCACCAGCCGGTACAGCCGTCGCAGTTCATCCCGCGCGGGATGGCCCGAGACGTGCACCAGGTGATCGTCATCCGTCATCAGCCGCACGCCACGCCGCACCAACTGGTCCTGCACGTTGCCGATCGCACGTTCGTTGCCCGGAATCATGCGCGAGGAAAACACCACCGTATCCCCCTCCCCCAGCGCGATGCGCGGATGCGAGTCATCAGCGATACGTGCCAGCGCCGAGCGCGGCTCGCCCTGACTTCCTGTTGTCAGCATCAGCAGATTATCATCCGGCACGTCGTCGCAATCGTCCTCGCGCAGGAAGGGTGGGATGCCGACGAGATAGCCGCATTCGCGCGCGGCCGCATCCATGTTGCGCAACGACCGGCCGACCAGCGCGACGCTGCGCCCCGCATCCTGGCCCGCCAGCGCGACTGATTCCATCCGCGCAACATTGGACGCGAAACACGTCACCGCCACACGCCCGGACAGGTTGCGGATCAGCGCGGACAAGGTCTGCCGCACTTCCGCCTCGCTGCCGGAATGGCCTTCCACCATCGCGTTGGTCGAATCACAGACCATCGCCAGTACACCCTGAGCACCCAGCGCGGCCAGCGCCGCCTCATCAGTCGGCGGCCCAACCAACGGCGTCGGATCCAGCTTCCAATCACCGGTATGCAGCACCACGCCATGGCGCGTCGTGATCGCCAGCGCCTGCGATTCCGGGATCGAGTGCGCCATACGGATAAACCGCAGCGAGAACGGCGCCAGCTCGATCCCACCGCCCGGCGGCACGACATGCAGCTTCACCTGGCCCAGCAGGTTGGCTTCCAACAACTTCCGCCGCAGTACAGCGGCGGCAAACGGCGTCGCATAGACCGGGCACTGCAATTGCGGCCACAGCCACGCAACCGCACCCAGATGGTCCTCATGCGCGTGGGTGATAACGAGGCCGTTCAGCCGATCGCGCCGTTCCACAATGAAAGACGGATCCGGGGTCATGATGTCGACCTCCGGCAGCTCCGACCCGCCGAAGCCGATCCCGCAATCGACCGCGAGCCACTGGCCGTCACAGCGGTAGAGATTCAGGTTCATGCCGATCTCGCCCGTCCCGCCGAGTGGCAGGAAGGCAAGGTCACCGCTGGAAACGTTCATCCGGTCTGTTTACTCGTGTTCGATCAATCGTGCGCGTTCACGAGACAATGTGGGCGCAGGGTTGCGTTCCGCCAACAGCCGCAGCCCCTCCAGCGTGAGATCGGGATCGATCTGCTCGATCACCATCGTCCCTTCCGCAAGCAACGGGGCCAGCCCCCCAGTGGCGATCACCTTCATCGGCCCACCGTACTCGGCCCGGATGCGCGCCACCAGCCCTTCAATCATGCCGACGTAGCCCCAGTAGATGCCGGACTGCATGGCGGGCACCGTGGAGCGGCCGATCACCGATTGTGGCCGGCCGATGCCAATGCGCGGCAGCCGCGCCGCTGCCTGGTGCAGCGCGCCGAGCGAAAGGTTGATGCCCGGGCAGATCACGCCACCGAGATAGCCGCCATCCTTGTCGACCACGTCGAAGGTCGTGGCCGTGCCGAAATCCAGCACGATCAGCGGGCCACCGAAGTTGGTATGGCCAGCGAGCGAGTTGGCCAGCCGGTCGGCGCCGACCTCGCCGGGGTTGTCGACTCGGATGTCGAAACCCCAGTTGAGCGGTGCACGCGCGATCAGCGGTTCCACACTGAACCAATCGCGGCACAGCCGGCGCAGGTTGTACAACGCAGCCGGAACGACCGTGCCGATCACCGCGGCGGAGATGTCGTCCTTGCGCAGGCCGGCATTCGCCAGCAGCGCCATCAGCCACACGCCGTATTCGTCCGACGTGCGTTGCGCCTCGGTACGAATGCGCCATGTGCCGCGCCATCCCGAATCATCGTGCACGGCGAAGACGATGTTGGTGTTGCCGGCGTCGACGACCAGCAGCATGCCGCCTCTCCTATCCGAACAGCACTTTGGCCGCCGCCTGCGCGGCATCGATGAAGGGTGCGGGAAACACGAAGAAGAAGGCGGTGAACAATCCGCCTAATGCGGCAACGAACGACAAGGACGCCGGGCGCGGATCGAACGCCTCAACTGACGCATCGAAATACATCACCTTGACGATGCGCAGATAATAGAAAGCGCCCACCACCGAGGTCAGCACACCGATGATGGCCAGCGTCCACAGCCCGCTCTGCACGGCCGCCATGAACACGTAGAGCTTGCCGAAGAATCCTGACAACGGCGGGATGCCGGCCATCGAGAACATGAACACCGCGAACGCCAGCGCCATGCCCGGGTCAGTGCGCGACAGCCCGCTCAGGTCACTGATCTTCTCCACCGACTGCCCCTTGCGGCGCATCGCGATGACGCACGCGAAGGTGCCGGCGCTCATGAACACGTAGACAACCATGTAGACCAGCACGCCGCGGATCCCCTCGGGCGTGCCCGTGGCCAGACCGATCAGTGCGTAGCCCATATGCCCGATCGAGGAATACGCCATCAGCCGCTTGATGCTGGTCTGCCCGATCGCCGCCAGCGCGCCGAGGATCATCGACCCGATCGAGATCAAGATTATCAGTTGCTGCCAGGCGCCGACCAGATGTCCGAACGGTGTCGCCATCACCCGCAGCAGCAGCGCCATCGCCGCGACCTTGGGCGCGGTCGCGAAGAACACTGTCACCGACGTCGGTGAGCCCTCATAGACGTCTGGCGTCCACATATGGAACGGCACGGCCGAGATCTTGAACACCAGCCCCGTCAGCACAAACACCAGGCCAACGATGAGACCCGGCGATGCGGTCTCCGGCTTTGCGAGCAGCTTGGCGAGCTGGGTGAAATCCATCGTGCCAGAGAAGCCGTAGACCAGCGAGATGCCATACAGCAGCAGGCCCGACGCCAATGCACCGAGCACGAAATATTTCAACCCTGCCTCGCTGGAGCGCAGGTCATCGCGCGCGAACGCCGCCAGCACGTACAGCGCGAGCGATTGCAGCTCCAGCCCCAGATACAGCGTCATCATGTTCGACGCCGACGCCATGATCAGCATGCCGACCACGGCAAACAGCATCAGAACCGGGAATTCAAAGCGCGATAACCCCGCCTGTCGGTTGTAGTCGAGCGACAGGATCAGCGACAGCACGGCACCGGCCAGGATCAGCTCCTTCATGAAGCTGCTGAACGGATCGACGACGAACTGACCATGGAAGCCGGAACCGTTGCTGCCAGAAACCACCAGGAAGGCCGCCAACACGAAACCGCCGATGGTGAACATGCTGGCAAGGAACGCATTGTCGCCTTTACGCAGCACGCCGAACACCAGGATCATCATCCCGACGATCGACAGCACCAGCTCCGGCAGCGCGAGTGTCCAGTTCATCACCGCTGCATCCCCGCGAGCTTGATGGCCGGCGTGCCGGCCTGGGCCAATGACGCGCTGTTGGGCGCGGCCATCGCTTGCGCGTGGTGCTGCACCATCTGCGTTACCGCGGCGTCGAAGAACCGCGTGAAGCTGGTCGGATAGACGCCCATCCAAAGGGTGATCAGCACCAGCGGCGCGAACACCGTGATCTCTCGCGGTGACAGATCCAGGATGCCACGCAGATCCGCCTTGGTCAGCCGGCCGAAGATCACCCGCCGGTACAGGTAAAGCATGTACGCCGCGCCCAGGATCATCCCCAACCCGCCCAGCAGGGCCAGCCAGAAGTTCACCTGCATCGCGCCGATGATCACCAGGAACTCGCCAATAAACCCCGATGTGCCCGGCAGGCCAATCGAGGCCATGGTGAAGAACATGAACACTAGGGCATATTTCGGCATGCGGTCGGCCAGCCCGCCGTAGCGCGCGATGTCGCGCGAATGCATGCGGTCGTAGATCACGCCCACGATCAGGAACAAGGAGCTGGACACGATGCCGTGCGACAGCATCTGGAACATCGCGCCCTGGATGCCCTGCACGTTGAACGTGAAGATGCCGATCGTCACCACGCCCATATGGGCAACCGATGAATAGGCGATCAGCTTCTTCATATCCTCCTGCGCCAACGCCACCAGTGACGTGTAGACGACCGCCACCACGGACAGCGTGAACATGAATGGTGCGAACGTCGCCGACGCCTGCGGCAGCATCGGCACCGAGAAACGCAGGAACCCGTACGCCCCCATCTTCAGCAGCACGCCCGCCAGAATGACCGAGCCCGCGGTGGGCGCCTCCACGTGCGCGTCCGGCAACCAGGTGTGCACCGGCCACATCGGCACCTTGACCGCGAAAGAGGCGAAGAAGGCCAGGAACAACCAGGTCTGCATGCTGGCCGGGAACTGGGTCTTCAGCAGCACGGTGATGTCGGAGGTACCGGCGTGGAACCACATCGCCAGCACCGCTAGCAGCATCAGCACCGAGCCGGTGAGCGTGAACAGGAAGAATTTGAACGCGGAATAAACCCGCCGCGGCCCGCCCCATACCCCGATGATCAGGAACATCGGGATCAGCACGCCTTCGAAGAAGATGTAGAATACGATGAAGTCCAGCGCGCAGAACATGCCCACCATCATCGTTTCGAGGATGAGGAAGGTCAGCATGTATTCGCGCACCGAGCGCTGGATCGAATCCCAGCTCGCCAGGATGCAGACCGGCGTCAGCAAGGTGGACAGCAGCACGAACAGGATCGAGATGCCGTCGACGCCCATCTTGTAGCCGATGCCGTAATCGGGCAACCATCGGACGTCTTCAACGAACTGGAAACCGCCATCGGCGGGGTCGAACTTGACCCACAGCACCAGCGACAGCGCCAGCACGATCAGGCTGGTCCACAGCGCGGTCCAGCGCGCGTTGGAGGCGACGGTCGCCTCGTCGCCACGCACTGACATGATCACCAGGCCGCCGACCAGCGGCAGCCAGGTGATGAGGGAGAGGATCGGGAAGCCCGCGGCGTTCATCGCGTCACCGGAACAGCAGGAAGATGGAGATCAGCGCAACCACGCCGATCAGCATCGAGAAAGCGTAGGCGGCGAGGTTGCCGGTCTGCAGCTTGACCACCTGGCTTGAAGAGTCGGTCGCCAGGGTGGCCAACCCATTCGGCACGCCGTCGATCAGCGTGGCATCACCCACCTGCCAGAACGTACGCGCCAATCGAATGAGCGGCTGCACAAAGATCCGATCATACAGCTCGTCGAAATACCATTTGTTGAGCAGGAACTGGTAGACGCCCGGGAAGGCGCCCGCGAGGCGGCGCGGCAGCAGCGGATTGGCGATATACATCACGTAGGCCAGCGCGATGCCGCATAGCCCAACGACCAGCGGCGACAGCTCCACCCAACCCGGCACCTGCTCAATCCCGGCCAGCACATGGTTGTTCGCCCCGTTGAAGATGCTGCCATGCCAGAATGCCTGCCAGCCTTCACCGATGAACGTGCCATCCAGCAGCTTGCCCGCCACCACGGCGCCAATCGCCAGCACCACCAGCGGCGCCAGCATCACGGCGGGGCTTTCGTGCACATGCTCCAACACATGATGATCGGCGCGCGACTTGCCGTGGAACGTCATGAACAGCAGGCGCCAGGAGTAGAAGGCCGTCAGAAACGCCGCCAGCACCGTGCACACAAACCCATACATGCCGACACCAGTGCCGGCCGCATAGGCGCTCGAGATGATGGCATCCTTCGAATAGTAGCCAGCGAACGGCGGAATACCGGCCAGCGCCAGATTGCCGATCCACATCACCGTGCAAGTCCAGGGGATCAGCTTCGCCAAGCCGCCCATCTTGCGCATGTCCTGCTCGTCGGACATCGCGTGGATCACCGATCCGGCCGACAGGAACAACAACGCCTTGAAGAACGCGTGCGTGATCAGGTGAAACACCGACACCTGGTACGCGCCCACCCCAGCGGCAGTGAACATGTAGCCGAGCTGGGAACACGTAGAGTAGGCGATCACGCGCTTGATGTCGTTCTGCGCGCAACCAACGGTGGCAGCGAACAGCGCGGTGGACGCACCGACGACCGTGACCATGCCCAGCGCAAACGGCGCGTATTCCATCAACGGCGACATGCGCGCCATCAGGAACACGCCGGCGGTCACCATCGTCGCCGCATGGATCAGCGCGGAGACCGGCGTCGGGCCTTCCATCGCGTCCGGCAGCCAGACATGCAGGAAGAGCTGCGCCGACTTGCCCATCGCGCCGATGAACAGCAGCACGCCGATCACTTCGAACGCGGGGAAGGTGGCGCCGAACAGCGCATAGGTGTCGGCCCGGTGGGCGGCGATCGTGGAGAAGACGGTGGTGAACTCGTTCGAACCGAACTTGAAATAGATCAGCGCAACGCCGACCGCGAAGGGTAGGTCGGCGATGCGGTTGACGATCATCGCCTTGATCGCCGCGGCGCAGGCCGCAGGACGGTCATACCAGTAGCCGATCAACAGGTACGAACAGAGGCCGACGCCTTCCCAGCCGAAAAAGAGCTGCGTCAGGTTGTCCGCCGTCACCAGCATCAGCATGGAGAAGGTGAACAGCGACAGATAGGCGAAGAACCGGTAACGCGGGTAGGCGTCGTGCGCCATGTAGCCGATCGAATAGACATGGATCAGCATGGCAACGAACGACACCATGGCGACCATCACAGCCGACAGCATGTCGTAGCGCAGCGCCCACGCCACGTGGAAATGCCCGACGTCGACCCATGTGGCGATCAACACCACGCCCGGTTCCGCCACGCCCGAGGCAAGCTGAAATGCCGCCAGCGGCCCACAGATCGCGGCGACAACCATGCCGATGATGGACGCGCTCATCGCGGCGCGATCGCCGATCGCCCGGCCGAGCAGGCCTGATATCATCGCGCCGACCAGCGGCGCGAAAACGGCAACGGCGTAGATCACAGGCGCTTCTCCCGACCGTCCGGCCGCCGACCAATCACTGACCACGGATGACGGATCACAGCCCTAACCCTTCATCAACGTCACGTCCTCGACCTGGATCGAGCCGCGGTTGCGGAAATAGATCAGCACGATAGCGAGGCCGATGGCCGCTTCAGCAGCGGCGACGGTCAGCACGAACATCGCCATGATCTGTCCGGCCAGATCCCCCAGCGCGGCCGAGAACGCCACCAGGTTCAGGTTCACCGCCAGCAGGATCAGTTCAATCGACATCAGGATGACGATGACGTTCTTACGATTCAGGAAGATGCCAAACACACCCAGCACCAGCAGGATGGCGCTGACCACCAGGTAGTGTCCCAGTCCGACCGCCATCGTGCCCATCAGCGGATCTCCGGTGCATGGTGCGCGCCGTGGCCGTGGTCGCCATCAGCGTGCTCCGGCTCGGGTTCAGGTGGTGGCAACTTCGGGCGATAGATACCCAGGTCCTTGATCCCGACACCGACCGAGATGTCGACCATCTCCAGTGTCTCGGCGACCGTGCGCGCGGTCTGGCGCGCGATGTTCTGATGGCGCGAGGTCTTGCGGTCGCGCAGCGTTAGCACGATCGCGCCAATCATCGCGACCAGCAGTACCAGCCCGGCTGCCTGGAACAGGAAGATGTAGTCGGTATAGAGAATGTTGCCCAGCGCCTGCGTGTTGCCGATCGGCGGCGCCGGCGACAGGCGCAACGTCGCGGCAGTTGGTGTGATGGTCCAGCCCAGATACAGCGCCGCCAACTCGACGAACAACACGGCGCCAACCGCCGCACCGATCGGCAAATAGCGTTGAAACCCGCCCCGGAGTTCCGCGAAGTTCACGTCCAACATCATCACAACGAACAAGAACAGCACCGCGACCGCGCCGACATAGACGATGACCAGCACCATCGCCAGGAACTCGGCCCCCGCGATCACGAACAACGCCGCGGCATTGAAGAACGACAGGATCAGGAACAATACGGAATGAACCGGATTGCGCGCGCTGACCACCATCGCCGCCGAGGCGA
>DATHNE010000133.1:0-18260 GCA_035486355.1 Acetobacteraceae bacterium
TGCCATCAAGGGCGCTGCCCGTCATGCGCTGCGTATGGGCAGCGAGCGCAAGCGCGTCATCACTGTCGCGACAGAGCACAAATGCGTCCTGGAGTCGGTGGGGGATCTGAAGGAGGAAGGCTTCGAGCCGATCTTCCTACCGGTGCGTGCCGACGGGTTGCTGGACCCCGCGGTGCTGCGCGAGGCGCTCGCCGTGCCAACCGTGCTGGTCAGCGTCATGACGGTGAACAACGAAATCGGCGTGATGCAGGATATCGCCGCCCTCGCCGCGATGACCAAGGACACGGGTGCCCTGTTCCACACCGACGCGGCGCAAGGCATCGGCAAAGTGCCGATCGACGTGACTGGCTGGAAGGTCGATCTGCTGTCGATCTCCAGCCACAAGATCTACGGCCCGAAGGGCGTCGGCGCGCTGTACGTCCGCCGCCGACCGCGTGTGCGCCTCGTGCCGTTATTCTCGGGTGGCGGCCAGGAACGAGGCCTGCGCTCCGGCACGTTGCCCGCGCCGTTGGTCATCGGGCTGGGCGAAGCATGCCGCTTGGCCGGATCGGAGATGCAGGACGAGGCAAAGCGTGTCGGCACCCTCCGCACCCGCCTGCTGGAGCGTTTGCGCGCCGACATCCCCGGCCTGCGCGTGAACGCCAGCATGGCGGCGCGCATTCCGGGGAACCTCAACCTGACCTTTCCGGCGGTGGCAGCCGCGGAGCTGATGGCACGCGTGCCGGATCTCTGCATCTCCACCGGCTCGGCCTGCTCCTCGGCGGAAGTCGAACCCTCCTATGTGCTGAGCGCGCTGGGCCTGTCCGAAGATGAGGCCGCGCGCAGCTTGCGCATCGGCATTGGACGCTTTACCTCCGCCGCCGACGTCGACTTCGCCGCCGCCGCGCTGGCGGCCGCGCATGCCGGGATGCCCACCCCGGCGGTCGTGTCAGTGACCAAGGCTTGAACGAAAGCAACTGCCGTATGCCTAAGATGACGTTCATCGAGCGCGATGGGACGCGTCGCGAAGTCGACGCGCCACTGGGGCTGTCGGTGCTGGAAATCGCGCACCAGAACAACGTGGACATCGAGGGGGCCTGCGAAGGGTCGCTCGCCTGCTCGACTTGCCACGTCATTGTCGAGCCCACCTGGTTCAAGATGCTGGCGGAGCCGACGGAGGATGAGGAGGACATGCTCGATCTCGCCTTCGGCCTGACGGAAACGTCGCGCCTGGGGTGCCAGATCGTCATCACCGAGGCGCTGGACGGGCTTGTGGTGACGTTGCCCACCGGCAGCCGGAATGTGTTGAACGAGTAGCATGCGCATCGTCGTTGCCATGTCGGGCGGCGTGGACAGCAGTGTCACCGCTGGCCTGTTGCATCAGGCCGGGCATGAGGTGATCGGCGTCACGCTGCAGCTCTACGACCACGGCGCCGCAACCGGGCGGAAGGGCGCATGCTGTGCCGGGCAGGACATCCATGACGCGCGTGCCGTGGCCGATCAGCTCGGCATTGCGCACTACGTGATCGATGCGGAGGCACGCTTCGCCGACGCCGTGATTGCCGACTTCGCCGACAGCTATGCCAGCGGTGAAACACCGGTGCCGTGCGTGCGCTGCAATCAGACGGTGAAGTTCGCCGATCTCACCGCGTTGGCGCGCGGGCTGGGGGCGGATCGGCTGGCGACCGGTCATTACGTGCGGCGGCTGGACGGGCCCGCGGGTCCGGAGCTGCATCGCGCCGTGGATGAGACACGCGATCAGAGCTGGTTCCTGTTTGCCACGACGCGAGACCAGCTTGCCGCCACCCTGTTCCCTCTGGGTGATATGGCCAGCAAGGATGCGGTGCGGGCGGAAGCGGCGCGGCTCGGGCTAAAGGTCGCGGCGAAGCCTGACAGCCAGGATATCTGTTTCGTGCCGACCGGCCGCTATTCCGAAATCGTGCGGCGACTGCGGCCGGATGCGGGCGCGCAGGGCGATATCATCGACCGCAGCGGAACTGTCGTGGGCCACCACGAGGGTGTGGCGCAGTACACAGTGGGTCAGGCCAAGCGCCTCGGCGCGGCATCTGACCTTGGTGGGGTATCGCAGGTTGTGGTGGCGTTGGACGCGCGGACCCGGCGGGTGGTGGTTGGGCCACGCACCGACGGGACGACACGGGTGCCGCTGCGCGAGCTGAACTGGCTGACCACACCGCCTGAAGGCACGTTGCGGTGCCAGGTGAAATTGCGCGCGAGAGATGTGCCGCGGCCGGCATCGGTACAGGTGACCCCGGACGGCGCGGAGGTCCTCTTGGACGCCCCTGCATTGCCGGCGCCCGGACAGGCTTGTGTGTTTTATGCCGGCAACCGGGTGCTGGGTGGCGGGTTCATCCGCCGACCAGCAGTTGACGCCGCCTGGGGGGCGGGGCTATCTCCGCGCCCTCTCGGATCGGATGGCGGCGTAGCTCAGCGGTAGAGCAGGGGAATCATAATCCCTTGGTCGGTGGTTCAAATCCGCCCGCCGCTACCATCCAACCAGTGTCCATCATGTTACAAAGTGGTTCCTCGAGGTCGTTTTGCTTCGAGCGCCTCTTATCCTGGCCAATCTAAGCGCGCTCTACGCAATTGAACGGAAATCGCCGGATACCGTGGCCTGGGTTGTTCCACAGGTGGCGCATTGAGGATCGCTCGCCCGCGTGTCTGCCCTATACTGATTCGTCCGCGGATTATTCAGCCGCGATTGCCGTACCGCGTGCGGCCCCCGGCTGCCAGTGGATGCCCAATCGGTGTAATCCCGCCATTACGTAGTAAACTGACTTGAATGCCAGGACCGGGAACACCAGACGCCGGTTCGTCCGCAGATTGCCGGCCAGCAAGCTGATCAGAGCGTCACGCATGCGGAACTTGTTGCCTGGTGCCATGAACAGCATGCGCAGCGCGGGTGTATTGATCCGGTAGATCAGCCAACTGATTCGCCGCATCGCCGCGCGTAGCTCACGCTCCATGCGGCGCGCCATGGCCCGCGCGGCCACCTTGTCGTCGAGCCAGGTGTCGGCCACGCCGGCGCCAAGATCACCTGAGGTCATCGCCAGCAAAACCCCGCTGGAGAACACCGGGTCGATGAACGCGAAAGCATCGCCGATCATCAGATAACCATCTCCCGAATGGACGCTCGATGCATACGAGTAGTTCCCGGTGCTGACGACGTCGGAAATTAGCTCAGCCCCTTCTATTCGCGCGCGCGCGGTCGGGCTGCCCCGCAGACGGGCCATGAACAGCTCGTGCGGACTGCCCTGGCGACCCTTAAACGCGGATTGATCGCCGACAAAACCAATGCTCATCACCTTATCGGGCAGCGGAATAAACCAGAACCACCCGTCCTCAGCCAGGTGAACGGTGATGTAGCCGGCCAGCTCATCGGTGCGGGTGACTGCGCCCTTGAAGTGGCCATACAGCGCTGCGGTCTTGTGAACCTTGTTCGCCTGGATGGAACGCATCTTGCGCCCCAAGAACGTATCGCGACCCGACGCATCCAGCACAAAACGTGGCGCGTACAACAACGTCTCACCGTCCGGTCCGATGGCGGTCACCTGTGCGCGGGCACCGTCCACCCCGAACTCAACGTCTGTCACCCGCGTGCGCTCCGCCACCCGCGCGCCACGCGCCTTGGCGTTGGCAAACAGCATCGCGTCGAATTCCGAGCGGCGAACCTGCCAACTGTAGGTGTAGGCTTGGTCCAGCCCATCGGCGAACTCGAAATGCACGCTCTTGCCCGTAATGTCGGAGACGAATTCGGCACCGGGCTTGTGCACCCCGATCGCCGCGATTTGCTCGCGCAGCCCCAAGCGGTCGAATAGTTCTGTGTTCCGGGGTAGCAACGACTCGCCAATGTGGAAGCGGGGATGCGCGTCCTTTTCCAGTACCACGACATCGCGGCCACGCTCGGCAAGCAAGGCGGCAGCGGTCGACCCGGCCGGCCCGCCGCCAATCACCAGAACATCGCATTGGCAAACTTCACCTGGTGCTGGCAGTGCGGCAGTGCTGCGGGTGGCCGCAGAATAAGCAACTTCGGTCATCGGGTCGTCCTTTCTCATGCACGCGTCACGAACGGCGGATCAGGCCATGCCGCTATTGATCGAGATCACCTGGCCTGTGACATCGGCGGCTCGATCAGATACCAAAAACGCGACCAGCGAGGCCACCTCCTCGGGTGGCCGGCACGCTTCATCGGCACCGGCGCGGCGATGCCGGCTGCATCCGTCGTCGCATCCACCACGGGGGATGCACGCACGCCGGGTGCCACCGCGTTGACCGTCAGACCGCGGCCGGCCACCTCGCGCGCGAGGGATTTTGCCGCGCCGATCAGTCCGGCCTTGGCCGCGGCGTATTTCACCCGTCCGCGATTGCCCAGCAAGGCCGATACTGACGGGACCGCAACGACCAGGCCCCAGCGCGTCGCCATCATGTCAAGCAGCAACGGCCGCACCGCGGCAAAGAAACCACCGAGCGAGACGTCCACAACGCCGCGCCACTGTGCTTCGGACATCCCGGCCATCGGCACGCCATCATGCGTACCTGCGCTGTGCACCACGATCTGCGGCACGCCGGTCGCAACAACTGATGCCAGAGTGGCCTTAGTCGCCGTGAAGTCGGCTGGATCGCAGACCAACAGCTCGGCGAACCCACCCGATGCGCGAATATCCGCGACCAGGGTGACGGCACGGGCAGCCCCGGCATTGGCATGAATAAGAACGTGGAGCCCATCCGCGGCCAAACGCCGGCTGATCGCCGCGCGGAGCGGACTCGCCCCACCTGTCACCAGCGCACGTTTCATGTCCGACTGATCGACGGCATGAGCGTCATGCCACGTGCCCGTGCGGCAGAGAAATGATGGCGCGTCCGGACAGCAACAGCTCGCCCGCCTCCGTGTGCAGCTCGAAAGCGTAGATCAATCCACCTGTCTCATGATGTTCCATTCGCGCACTCACTTGTAAATCACCGATCGTCGCGTCGTCCAACCGGTCGGCGTGGAGTGACACGTCGCGCAACGCCGCCAGGTAGCCAGCGGGTTGAGCGACACCGCCGGCCGCAAGCCCGCCATGCAACGCGGCTGCCTGCAGTGCATATTCAACACCGCAGGTTGCCGCCAGGCGGCCGGCGCATCGCAGCGGATTTTCGGGGTTCAAATGCGACCGTGTCCAACAGGTGATAAAATTGTCTCCCCACGACCTCACGCCGTCCAGCAGCACCATCCGGCCGCTATGCGGGACGAGTGCCGCGATGGGATCCCGGCCGATCGCCCAGTGATCAGGGATGCAGTGATCAGGGATGCGATGATCAGGGATAGGGTGATCAGGGATGGAATGATTGATGCCGGGGCGCTGGCCCACAGCACGCTCCACCCCTGAGCGTCGCATGCTGGACCGCTCCGTGACTGCTCGGTTCCTCATGGCATTACCGTAACATCCAGGCGACCGTCGAGATACGTTAGTGCATGCCGATCTTGTACCCCACGCGCCAGCGTTTCGAGCAGCCGCAGTGCGTGAGCCGCAGGGTTTCCCGCGGCCAGTGCGCGAAGGGCCGGTTGATACGGCACCGCCGAATTGTCGGGAGGTGGCTCTGGCGCAAACTGAACTTCAATCTCAGCCATGCCGCCTTTCTGCCCTGCCGGGGCCAGTACCAGCCCCAGACCGAATGGCGCGATCAGGCCGCGCTTAGCATCCAGCGGTGCCGGCATCGGGTGATCGTAGACACACAACAGCACCGCCTCCTCATGCACCGTCACCTCGGCCATGGCAGCAAGCAGCGAAGCCGGCCAAGTGAAGTCGTGGCACGCAAGGCAGGTCACGGGCTGCCGGCAGGACGTGGCAATCGACCAGTAGCCAGCAGCGGCGTTGTGTACCGAATTGTGAAATTGCGTCGGTGATATCAGCCGCTCCTGCTCGCCCGGCTTGGTCAGGTCCGCCAGAATGCTGCCGACCACGATGCCGTCGCCGTTGCCACTGCCGAACACGCTGCGCAGGCGGTCCAGGGGCAGGCCGGACATCGCAGCCGCTTCCCCCGCCACGGTCAGCGCCAATCGGGCGACCGGCCCGGTACGCCGCCGTTCATTGGCCGATAGGATGGCCGGTGGCGGCGCCGGCGACACCGTCGGTGCATAATCGACTTCACCGGCGAGCACAGGTTGGCTCGCAGGCCAGCCCTCCAGCCCCGGACCCCACACCGAGACCCCGACAATGCGCGCTGTCAAAGTGCTCACGCCACGTGGCCCAGCACGAGGCTGCAGTTGATGCCGCCGAAGCCGAACGAATTGCTGAGCGCGACGCGAATCGGCCGCTCCCGATTGGCAACGACGACGTCGGCCCGAAAGTCAGGATCGACAGCGTCTACCCCCAGACAGCCGACGAGGAAGCCTTCTGCCATGCATTGCCCGGCAATCACGGCCTCAAGAATGCCGCAGGTCCCGAGCGTATGACCGGTCCAGCCTTTGATCGAACTGCACGGCACAGCGGCGCCGAATACCTCGAAAACGGCCAGATCCTCCATGGCATCGTTCGCCCGCGTGCCGGTCCCATGCAGCTTTACCCAGTCCACCTCGGCGGGGGTCATCCCGGCGCTGCGCAGGGCCTGCTGCATTGCGCGAACCGCGCCCGCACCTTCGGGATGCGGTGCTGACATATGGTGGGCGTCGCTTGCCGCGCCCATCCCCAGCAGCGCCAGACGCGCGCCGGTGGCGTCATTGCGGCGTGGCGCATCCAGCCGTTCCAGCAGCGCAAATCCCGCCGCCTCGCCGATTGAAATGCCGCTGCGCCCGGCGTCGCAGGGTTGGCATGGGGTCGGCGAAATCAACTCCAACGCGGCAAACCCGTGCAGTGTCATGCGGCAAAGACTGTCGGCACCACCCACCACCGCGGCATCGCAAACACCGCTGTGGATCAACTGGGCCGCCTCGATGAAAGCGCGCGCGCTGGAGGCGCAAGCGGTTGACACCACCATTGCCGGGCCACGCAAGCCAAGCACCGTGCGCACATAGCGCCCCAGAGAGAACGGGTCCTGGGTCAGATCGTACTCGAACCAGGCCGGCAATGCCCCGCTCGCGGTGTCGCGCTGCCGATAGGCCTCCTCGCCCGCGGTGATGCCGGACGTGCTGGTGCCCATCACGACGGCCATACGTCCAGCCCCGTAGACGTCACGGGCCGCGCGGACAGCATCGGCAAATCCATCGGTGTGCAGCGCCATGTCGGTCAGCCGGTTGTTGCGGCAGTCGAACGCCGACAATGAAGCGGGCAGCCGATACGCCTCGACACCGGCGATGCGGCCGATCCAGCCGCCGGCGGTCGGTTCAAAATCGTTCGGCCGCAACCCGCCGCTGCGGGCGCGCAACGCCTGCACGTGGGCAGCCGCACCGAGCCCGATGGCACTGATGATCGTGCACGCGGTCAGAACAAGTGGTCGCATCACAGAACTCAACCAAACCTCTCGTTCGATCCTGTGCGAGGCACCCCGGTGGCGGGCCGTTCCCCCGCAAAAAGAAACGCGAACCCCATCGCCGATACCGCACCACAGGCTACTGTCATGCCAATGTCGCGCAGCAGTGGTGTTTGGCAAGCCGCCAGCATCCCAAAGGTGAGTAACGTCATCGCGTTGCAGGTCACCAGCGTGCGCAAGGTGCGCGCGCGTTCCTCGGCATCGAGCTGCCGGCGGGCGAAGAACAGGGCATAATCCAGTCCGACGCCGGCAACCAACTGCAACGCCACCAGATGGATGAGTGACAGCCGCGTACCCAACAACGTCAGCACTGCGACAGTGACCAGCATCGCCGCCACGACCGAGCCGAGCACGCGCAGCACCCTGGCCGGGGCGTGCAACCCGACCGCCAATGCCGCCAGCACCAACACCCCACTCCATCCGAGCCAACGCCAGGCGCGCGCGGTGTAGCCGGACAGGATGTGACTGAGCTCCGCCCGCATATCGACATAGATCGCGGCGTTCCGCGCCGCGGCCGGGGAACCAACCAGTCCGGGGTCCGCCTCCCGGTGAGTCGCAACCCCATCCGTCACAACGCCGCCATCCGCCAATGCCACCGCCAGGCGTGCTGGGTTCCGCACGCCCTGCAGCGCGATCGGGCCTTGCCACGCCGCGTCCCGGGCGAACAGCAATGGCGTGAGCCGGGCCCCGAACGGCGTGCCCGACAGATCCGCCGGCAACAGCGGCGCCATCGATCGCGACGCTCGCACGGCCGCCACGAAGGCACCAAACGCCGTCGGGCGAAATGGGAGACCAACCCTCGCCGCGTCGAGCCGTTCCGCGAGGACATCGGGGTCCGGCAGGGCGGCGCGCCTTGCCTCCTGGGTCGTCGCGCTGGGCAGCAGCCGCGCCGCTAAGTCAGCCCCGTCGATCAAACCCTCCGCCTTGAGATGATCCAGCAACGGGATCAGCGCCTCCTGCCGGCGCAGCACCGCCTGATCATCTTCCCCCTGTACCACCACGAGCTGGCCGACGTCCGGCGCCCCCAGCTCACCGCGCAACTCGGCGTCCAGCGCGCGTGACGCCGCGGGAACCGGGCTCAAATTCTCCAGATCGTCCTCCCAGGCCGGCCCACCGCGGGCGGCGAGCCATCCCGCGGCGAGCACCACCGGCAGCAGTCCGACAAGGCGCCAGCGCCGGAGAGCCTCGATACGACCCAGCCAGGCGGCACTGCCAGCAGCGACTGGCGCAAGATTCGCTGCCACCACCAGAGGCGGCAGCACAAACCAGGTCACCATGGCCGCCGTTATCAACCCGATCGCGGAGAATACGCCAAGCTGCGACAGGCCCGGGAAGCCGGAGAACACCATCGCGGTCAACCCAAGAGTGGCGGTGATTACCGCGAGAATGAAGGCTGGCCCGATGCGCGCCCGTGTGGCCGCGGCAGTTTCACCGGACTTGCGGTGGCCGATCATGAGCACGGGATAGTCCACCGACACGCCCAGCATGGTGACGCCGAAACCAAGCGCTACGCCATGCACCGCACCGAACACGATCTGCACCACAAGCGCTGCCACGGCGATGCTCGACACCACCGGGACGGCAATGGCCGCGATCACCAATGGCGAGCGGAAACGCCACCACAACAGCAGTATCACCAGCAGGGTCGATACAATCGCGATGCGGTGCACGTCCGTGCGCATGGCGCGCGCCGCGTCGCGCGCGAACACCGCGGGTCCCGCCTCCAAAAGTCGAGCCCCTCCAGGGTTTGCCGTCGCGAAAGCATGCTCGATCGCCGCCGAAGCGGCCTCCTGTCCAGGTACGTCCATGCCCCCCGCGCGGGTCCTGGCCAGCAGCAAGGCGCGATCGCGATCGGGGGCAAACCAGGCGCCGTCGATCGTGCGGATCCGGCTGGGGCCGATCCAACTGCCCATCGCCGCCAGAAACGCGCCCGGTGGATCGCGCAGGCCGTACCGCACCGCGAGAGGCGCGGCCGATGAGCGCAACTGGCCGAGCAAGCGCTCCAGATCCGCATGCAGCGCCGGAACGGTAAACGCAGCTTCACTCGTCGTCGGAGACAACAGATATCGATGCGCGAACAGCAGCGCCTCGTCCTGCTCTGAAATGGCGGCCTGGCCGCCGGCGACCACGGCGAAAAGCCCCGATCGCGTCAATCCGCCCGCCACCGACCGACTGATCCTGGCAAGCTCCGCGACCGGGGCGCCATCGATGCCAATCAGAATCAGTCCGGTCGCCGATCCCTCCCGCGCTTCGCGCAGTACCAGGCGTGCGGCCGGGGTCTCACCGGCGGGCAGGAACGCCAGCATGTCGGTGTGAACCTCGATCCGCGACAACACCCCCACCAGCAGCACGATCGCGACGCCCAGTGCCCCCAGCACCGGTGCCGCCTGCCGCCACGCAACCGCGCGTTGATGTCCCCGCTTCATCAGCGTTGAGGTCAGGGCTCGATCGACATGTATTGGGTGTCGCCGTTGGCCTGAACCAGCAGCACTTCGCGCATCGTCGGGCCACTGCCGCTGATGCGGACCTCGGTTAGCAGTTTGGCGGCACGCGGGTCGATGGGAGTAAGGTCGAGCCGCCACGCCGCCTTGGTGCCGCGCACGGCGACCTTGAAGGCGCGTTCGAGCGCCGCGGTGTCGCCGGCAAGTGGGCCGCGCATGGCATCCACCAGGGCGCGTAATTCCGGCTGGGCGGCAAGATCGGTGACGTGGGTCGGCCCGCCGGCGACGGTTAGCGACAGCCGGTCGCCGTCGACAACCAGGCGTTCGGCCTGCGGGGCGTCGGTGATCTTCTCTAAATGGTCGGGCCGGCGATAGAGCAGATGCCCGGTGCTTTCCAGCGGCTCGGTGAGCGCGGCAAAGCGCCTCTCCTCATGGAATGTCGCCCGACGCTCGGCCACCGAGCCCATCATCGCCATCAACTCGGCAAGTCCGATTGGGCTGTCGGCCGCAGGGTCAGGACCCGCTCGGGCGGGCTGCGCCGATGCCGGATCGCTCAGCGCAGGGAGCGACGCCAGCACGCACATGATCAGCAGGAACCAGGCCAGCAGGAACGGGGCGCGCACCATCCGGGTCGCGGTCGGCATCGTCTCCATGCTCCCAGAACGCAAAAAAGTTGAACCAGTTCAAGGGGTAAGCGCGACAGTCCCGTTCCAGGGCAGCGGCGTAGCGCGCGACCACGGCACGCAGATCGTCTGTCCTGGTAGCGCGGCGCAATACCACCCGGTCGGCGAAATGTGCGAACCGGACGGCATAACATTGCGGCCCGGTTCGTACCCCGTGAAACAGAACGACAGGCACGTCGAGCATGGCGGCCAGGACGAACGGCCCAGCCGGAAACAGCGCTGTGCTGCCCAGGAACGGCACCGCGACCCGACGCTCGTCTGCGCGATAGCCGGCCTCCCCTGATGTGACCGACCGGTCGGCCAGGATGCCGACAATTTCGCCGCGCGCGATGCACTCGCGCACGCGCAGCATGCCTGAGGGTTCCCCGATCTCGATGACGTTCTGGTGCAGCTCGGGGTTCAGCCGTTCCAGCAATCGGGTCAGGGCGCCCCGATTGCGTCGGAACATCAGCGCCCACACCGGCACCGGCGCCTGTGCAGTGAGCGCGCGCAGCACCTCGAAGCTACCGAGATGCGCGCCCAGCAGAACACAACCCTGGCGACGCACCATGATGTCGTCCATCACGTCCAGGCCCTCGGTGGTGATATGGAACCCCTCGGTACGGCCCGCCAGCAGGAACACACGATCGAGAATGGCGCAGCCGAAGCTGTGGAAATGCCGCGACACGTCACGCCATTGCGCCGATCGGCCAAGCACGCGTCCCAGATAGGCGCGCGATGCGTTCCGCGCAGCGCCCGAGGTCGCCAGGAACCACAGGCTGATCGGGGGTACCAGCCACCGGCTCGCCCGTGGCCCGAGGCGCAGCACCAGCCACAGCATGGCGCTGACAAGCACGAAGCTGCCGCGTTCCGATCGCGCCGCCCACTCGCTCGACGCCCTCACCCGTCGGACCCAGGCGGAGCGGGGCCAAGTAGGATGCTGCCGTGCAGCACCACTTGCGTGGCCACGCTGCAGCTAAAGGCGATTTTGCGGTTGCCGGTCTCACGCCACGACATCGCCACACGCTGCCCTGGCAACACCGGGCGGACAAATTTCACGCTCGGCATGCCGACGACCACGTGGCCGGGATGCCCTGCCAGGATGAGCGCGAACGTTTCATCGAGCAGGACCACACCGGGCACGATCGGACCACTTAAGAAATGACCCGGCAGGCATGGGTGATCCGCCGGTATCGCAAACGACCCGCCGGCCTGCATGTCGCCCCGCATCAAGCCTCGCTGGCCGGCGGGTCTTGTGCCGCCAGCCGCAGCAACGCCTCGCGCGACAATTTGCCCACCTCATTACGCGGCAGAGCGGGCACCAGGATAACGCGGCGTGGCAGGAACAAAGCATCCAGCCGCATCCGCAGATCACGCAGGATGCTGCTCGCACTGCGCTCAGGCGCCACCACGACCGCTATCAGCCGCGCGGTCGGTTGCTGATCGAGATTATCTGGCACGACGAATGTACCGTCGATCACGCCGTCCAGCCCAACGAGTACGCGGTTGAGTCCAGCCAACGAGGCGCGATGGCCGCCGAGCTTCACGATGTCGGTACGCCGGCCGATCAGGCGAAACTGGGTTTCGTCAAGCCGCTCAACGTTGTCGGCGAGCGGCACTTGTGGCGCGAACGGGGCGGTCACAGCGACCATTTCATCCCCAGCGTCAGCGGCCGCGTCGTCGGAAACCAGGCGCACCGCCGGATACAGATTCCAGCGATCACCCTCGACGGTACGTCGGCTGGCGATGGACCCGACTTCGGTGGCGCCGAATATCTCAAGCACCCGGGTTTGCCAGCGCGTCTCAGCCGCCGCAGCCAGATCAGCCTCCAGCGGTGCTGTCGCCGAGATGACCGCACGGAGTACGGGCAATCTGGCGGCCGCGCGGAGCAGCCCACCCATCTGCAGCGGCGTGGTAACCAGCACCCGCGGTGCTGGCACCGCCTCGAGCGCAGCCTGGACATCGGTGGGATAGAACGCCGCCCCACACCAGCTTGCGGCCGGCGCATGCAGCGGCAGCAGGACCGTGGTCTCGAAGCCGTACATGTGCTGTGGCGGCACCGTGCCGACCACGGCAACGGGATCGGTCATGATCAGGCCGAACTGCGTTGCCGCCGCACGGCTGCGCTCGGCCAGCGCACCCCATGATTTGCAGTGCGGCGTCGGCGCGCCGGTGCTGCCCGAGGTGAAAACGATGGCGGCAAGCTGATCGGTCGGGATCCCCGGATTGGGTGGGTCGTCACTTTGCTGCGCGCCGCTGCCGCCCGGCCTGGTATCGATGACATGGACCGGCAGCCCGGCAGTCGCGGCCGCATCGCGCGCGGCGCCCGCCTCGTCGGTCACGATGTAGCTGTCTTTGTAGGTCTCCGCCAACATCCCCAGCCCGGCCGCGGACCGGTCACCAGTCAACAGGCAGGGGGCTCCACGCAGCACCGAGGCCGCAAACGACACCGCGAAAGCATAGCGGTCCCGGCATTGGTTGATCATGTGCCCGTGCGCGGGGAGCGTCGCCGCCAGGGCGTGGCAGTGCCGCAGAAACGTGGCGGCGTCGACGGCCGTTTCGCCGCGGTAGAACAGCACCGCGTTCCCGGGCCGCTCGACCAGGCGAAAGGTCGGGTCGGTGCTCAAGGGGGGGCGGACGGCGTGGATTGCAGCGTGCCCGCCCGATGCGCCTCGATGTGCCGGGACAGGCTGGCAAGCGAAGCAAAGATCTGCAGGTTCCGCTCGTCATCGGAGCGCAGTTCGATGCCATACGCGCGCGACACCGCGAGCGCCAGTTCCAGCGCATCGATCGAGTCGAGGCCAAGCCCTCCGCTGAACAGAGGCTCGTTCGGGACGATCTCGTCTGGCCCCATCTCCAGCCGCAAGGTTGTCACGATCAACTCAGCCAGCTGCCGCTCAGCACAAGTCTGATCGGGCGCCGTGTTGGCCTGGAGGGGCATTGGTGCGTTCATGACTCGCTCACCGACGAACCGTTTTTGTCTACTGACAAACGCGCCAGCCGGTTCAGTGGTTGCATCCAGGCGGTCGCCGTTGGGCGGTCATCATCACCCGGAATCGTACCAGCAACTGGCATCGGATCACCCCCAAAATCAGAGCCGGCGCGCACGCCCGAAAGGTTACAGGTGCGGCTCTTCCCGGAGTATGAGGAAATCTCACCGGCCCGGGAAGTGTGTGGGCGACGGCGGCTAACCACCATATCGTTATCGGGGCGGTGCGGCAGAGGGCAGATTCGGAAACTACTCAGCGTCGCGACAAACAGGTTGTGGGCCTACAATCCGCGGTGATCGAGGCTGCCGCCTTCTCAACGGCCCAGTCCGCTTGATCAAAACGTCGTGCCTGGATCAAACTTTGGAGACCACGTGCCAGCCATGAGCGACCGAGGCCGCCGCTTGACGCGTGCGTTGACAATTGCCCTGGTGATCGTCGCCGCGGCCGCGCCGGTGGCCAATCATATCGTTGTGATGACCGGACACGGGGTCGGCATAGCGGTGACGCTGGGCGTGCTGCAGGCGATCGCCGTAGGTGTCATCATCGCCGGCGTCGGTGGCGCCGGCCACCACTGGCGCCTCGCCCTGCTGGCGTCCGCCGCCATGCTCACCGTTCTGGTCCTGGGCCTGTTGCGCTCGCCGGTCTTCGGTCTGCGTCTTGCCGCGGGGTCGTCACATACGCTGCTCTACGCCAGTTTGCTCGCGGTGTTCGCCGCCACGTTGCTGCCCGGACGCACGCCGATCATCACCGTCGTGGCGCAACGGCTGAACCAGCGGTTCCACGCCGGAATGTTACGCTACACGCGCCATGTGACCATCGCATGGTGTATCTTCTTCGCGGGGCAGCTCGTGGCCTCGCTGCTGCTGTTCTGCTTCGCGCCGGCGCGCTGGTGGTCGCTGTTCATCAGTGGCCTTAATGTGCCATTGGTGGTGCTGATGTTCTTGGGCGAATATGCCATTCGCAGGCGCCGGTTCCCGGAGAGCACCGATATGGCGACCATGATCCGTGGCTATCGACAACACCACGCGGCGCTCGCAAGGCACGGCGCCGGAACACCAAGCGAGGCCGCCGCGCCACCCAACGATGGCGATTAGTCCGGACATGGATCTATTTGCGCGGCGGCCTTGGGCCGGCTCCGGCCCAAATGCGGTGCGCCGCGATGGTCGAGAGCGTCCGCAGGCGCGCCATCACCCGGCACAGCAAGCCGTAGATCAACCGCACATGCATCCAGCCCAGCAGAAGATTGTCGCGACCGTAGCGGAAATGCGAGACCCCCCCCTCCTGCGCCGACAGATAACGCACCGGAACGTCCACGTTGATCGGATGAATGCCAGCCCAGCACAGGCGGACCGCGGCTTCCGGATCGAAGTCGAAACGCCTCATCCACCTGGTCTGACGCATCACCTCCAGCAGCGGTCGCACCGGATAGACGCGAAAGCCAAACAGCGAATCGCCGACGCCAGCCCATCGCGTTTCGACATCGACCCAGAAATTCGACAGACGCCGCCAATAGACGCGCTCAATGGGTGCATCAGCACCGAACAAGGGTCGTCCCAGCACCATCGCGTTGGTGCGTGCCGCCGACATCGCCATCAGCTTGCCGATGTACGCCGGCGGGTGCTGACCGTCCGAATCCATCACCAGTACATGGGTAAAGCCCGTCGCGTCGGCGCGATCCAGTGCGTCCAGTACCGCGGCGCCCTTGCCGCCGTTGTGACCACGATCGATAATCGTGAGATGAGGATCGCTTGCCGCCAAATCATCGAGGGTCGCCCCCGACCCATCAGTACTGCCATCCAGCACGATCCAGACGGGTGCCCACGCGGCCAGGGCCTGGCCTACGGTTTCGCGGAGCAGACGGCCGGTATTGTAACTGGGTATCACCACCACGTGCGTGCGCGACGGGTTCACCTCGCGGCGGCCTGATCCAACGGCCGCAGCCGTATATTGTCGCGTGTCATTGTCGTCAGCCGCGCGAGCCGCGCTTCGATCGTGACGTCCTCCTTGGCCACAAAGGCGTAGAACTGGCGATAGAAATCGGTGAAGCGTTGCCGCGCCTCCGGGTCGCGGAATTCCTCGCGTGCAAGCCAGGTGCTGAGCGGGCGGCGCTCGGCGCCGAGCCGATGGAACAGCGCAGCGAAATATCGGAGATTCTGCTCGATATCGAAATAACGGGGGTGGCTGAATATCTGATCGAGGCGTGCCTGATAACGCCCCGTGATCGGGTCGTCGTAGAACAGCATACCAAGATTGGTGTCGTAAACGTCATTCGGGGTCTGCGGCGGGCGCGACTCCACCACCGCGCCCGGTTGCCATGGCAGCCGGTCAAACTCCGCGAGAGATCGCGCCGCCGTGGGGTCATGGTAGATCGCCAACAGATCGAGATCCGGCGGATCGTTGACGCGGAGCACCAGGTTGACGAAGTCGTTCTTCGGCACCGGGAAGTCGAAGATGGCGAACAGCAGTGGCATGTCGATCGGCCATTCCGGCCACACCCCGGCGGCCGCGAGGGCGTTGTGGGCCAGATGGATGCAGTTGTCCTGGAACACACTCCACTCGAAGGTCGCCTTCCCCTCGCGGTACGGCGCATTCTGCGCATTGAGAAACGCGATCATCCGCTCCATCTGCGTACGGTCGACCGGTACCCTGGCGCAGAACCGGCCGCGACCAAAGCTGATGGCATAGTCGGTCGCGATAGATACCTCGTATTTCCAATCCTCCTCTGATACGTCAGCGGGCTTGTCGTCGAACACCTCCTTGTGGAACTTGATCGCGCGGTAGATGCCAAGTTGTTTCGCTGTTGCTTTGGCGCGCAGGTAATCCGCACGGGTCAGCCCATGGTTGGGCGGCAGGCCACCATCGAAGAAGAATGCCCGACCGGGCACGGCGACCCATTTGGCATTGCTGAAATGCGCGTTCATGCTCAGACCGACGCCGTCGAGCCGGCCATCGTCTGACCGAGCGCTTTCATCCCCGGCCCGCTCGCTTGGATCGCAAAGACGCAGCACCGGATATGCCGTTCCAGAATCGCGGCAGGCGCCGTTGAGATAGAACACCGAATGACCGCCGGGCTGACCACGAATGTCCGCGCCGAAGCCGACCTTCTTGTCGATCTGCGACACCGCGCAGAATTCGGCGTAGTATGGATAAAGCGCGGTGTAGAGGGTTTCGTTGCCGCCGTCGCCGGGTCGATTGAAATTCTCGGCACCGCACCCTGCCAGCCAGACCACCATCATCACGCATAGACAGCGCAGCAGGTTGTTCGCGCCTCTCGCGCCCGCGGTGAACCAGGATGCGTTCGTCCCATCAATCACCAGTCGAGCCAAGCACTTATGTGTCTGCAAGTAGTGGCATCCTTCGTCTTCCCGGCATCGATGCAGGGCGAGCCAGTCCCTATGAGAGCAAGCCGGAGTGTCCCTGACCTCGCCAACGGCATGCATATGGCACGTCGGGCGCCCCACTTAAAAGAATGAGCGGGCGCTCGTGAGGAGGAACCCAGGAAGCGCCCGCTCTGAGGAGTACTCAGTGTCGACCGGGAAGGGCCGGGATGGGAGTCCCGGTGACTGACGGCGCGGATCGTAGATTCTGGCCAAGCCAAAGCCGCAGGTTCGGAAACTACTCAGAGGACACCGCGTATCAACGTGTGGCCGCGACCAGCACCTCGTCGCATAACCCGATCATGCGATCGTCATTGCCGATCCGATGTTCATGGCCTTTCAAGCCAGCGCATCCATTCTGACGCTATCGCCCTTCGGGCATGATTTTGGTGTGTCACGTCTCCTTCCTGGCCTGAGCGGCGAGGACGCCTACGCGCAGACCAGGTCGTTCGCCTGATAGGTCTTCGGCGGCAGCAACGTGGCGCTGCTGCTCGGCACCGTGCCATGGCGGACGGGCCATGACCGACTGCCTCCGGCCGATGGCGGAACTGGTGCCGCGCGCAACGCCCACGGTCCTACTGGACAAGGTCACCGCCTGGAGCACCACCGGACTGACCGCATCCCTGACCATCCGACCGGAGACGCGGTTCATGAGGCTGGGCCAGAGTGCCGGCACATATTGGCCTGGAATGGATGGCGCAGGCATGCGGCGCATTTGCCGGACTGCGGGCCAGGGAAGCGGGCGAGCCCGTGCGGCTGGGGGTTCTGCTCAGCACGCGGGATTTCAGCGCGGATCGGCTATGGTTCATCCTGGGAGGGACGCTGTTGGTTTCGGTGGCGCAGGTGTTCTTGGACGCGGGCATGGCGGTGTTCGATTGCCGGATCGACGCCGGCGACGAAACCTGCACGTGCGCCCGGTTGACGGTGTTCCAACCCTCGGGTGATGGTACCGGCACGATTTCGGCTACTGAGGCGGAGCGATGAATCCGGAGCGGACGATCCTGGTCACCGGTGCCAGCAAGGGGATCGGCCAGGCGATCGCCCTGCGCCTCGCCAGAGATGGTTTCCGGGTCGCCGTGCACTGCCACACCGATACCGCGGGCGCGCGCGCGACACTGGACGCCATCGCCACGGGTGGCGGTGACGGGCGCATCATGTGCTTCGATATCGGTGACCGTGCGGCGTGCCGGACGCATATCGAGGAGGACATCGCAACGCACGGTGTTTATTACGGTGTGGTGCTGAACGCCGGCATCACCCGTGACGCGGCATTTCCGGCCATGGAAGACACTGACTGGGACGCGGTCCTGGGCACCAATTTGGATGGGTTCTACAATGTGCTCC
>DATHNE010000134.1:0-4342 GCA_035486355.1 Acetobacteraceae bacterium
AGCGTCGTGGAACTGGGTGAGATCAATGGCCATGGACTCTAGACCCTTCCGGCCAGGGTGGCCGTGAGTCCCAGCAGCTCCGCGGCTTCATCCCACACGGCGCGATTGCCACAGGTCAGAAGATTGGTGCCGCGGCGCATCTGGTCGCGGGCGAATGCGGCCACCAGCTGCAGGGTCGCCGTGTCAAAACGCTCCAGCTGCCGCAGATCAAGTGTGATGTTGGTCACATCTGCCGGCACCGCGCACAGCTGGTCCCGCAGGGCGCCGATATTGCGCAGGGTGCAGTCGGCGGGCAGTGCAATGACTTCTGACCTGGCAGTAGGCTCAGAACTCCTGCGGGCGCGGCGCACCGATTTGCGGGCTGATTTCATTCCGGATCCGTAACGCCACCCACTGTGGCGTTTTTTGACATCCTGATATCGGCCGGGGGGGCAGTGGCTTGAGGCGTCAGTGATACCGTGAAACATGCACGGATTGCCGCTTCCGGGCTCACAGTCCCGGAAGAATCACTCCTTGGGCAAGCTGGGGTGCCGGCGCGGCCGGCGGCCTTCAGGCGGCGGAACGTGCGGTGGGGTCGGCGGCGTGGAGGCGCAGCACCAGATCAGCTTCCTGCTGGGTCACCCCGCAGGTAGTCATCAGCTCCTGTCTTGAGGCGCCGCTGCGCGCCATGCGAATGGCCACGTTGTAGCTGGCGGAGCTGCCGCCCTGTGCGGTGCGGGAGTGTTCATCCAAACGTGCGGCCAGTGCCGCCACGCGCGCATCCGCGACCGCCAGTGCTGACTGCAGCTGTTCGAGCTGCTCGGCCAGATAGGCGGAACCTGCGAGAACCTCGCGGGATTGAAGAGTCGCAGAGCGCTTCAAACGAGCGGCACACAGGGCTGCGATCAACACTCCGGCCAGCACCACGATCGCGCCGGTCATGGGAATGAGAATGTAGTCCGGCAAGGGCACCAGGACATAACCGAAGACCGGGGTGGCGGTGAGCGCCGCGGCGGCATGGTGTGTGGCTGTTTGAATCATTGCAATCTTCCTGTGACGCAGTTCACATCGTCTGGCGCCGGTTTTCCGGCGAGTCGCAAGTGCGCTCTATGGAAAGTGCACGAAGCGTGCCACGAACGACTGAGTCTAGCGCGCGGCTGTCACCGGCGCGGCAGGCGGCAGGTCGCCCGCAGGGGCCTGGGGAGTGGTGGCACCAGGATCGGGATTGCCCGGCGGCAGGATTGCGATCAGGACGCGGCGATTGGCGTTGCGGCCCGCGGCGGTGCCGTTGGATTGCGCGGGGCTGTACTGGGCGCGGCCGATCACGGACAGTCGCGCCGGATCAATACCACTGTTGGCGATGACGTGCACGACGCTCGCGGCGCGCGCCGATGACAGCTCCCAGTTGGATGGAAACGCCGTGGTATCGATCGGCTGACTGTCGGTGTGGCCCTCCACACGCACCGGATTCGGCAATGAAATCAGCGTCTGCGACAGCTTGCGGATCACGCCCACGGCCGTTGGCGACAGGGTTGCGCTGCCGCTGGGGAACAGGATGTCGGTGCGGATCTCTACCTCGATGGTGGTGCCTTTGCGGCGCACGATGACGAGATTCGACTTGATCAGATCGGACATCGCCGTGCTCACGTCGCTGGCGACCTTGTCGAGCGCCTGGGATTCGGCCTGCGAGCGGGCGATCTCCTCGGCCTCCTTGCGGGTCACCACGGCGGTGTCGGCGAAGATGGCATGCGAATCCGGGGCTGACGATGTGGCCGCTGCAGGGAAGGAACGCACGACGGCGCGAGCCCCCGGTGCGGAACCGGGCGCGGAGCCCGGCGGTTTCTGGCCGTTGAACTCGGTGAACAGTGTGCTCGACAGGGCGCGATACTTGCCCTCGTTGACCGAGGACACGGCATACAGCACCACGAAGAACGCGAACAGCAGCGTTACCAGGTCGCCATAGGGGACGGCCCAGGCCGAGTGCCAAGTCTCCTCCTCGGCGACCCTTTTTCTTCGCTTGCGCGCCATCGCTTCAGGCCTGCTGCAGGAAGCCGCGCAGCTTGGTTTCGATGATGCGCGGATTTTCGCCCTGGGCAATGCACAGCATGCCCTCGATGATCATCTCGCGAACCTGCGACTGGGCGTGGATGGTCAGTTTCAGCTTGGCGGCGATCGGCAGGAAGAACAGGTTCGCCAGGCCGATGCCATACACGGTCGCGGTGAATGCGGCTGCGATGCCGTGGCCGAGCTTGGACGGGTCGGAGAGATTCTGCAGCACCGCCATCAGTCCCAATACCGCGCCAATGATGCCGAGGGTCGGCGCATATACGCCCATGCCTTCGAAGACCCGCGCGCCCAGAGTGTCGGTATGTTCGCGCGTGCTCAGTTCCACCTCCATCGCCCCGCGGATGGCATCCGGTTCATTGCCATCCACGACCAGCTGCAGCGCCTTGCGCACGAAGGGGTCGCGCTCGCGCCGCATCGCCGGTTCCAGGGCGAGCAGCCCCTGTCGACGCACGGTATTGCTCCAGTCGAGCATTTTCTTCAGCAGTATTTCCGGCTGCAGGGCCGGCGGGCGCATCACCCACGGCAGAATCTTCAGCGCGTGGCGCATGACCGGCAGCGGCGTCTGTACGCAGATCGCGCCGATCGTGCCGACGACGACGACCGTGAACCCCGCCGTTGAAACAAGCGCCATCAGGCCCGCGCCCTTGAGCATGGCGCCAACCAGGATCGCGCACAGCGCCAGCAGCAGGCCGATGACGCTCAGCACATCCGTAGAATGTCTCCACAGCGATTCTCAGGTCGCGGTTGCATCGCTGGGCATCGCCTCGAGTATCTTGGCCAGCTTCTTCTTCAGTACATCGGCGGTGAAGGGCTTGATGACATAGCCGTTCACACCAGCCTGGGCCGCCTCCACGATCTGGTCGCGCTTGGCTTCGGCGGTGAGCATCAGTACCGGCAGCTTCGCCAGTTTGGCATTCGCGCGCACCGCCTTGAGCAGATCAAGTCCGGGCATTCCGGGCATGTTCCAGTCGGTGATCAGAAAATCGAAATCCCCGTCGCGCAGCAGGGGCAGCGCCGTGCTGCCATCGTCCGCCTCAGTGACGTTGCTGTAGCCGAGCTCATTGAGAACGCTCTTGACCATGCGCCGCATGGTGGAGAAGTCGTCGACAATCAGGAATTTCATCTCGGCATTCATCGCGATTTCCCCCCGCTCACGGCCGGGCCGGCTCCTGCGCGTCTTTCCACGCCGCCAGCCGCGCGCGCAGGCGTACCAACGCCTGTCCATGCAGCTGGCAAACGCGCGACTCCGTCACATTCAGCACCGCGCCGATCTCCTTGAGGTTCAGTTCGTCCGAGTAATACAAAGACATCACCAGCTTCTCGCGCTCCGGCAGGCCTTCGATCGCCTGCACCAGCGCGCCGCGAAAACCCTCATCAGCCGTCTCCTGGAACGGGTCGATCGTGTCCGTCGCCGTGGCGGTGGCGATCGTCAGGTCATCCAGGCTCGTCAGGCGGCAGCTCGCAGCGTCCTGCACGATGGCGTAGTACTCGGCGAGCGAACAGCCCATGCGCGCTGCCACTTCGGCATCCTTGGCGTCGCGCCCGGTCTCGCGCTCAATGTCGCGCACCGCGGCAGCCGCGGCGCGGGCCTTGCGGTGCACCGATCGCGGCGCCCAGTCAAGCTTGCGCAACGCGTCGATCATGGCTCCGCGGATGCGGATGCCGGCAAAGGTTTCGAAACTCGCGCCGCGGTTCTCCGCGTAATTTGCCGCCGCCTCCAGCAGCCCGAGCATGCCGGCCTGGATCAGGTCATTCACCTCCACTGATGGTGGCAGACGCCCCGCCAGATGATAGGCGATGCGCTTCACCAGATCCGCGTGGCGCGTCACCAACTGATCTGCGTCGGCGCTGCGTCGCTGCTGGGTGTAGGCGCCGACCGAGCTCATTGAACGGCCTCCAGGCGCACCGGACGTGGCTGCACCAGACGTTCGACGAAGAATTCAAGATTGCCGCGCGGGCTGTCCGGAATCGGCCAGCTGGCGGTTTTGTTGGCAAATTTGCGGAAAGCCTGCGCCGAGACACTGGCCGGGTAGGCGTCAGTGACCGTGCGCTGCGCGCGGATGGCGCGTCGCAGGTATTCGTCCTCGGGAATCTCCCCGACATAGTCCAGCACGACGTCCAGGAAGCGCGTGGTCACGCGTTCGAAGCGCCGAAACAGATCCTGCCCGGCTCCCGGGGAGCGGATCATATTCGCCAGCACGCGAAAGCGGCTGACGCCGTGATGTCGACTCAGTACCTTCACCCGTGCGTAGGCGTCCGTCAGTGAAGCGGGTTCATCACAGATAGTAACCACCAC
>DATHNE010000135.1:0-39668 GCA_035486355.1 Acetobacteraceae bacterium
GTACGCTGGTTTCGGGCGAAGCGATGGTGGTAGAGGCGCGCAATCCGGCACCTCGGATGTTGGGGGAGTTGCCGGGATTCGTCGCGGATATGGACGCGGCGGGGCCGTGGCAGCCCGTGCCGATCCTGCTGGCTATGGCAGAGCCGAACGGGCCGGTGGAGCATGGGTTCTTCCAGCAGCTCATGGTGCGGTGGGAGGCGGGGCTGTGCGCGGCGGGGACGCTGGATGGCGTGTACTGTGTGATGCATGGCGCTGGGCTGACTACGTTGGATCATGATCCTGAAGGCACCATCCTGACGATGGTGCGCGAGATTGTCGGGCCGGACGTGCCGGTGGTGGCGAGCTACGACCTGCATGCCAATGTCGCGCCGGCGGATGTGGAAACGATCAACGCCTTCATCGGCTACCGCACCAATCCGCATTTGGATATGCGGGAGCGGGGGATCGAATCGGCGCAGGTGCTGCGCAAGCTGATTGGCGGAATGAAGACCTGTCTGGCACGGAACCGCCTGCCGATTGTTCCACCAACGGTCACGCAGCTCACGGGCAAGGATGCGACGCAACGGCCGTATGGGGAGCTGATTGATCTGGGGCAGGAACGGATGCGGCAGGCGCCGTATGCGGGACGTGTGGTGAATGTCTCGGTGATGGGCGGGTTTGCGTTCGCTGATACGCCGTTCAATGGGCTGACGGTGGTGGTGACGGCAACGGATGCCGACGCGGCGAACCGCCTGGCGCGCGAAATTGCCGCGGCCGGATGGGCGCGGCGGGAGCGGTTCCGGCCGCGGCTGACGGCGCTGGAGGACGCCGTAGCGCTGGCGCTGGGCACGGCAGACCAGACGAAAGCAGCGCTGATCTTCGCTGATGTCGCCGACAATCCAGGCGGTGGCGGACGGGGCACCACCATGTGGATCCTGGACGCGTTCCTGCAGGCGGGCGTGCGAAACGCCCTGGTTGGTGTCATCCACGACCCAGCACTTGCGGCGGAAGCACACGCGCTGGGCGAAGGCGCAGGTTTCACCGCGCAGTTCAACCGCCATGGCGGCGATGAATTCTCCCAGCCGTTCAGCGCCTCTGCGACCGTGCGTTGCCTGCGCGATGGCACAATGCGTGGCCGCCGCGGGATCTACGCCGACAATACGCTGACACTTGGTCCCTCCGCGGCACTCGACCTTGATGGCGTTATCGTGGTGGTGTCGTCGCAGCGCTACCAATGCGCAGATCCGATCTTCTTCGAGGCGTTCGGACTCGACATATCCGCCGCACGGGTCGTGGTGGTGAAGTCGCGCGGACATTTCCGCGGTGGCTTCGACGAATTCTTCCGCCACGAGCAGGTGATCGAGGTGGACGCACCCGGCCTGACCAGCCCGATCCTGTCGCGCTTCCCGTGGAAGCACATGCCCCGGCCGGTCTTGCCGATTGACGACCATGCCGAATGGAGCCCGTCATGACCTTGGATGATTTGCCGACGCCCTGCCTGGTGCTGGATCGCTCGATCCTGAAGCGCAACATCGCCGCCATGGCGGCAGCGCTGGAGCGTCACAAGGTGCCGCTGCGGCCGCATATGAAAACGGCAAAATCCATCGACGTGGCACGGTTGGCCATGGAGGGTCGGCACAGCGGCATTACCGTCTCCACTCTGGCGGAAGCTGAATATTTCGCCGCGCACGACATCACCGACATTCTCTACGCCGTCGGTATCGTGCCACAGAAGCTGGACCAGGTCGCCAAACTGAACGACGCCGGCGCCGAGGTCATCGTGCTGACCGACGACCTTGACGCCGCGGGAGCTATCGCCGCGCATTCACGTCCGCCTCGGGTCTTGATCGAGATCGACACTGGTGAATCGCGCGGCGGCGTCACGCCGGACAGCGCCATGCTGCTGGCGATCGCCGATCGGCTGGGCGTGAACCTGGCCGGCGTCATGACGCATGCCGGCCACAGCTACAGCGGACGCAGTGTCAATGACATGGTACGGATCGCCGAGACAGAACGCGCCGGCGTGGTGCGGGCCGCGGAGCGATTGCATGCTGCGGGCTTTCATGCGCCGATCGTGTCGATGGGCAGTTCGCCGACGGCACTGCATGCGGCATCCCTCGACGGCATCACGGAAGTGCGTGCCGGCGTCTACATGTTCGGCGATCTGTTCCAGTCCGAGATCTTCACCCACGCCATTGACGATATCGCGCTGACGGTGCTCACCAGCGTGATTGGCCGACGCACAGGCAAGGTACTGGTCGATGCCGGTGGATTGGCACTATCGAAGGATCGCAGCACGGAAGCGGCACCGAAGGACTATGGCTTCGGACTGGCGCTTGACCGGCTGGGCGAGCGTACGTTCGGCGAAGCAATCGTGCGTCGCGCTTATCAGGAGCATGGCGTGATCGATCTGGATCCAGCGCACCCTGTGACCCTGCCGGTCGGCGCGCGACTGCGTATCGCTCCCAACCACACCTGCATGACCGCCGCGGCGCATGATCGCTACCACGTGGTCGACGGCACCGACGAAGTCGTTGCGATCTGGCCCAGAGTGAACGGCTGGTAGCCGCCTACTGCCTCGCGCGCGTCACGCGCCACGCCCTTCACCCGCCAATCGCAGCAACTCCCGCACGCCGTCGCTGTCCAGGACGTCGATACGTCGCGCTAATGTAATCAGATCGTCGGCCTTTGCTTCCGGCATCACCCGCCCAAGGCAATCCCGTACTTTCACCAGATGGTCCGGCTCGCTGATCGGCGGTGATCCCCATATGCCGCGCGGGCCGTCGCAACGGGTGTGCACCACGCGGCCATCCGCCAGCTCCGCGCTGGCCTCGACATGCATCTGATCAAATCGCGCGGGTATCGCCGGATCCATCTTCAACGCGACCTTGTCGAGCAGGGCAAGGATCGGCGGTTCCTTGACGTTCGCGTCCGTAAAGGTATCGATGCCCACGCGCCCATCCAGCAGCGCGCGCGCCATCGTATATTGCAGGCTGAATTTGCCAGACAGGCCTGTCTCTGGAAACGGGCGATTGACGTATTGCATCACCGGCGAATGCAGCGTGATTGCGCGCACCGATGCCAGATCCGGGATCTGCTCATGCAGTGACAAACCTGCCGTAATGGCGAAATGCGTGCCGTATTGGCTGGGGAACATTTTCATCGCATAGCCAGGCTGTGCGATGCGATATGGTGGGCCAAAATTCAGCAGGTCATCCGGCTGGAACGTGTCACCAAAAAACACCGCGCCGTAGCCCTGATGCGTCTCGAACACGTTGGCATTGCCGGTGAAGCCTCGCGCGGCAAGCATCGCCGCCTCCAGTCCCAACATCGCCGCGTGGCCACAATGCGTCGATTTCGTCATCGTTCCGACGTTGGCAAGCAACCCGCCACAGCGCGAAGCAGCAATACCCAGCGCATGGGCCTGTGCCTTGGCATCCAGCCCCAGCACATGCCCCGCCGCGACCGCCGAGCCCAGCGGCCCCACCAGCCCCGGTGGGTGGAACCGCGCGCCGCCGTGTTCATACACATGGCCGGAATGCCGCGTCCAACCCTGAATCTCGATCCCCTTCACCAGCGCGGTGACGACATCGCGACCGCTCACGCGCTGCGTTTCCGCCAACGCCAGAATCGCGGGCAATGTGGTGGACAGCGCATGATTTGATGGCGTCCACATCGGCTCGAAGTCCAACACATGCATCGCCGCGCCATTCAGCGCCGCCGCACACGGAATCGCGGTGCGAAAACCGAAGCCGAGCGCGGTCGCATCATCCCGCGCCCCAAACCCGCGGTAGTGCTCGGCAAGAATGCGGACTGCCGCCTCCTCCGTGCCAGCAAGGGCAATCGCCAGCCCATCCAGCACGAGTTGCCGTGCCGCCGCAATCGCCTGCGGGGTCAGCGTTTCATAGCGCGTGGCGACAATCTTTTGGCTCAGCTCCGACGTGGTTCCCATCACCCGCTCCCCCTATGCGTCACAGCGCACCAGTGTCATCAACTCCCGCACGCCGTCAGCCGGCAGTTCGTCCAGCGATCCCGCCAGTGCCACACAGCGCTCGATCGCCTCGGGTGCCAACCGAACCGCGAGACAATCACGCACCTTGACCAAATGCTCCACAACCGGGATGGGAGGCTTTCCCCATACGCCGCGCGGCCCATCGCATCGCGCCTGCAACGTGCGACCATCCGTCAGCTCGACTGCTACATCGATATGCATGGTCTCGAACCGCGCCGGTATCTGCGGGTCCATGCGGAACTGGATTTTCGCCAGCAGTGCTTGGATATCGGCACGGCGCAACGTGCTGTCGGTAAATGTGCCAATGCCCACTTTGCCGTCCAGTAGTGCAGCCGCCAGCACATATTGGAAGCTGAACTTGCCAGATAGACCGGTCTCCGGCGCCGGCCGGTTCACGTACGGCATCACCGGCCCGGTCAAAGTCACCGCTCGGATCGCGACACGATCGCCAAGCTGCCGGTGCAGCTCCAGGCCCGCGGTAATCACAAAATGCGTGCCGAACTGACTGGGAAACATCTTAATCGCGTAGCCAGGTGACACCACGCGCCAGGGCGGTCCAAATTTCGTGAGTTCGTCCGGCCGATATGTGCCCTTGTAGAACGTGCCTGCATAGCCCTGCGGGGAGTCAAACGTTTCGGCATCGCCAGTGAACCCTTGGGCGGCCAACATCGTGGCTTCCAACCCGAGCGCTGCCGCCTGGCCGCAATGCGTCGACTTCGTCATGGTGCCTGCATTGCTGAACACCGATCCGGCGCGCGATGCAGCAATACCCAACGCGTGCTGTAGCTTCGAACCGTCCAATTTCAGCAGGTGCGACGCCACGACCGCTGCGCCCATCGGTCCGACCAGGCCCGGGGGATGGAACTGCAACTGTTCCGGAATGAACTGACCGGACGCCTCGCGCAGCCAGCCCTGGATTTCGATACCTTTCACCAGCGCCGCCAAAATCTCACGTCCCGACAGGCCGTGCGCTTCGCCCAACGCCAGCGCCACTGGCAAGGTGGTGGACAGCGCGTGGGTCGCGGGGCTCCACATCGGCTCGAAATCCAGCACGTGCATCGCCGCGCCATTCAGTGCCGCGGCGCGCACCGGATCGGTACGGAAACCGCCACCGATCGCACTTACCTCCGGCACCCCGCCCAAGCCGCGCATATGCGCGGCCAAGATCTGAATCGCCTTTTCCTTCGTGCCGGCGACCGCAACGGCCAGCCCATCCAACACGAGCCGCCGCGCCGCCACCAATGCCACCGCGCCGATGTCGTCATAGCGCGTCGCGGCAATTCGCTCCGCCAGCGTCGCTGTCAGCCCCATGGTCGGTTTCCTCGTTCGGCCACGCCATTGTGAGCGCACGGCCGGCAACCGCAAGTCACGGCAATTTCTGGGTATGCGCAATCTGGTCTATAGTTATCGGTAAATCAGAATGGCGTGGGAGGACGGCATGACCATCGCCGCGGGATTGGCGGACCGTATCGTCGGCGTCACCTACGAGTCATTGCCTGATGACGCGCTGCATTGGGCGCGCGTGGCAATCCTGGATACCGTCGGCGTGACCCTTGCCGGCGCGAGCGAGCCGTGCGCGCGCATCGCTGCACGTGTGCTGACCGGTGGCACGTCCACCGGGCCCAGCCTGATCTTCGGCACCGACCAGCGTGCGGCAGCACTGGATGCCGCGCTGATCAACGGCACCGCGTCACACGCATTGGACTTCGATGATTGCTCCAACACGCTCGGTGGCCATCCGTCCGCGCCGATCCTGCCGGCACTGTTCGCGCTGGCGGAGACACGCGATGTTGACGGGCGCGCCTTCATCGCCGCGTATATCGCGGGCTTCGAGGTCGAAGCGCGCATCTCGCGCGGCATCAACTTCCATCACTACGAAAAGGGCTGGCACCCGACCGCGACGATCGGTGTTTTCGGTTCCGCCGCTGCCTGCGCACATCTGCTGCGTCTGGCACCGGACCAAATCGCAATTGCGCTGGGGTTAGCCGCATCCTTTGCGTCCGGCCTCAAGGCCAACTTCGGGACCATGACGAAACCGCTGCATGTCGGTCATTGTTCGCGCAACGGACTGCTGGCGGCCTTGCTGGCGTCGGAGGGCTTTACCGCGAACCCAGGCGCACTCGAACACATGCAGGGGTTCCTGGAGGTGTTCAACGGCGCCGGCAACTACAACGCCGATGCCATCCTACGCGATTGGGCCCATCCGCTCGACATCACGCGGCCGGGCGTGGCGATCAAACAGTATCCGTGTTGTGGCAGCACCCACCCGGCGGTGGACGCGATGCTGGCATTGGTGCGCGAGCACGATATTTCACCCACCGACATCGAACGGGTGGATTCGTGGACCCATCCCCGTCGCCTCGCGCACACCAACCGTCCGGACCCGAACAGCGCGTTGGATGCCAAGTTCAGCGTGCAATATTGCCTCGCCCGCGCCGCGGTGAATCGCGAGGTGGTGCTGGCACATTTCGAGGGCGACGCCCATCGCGATCCGGAGGTACGTGCCATGCTGGCCCATGTGCACGCCGCCCCACACCCCGAAATGCCGATGGCCAGCACCGATCATTTCGGTGGCGAGGTACGCATCGCATTGAAGGACGGACGCACGCTCTCGCGCCGCGTCAGCCAGCCGATCGGTCGCGATTCCGACCACCCGCTGCCGCAGGATTTGCTGGAAGCCAAGTTCATCAATTGTGCGATGCGTGCTTTGTCGCCGGCCGCGGCGCAGGGTCTTCTCGCGCTGCTGCGCCATATCGACCAGATTGCCGGCATCCGCCAGATCATTGCGGCCATGCGGCCGCTGCGTCAGGCATGACGTCCATGCAGTTCGGGGTGTTCGACCATATGGATCGCGGCGCCGGCCCGCTCGATCAGTTCTATGCTGATCGGCTAGCGATCGTCGAACGCTATGACCGGGAAGGGTTCTACGGCTATCATGTCGCGGAGCATCACGCGACCCCGCTGGGCCTGTCGCCATCGCCCAGTGTCTACCTGTCCGCGGTCGCGCAACGCACGCGGCGCCTGCGCTTCGGCCCACTCGTTTACACGCTGCCACTCTATCATCCATTGCGGCTGATCGATGAGATCTGCATGCTGGATCAGATGAGCGGCGGCCGGCTGCTGTTGGGCGTCGGGCGCGGCATCTCGCCGATCGAGAATCGTTATTTCGGCCACGATCCGGCCGACACCGCGCTGATGTACGCCGAGGCTTTGGAGGTATTGCTGCGCGGCCTGACCACACAGGAGCTGACATTCGAAGGCCGGTATTATCAGTTTCGTGATGTGCCGATGGAACTGACACCGCTGCAGCGCCCGTTTCCACCGCTGTGGTACGGCATCGGTCGCCCAGATGGGACGGTGTGGGCTGCGCAACACAAGGTGAACATTGTCACCAACCTCAATGCCGACCTCACCCGCGCCATCACCGATCGCTACCGCACGGAATGGGCGGCACTCGGTCATCCGATCGAGACAATGCCCTTCCTCGGCAGCAACCGGCACATCGTGATGGCGGAGACCGACAGGGAAGCACTGGAGGCCGCGCGTCCCGCCTATCGCCAATGGCGCTCCAGCTTCCTGAAGCTTTGGGATCGCCACAACATGCAGCTGCCGAACCTGAATGCGCTGTTCCCCGAGGAATTCGACGAAGCCGAGGCCAGCGGCCGCGCGATCGCCGGCAGCCCGGCCAAGGTGCGCGATTTCCTGGCGCGTGACATCGCGGCGAGCGGGGTGAATTATCTGCTCTGCCGCTTCGCCTTCGGCAGCCTGAGCCGCACCGAGATCGAGCGCTCGATTGACCTGTTCACCCATCACGTCATGGCGGAGTTCACCCAGTGACCACACTCACCTTGCCGGCTGTGTTCATGCGGGGTGGCACCTCGAAGGCGGTGATCTTCCATCAACGCGACCTGCCGGCACGCGGCGAATGGGACAGGCTGTTCCTGGCGGCGATGGGTAGCCCCGATCCCTATGGCCGCCAGCTCAATGGCATGGGCGGCGGCATCTCCTCGCTGTCCAAGGTCTGCATCATCGCACCATCCGCGCGCAACGACGCCGATGTGGACTACACCTTTGCCCAGGTACAGATCCGCGAGGCACGCGTGGAGTATCGCGCCAATTGCGGCAACATGAGTGCGGCGATTGGCCCGTTCTCGGTTGACGAAGGGTTGGTGCGTGCCAAGGGTGCGACGGCGACGGTGCGCATCTACAACACCAACACGCAGAAGCTGATCCACGCGATGTTCCCGCTGCGTGATGGACGGGCGCGCTATGATGGCGATCTGGTGATTCCTGGCGTTGCCGGGTCCGGCGCACCGGTGCGATTGGATTTCATCTCGCCGGGCGGCGCGACAACGGGCAAGCTGCTGCCAACCGGGAAGCCGGTGGACATGCTGGACGTTCCCGGTGTTGGCAAGCTCGCGGCCTCAATGGTCGACGCCGCCAATGCAGGTGTCTTTCTGCGCGCCACCGATCTCGGTCTGATCGGGACTGAACTGCCGGAACAGCTCGATGCCAATACCGATTTGCTCGCGCGGCTTCAGGCGATCCGCCAATGTGCGGCGGTGGCGATGGGCATTGCGAGGGACCTGGATGAGGCGCGTAGCATTCCGGGCGTGCCGATGATCGGCTTTGTCGCGCCGTCCGCGGATGCGCCCACATTGACCGGCGAGTCGATCGCGAAAGCTGATGTCGATCTGACGGCGCGGTTCCTGTCGAATGGCCAGCCACACCGCGCCTTGCCATTGACCGCATCGCTTTGCACGGGCGTTGCCGCGCGCATCACGGGCACTCTGGTCGCGGACGCGTTGGCGCCCGGTGCGCAGAACCGAGACGCGATCCGCATCGGGATGCCATCAGGGATATTGGCCGTGGGCGCCTCCGTAGAGCAGACCGGGCCGGGCACCTGGGTGGCACAGCGCGGCTCGTTCTTCCGCACGACACGGCGGTTGTTCGACGGACGGATCTATCTCGAGCTGTAGGGCGTCTCTACCGCGTCAGCGCAACCAGATAGACGCACGGCACGCGCGCTGACGCATTGATATAGCTGCAATCGGCCGGCGGCCCGAGTGCCAGACAATCGCCACGGCGCAGCCGATGCGTCAGCGTGCCCTCGACAAACTCAAGTGCTCCCGACAGCACCCACACGCATTGCCCACGCAAGAAGGTGAACGCCGACTTCGGATAGTCGATCCGCGCACCAGGCGGCAGCTCGACTTGCACCAGCTCCGGCACGGCGCCCGGCAGTGATACGGATCGCCGCACGTAACCCGTTTCGGGATCAGTCCAACGGGCTTGCTGAGAGGCGCGCGACACCCGCCCGTCGCCGGTCGCATCCCCCTCCGTCCGCGCCAGCAGCATCGACAGTGTCAGCCCGAACGCACCGGACAAGCGACCCAGCAGCACCGCGGTCGGGCTCGCCTCGTTGCGCTCGATCTTGCTGATCATCGCGCGCGACACGCCGGAACGCGCTGCCAGATCGCCGATCGACCAGCCGCGGGCCTCCCGTTCGGTACGCAACCGCGCCGGCAGATAATCCGCTACCACGTCTGTGTCTTGCATAGCAGCCATATCGTCCACTATAGTGGACGCGCGCCGCAGCGTCCATGGAGGGTATGAATGCTGATCCGCGACGCGACCGAGGCCGACCTGCCGGGCATTTTGACGATCTACAATCACGTCATCGCCACCTCGAATGCGGTTTACACCGAAACGCCCTCTACGTTGGAGGATCGGCAGGCCTGGTTCGCTGCGCGGCGCGCCACCAACTTCCCGGTGCTGGTCGCGGACGACCGCGGCGTGCTGGGTTTCGCGAGCTTTGGTGATTTCCGTCCCTGGCCTGGCTATGCGCTCAGCGTCGAACACTCGGTCCATGTCAGTGCGATGGCGCGCGGTCGCGGCATCGGTACCGCATTGGTGCAACGCTTGATCGAAGAGGCGCAAACGCGCGGCAAGCATGTGATGATCGCCGGCATCGACGCGACCAACGCCGCCTCGATCGCGCTGCATCACAAGCTCGAGTTCACCGAAGTGGGCGTCCTGCGCGAGGTGGCACGCAAGTTCAGCACCTGGCTCGACCTGTTGTTCATGCAACGGATGCTATGACCATGCGCCAGATCCGGCTCAACGCCTTCGACATGGCGTGCATCGGCCATATCCAGCAGGGCTTGTGGACGCATCTGCGCGACCGTTCAACCGATTATCGGTCGCTCGATCATTGGGTCTCGCTCGCGCGCACGTTGGAACGTGGGCTGTTCGATGGGTTGTTCCTGGCCGACGTGCTGGGCGTCTACGACGTCTATGACGGCCGCCCCGATGCATCGCTACGCAACGCGGTGCAGGTACCGCTGGTCGATCCCGTTTTACTCATCCCGGCCATGGCGCATGCCACCACGCATTTGGGCTTCGGCGTCACCTGCAATCTTGCCTACGAACCGCCGTATCTGTTCGCGCGGCGCATGTCGTCGCTGGATCATCTCACCAACGGACGGATCGGTTGGAATATCGTCACCGGATATCTCGACAGTGCCGCGCGCGGCATGGGCTTCGATGCGCAGATGGCACATGATGACCGCTATGACCTGGCGGACGAATACATGCAGGCGGTTTATGCCTTGTGGGAGGGAAGCTGGCAGGACGATGCGGTGGTGAATGATCGCGCTGCTGGCATCTATACCGATCCGGCGCGCGTGCATCGCGTGCAACACGAAGGGCGGCAATACAAATTGGCGGCGGTCCATCTGTGCGAACCATCGCCGCAACGTACGCCAGTGTTGTATCAAGCCGGCGCGTCGGATCGCGGCCGCGCCTTCGCCGCGCGGCATGCGGAATGCGTGTTCGTCAACGGCAGCGGCAAGACCAATGTCGCGCGCCTGGTGGCCGACCTGCGCGCCCGCGCCACGCCGCGCCCGGTGCAAGTGTTCGTCGGTGCCACGGTCGTGGTCGGCCGCACGGAGCGTGAGGCACAAGACAAGTTGGCGGAGTATCGCCGGCACGCCTCGGTCGAAGGCGCGCTCGCGCACGCCGCGGCGTCACTCGGCATCGACTTCGCGAAATTCGATATGGACGAACCGATCGATGGCAGTGCGTCTCAGGCGATCCAATCCAATGTCGAGGCGATGGCGCGCGCGATCGGCTCTGGCTGGACCAAACGGCAATTGACCGAGCGATTCGTGCTGGGCAGCAGGCAACCGCCGATCACTGGCGATCCACAGCAGGTTGCTGACGCACTCCTGGCGTGGGTGACAGAGGGCGATGTCGACGGTTTCAACCTGTCACGCACCGTGGTGCCAGAATGCCTGGACGACTTTATCGACTTGGTCGTGCCCGTCCTGCAGGAACGCGGTGTCTATAAACGTGACTACACGCGCGGAACGTACCGCGAAAAGCTGTTCGGCTCCGCACGACTGGCCGCGCCGCATCCAGCAGCGGAATTTCGCCGCAGGTGATGGACGCGGTCTAACCACCACTCACCAGGTGGCACGCCACCTGGTGCCCCGGCACCGGTTGCGTCATCTGCGGTTCCTGTTCACGGCAGATCGGCATCACATGCGGGCAACGTGTGTGGAACCGGCATCCTGACGGCGGATGCAACGCGCTGGGGATATCCCCCGCGATCCTCTCGCGCCGCCGCCGCGCCACCGGATGCGATACCGGCACCGCCGCAATAAGCGCCTGCGTATAAGGATGCCGCGGCGCGACATACAGCGCGCGCTTGTCCGCGAGTTCGACAATCTTGCCCAGATACATCACGGCGACGCGGGTCGAAATATGCTTCACCACCCCCAGGTCATGCGCGATGAACAGATAGGTCAGCCCAAGTTCGGCCTGCAGGTCCTGCAGCAGGTTGACGATCTGCGCCTGAACCGAAACATCGAGCGCCGAGACCGGCTCGTCACACACGACGAATCGTGGATGCAGCACCAAGGCGCGTGCGATGCCGACGCGTTGGCGTTGGCCACCAGAGAACTCATGCGGATAGCGATCGCGCGCCCGCGCCGGCAAACCGACCAAAGAGAGCATTTTGGCCACGGTCTCGCGCGTCGCGGCATTCATCCGCGCACCATGGATCAGTAGCGGCTCGGCAATGATATCCTCAACCGTCATGCGCGGGTTCAATGCGCCGAACGGATCCTGAAAGATGATCTGCATGGCGCGACGCTGCTCGCGTAGCGCGTTGCCGGCGAGATCCGTGATGTCCTTGCCGTCGAACAGGATATTGCCGCCGGTCGGCTCCAGCAGCCGGATCAGCACGCGCCCGAGTGTGGACTTGCCGCAACCTGACTCGCCCACCAGGCCCAGCGTCTCCCCGGCTTCGATGCGCAACGCCACGTCGTCCACTGCGCGCAAGGCCAGTGTGGTGCGACGGAACATTGACCCGCCGGAGACTGGGTAATGTTTGGACAGCGCCGCCGCTTCCACCAAGACCGTCACGACGCGGCGAACTCCGCGGCGCGGATGCAAGCAGCGGTATGGGCGGTGTCGTAGATAGACAACTCAGGCAGCGATGCTGTGCATGCCGGCATCGCGTGGCGGCACCGCACGGCGAAGCGACAGCCTGGCGGGCGCCGCGCGGGATCGGGCAGGGTGCCTGGAATTGCCACTAGCCGCTCGGTCGCGTCTGTCAGTGAAGGAACGCACTCCAGCAAGCCCTGTGTGTAAGGATGCAGCGGGCGGTCGAACACGCGTGCCACCGGCGCTTCTTCCACCACGCGCCCGGCATACATCACCAGCACGCGGTCGGCGGTCTCGGCGATCACACCCATGTTGTGGGTGATGATCATGATCGCCATGCCCAATTCGTCGCGCAGGTCGAGCAGCAGATCGAGGATCTGCGCCTGGATGGTCACATCCAATGCCGTCGTCGGCTCATCGGCGATCAACAGCTTGGGCGTGCAGGCCAGCGCGATCGCGATCATCACCCGCTGGCGCTGGCCACCCGAGAGCTGATGCGGATAGTCGGTCATGCGGCGCGCGGCAGACGGAATACCGACCTTCTCCAGCATCTCGACCGCGCGGGCATAGATCGTGCGTTGCGGCAGGCGTTCATGCGCGCGGATCGTTTCCATGATCTGTTCACCGATGGTGAACACCGGGTTCAGCGAGGTCATCGGCTCCTGGAACACCATCGCGATGCCGGGGCCACGGATACGCTGCATGCGCGCATCAGCGAGCGCGGTTAGTTCCTGGCCGGCGAACCATACCGCACCGCCGGCGACGCGCGCGGGGGGCTGCGGCAGCAGGCCCATGATGGTGAGCGCGGTAACGGACTTGCCCGAGCCAGACTCACCGACGATGCCGAGAATTTCGCCTTCGTTCAGACTGAAGGTCACGTCCTCGACGGCGGTGATTTCGCCATGCGCCGTCTGGAACGCGGTGGTGAGGTTGCGGACTTCAAGCAGGCTCACGGTTGGATCCTCAACCTTGGATCCAGCACATCGCGCAGTCCGTCGCCCAGCAGGTTCAACCCCAACACCGTGATCATCAGCGCCAAGCCCGGGATTGCAATGATCCATGGCGCATCCACCATGTACTGACGGCCCTCGGCCATGATGTTGCCCCAGGTCGGCGTCGGTGGCACCGCGCCCACGCCCAGGAAGCTCAATGTCGCCTCGGTCAGCACGGCGTAGGCGAACAGGAAACTCAACTGCACGATCAGCGGCGCCATAGCATTCGGCAGGATATGCCGGCGCAGGATGCGCCAATGCCCCGCGCCGGCCGCAACGGCCGCTTGCACGTATTCCATCTCCCGCAACACGATGACGGAGGAGCGCACGATGCGCGCCGTGCGCGGCGTGTAGACGACGCCCAGGGCGATGATCACATCATTCAGCGACGGACCGAGCACCGCGGTAACCGCAATCGCCAGCAGCACGGCGGGGAATGCCATCAACGCGTCGTTGATGCGCATCACCACGTTGTCGATGCGGCGGAAGTAGCCGGCCGCCGCGCCGATCGCGGTGCCCAATATCGCGTTGATCGCCACGACTGAGACGCCGATGATCATCGAGAGCTGCGCACCCCAAATGACGCGCGAGTACAGGCTGCGGCCGAAATTGTCGGTGCCGAACAGATGATCCGGTGACGGCGGCAGAAACCGGTAGCGCATCGCCAGCCGATCCGGGTCGACATTGGTCAGCCATGGCGCCAGCAGCGCAATCAACAGCACGACAATGAACACCACGAAGCCGGTCATGAACAACCGATGGTGCCGCAGACGCCGCAGTGTCAGCACGGCAGGCGACAGGCGGCGCTCCGGCACGTCCTCGGCTGCGAGCGTTGCCTCAGGCGCCGTCATAGCGCACCCGCGGATCGAGGAAGGCGTAGCAGACGTCGACGCCGATATTCACCAACACCAGCAGCGCGGTGATGATCAGCAGGCCACCTTGCACCATTGGATAATCACGGTTCAGCACGGCCTGGGTCAGCAACTGGCCAACACCAGGGATGGAGAACAGCGTCTCGGTCACCACGGCGCCGGAGATCAGCAACGACACAATAATGCCGATTACCGTGACGATCGGGATCAATGCATTCGCCAGCGCGTGCTTGAGTACCACTTGTCGTCGCGGCAGACCCTTGGCCCGAGCGGTACGGATGTAGTCCTGTCGCAGTACCTCTAGCATCGTGGACCGCGTGATCCGCGCCAACAGTCCGGCCAGCAACAGCGCGAGCGAAATCGCCGGCATCGTCATGCTGGCCAGCCATCGCAGCGGATCGTCCGCCAGCGCGACATATCCCCCACTGGGCAGCCAGCCCAGGTCAACCGCGAACAGGATGATCATCAGCAGGCCGAGATAGAAGTTGGGCAGCGAGATGCCTATCATCGCGAAGATCATCGCCGCCTGATCCACCCAGGTATTCTGCCGCAGCGCCGCCAACACGCCGGACGACAGGCCGATGATCAGCGTGATCACCAATGCATACAGCGACAGCCCGACTGTCACAGGCAGGCGGAACATCGTCGCCTGCAGCACCGGCTGTCCCAACAGCAGCGATCGCCCCAGATCGCCGTGCAGCAGGTTCACGTACCAGCGCACGAGTTGTGACATCAGTGGTTGGTCAAGTCCCAGGTCGTGGCGAATGTTCTCGATCTGCTGCGGCGTCGCGCTAAGGCCCGCGATCGCCGCCGCAGGATCACCTGGGATCAGGTGGATCATTGCGAAAGTGATCAGGCTGACGATCAGCAGGACCGGCAGTGCGCTGAGCAACCGCCGCAAGACGATGCCGATCATGCCAAACGAATCATGCGCAGCGTGGCGGCCTTATTTCTCGAACCACACGTTGAACATGCGTGGGATGCGGAAGGGCACAAAGCCTTTCACGTCGGACCTCGTTGCCTGGACCTTGGTAAAGGAGCCGAACGGCACGGCATACACTTTGTCCAATGTGAGCTGCTGCATGCGCACGAAAGCCGCCTGGCGTTCGGCCGCTGTCGGCAGGCTGTTCATGTCCTGCCAGGCCTTCAGCATTTCGGGATCGTCCTTGTCTCCTGGCGGCTTGTAGTTCGCGTGCGGGCTGACCAGGAACTGCATGGTGTCAAGCGCGCCCAGCGCAGGCTGCGTGCCCCAACCGGTGAAGAAGAAGTTCCAACCCTTGTCCGTGTTCAGGTCGAGCTGCACGGAAGTCGGCCAGTCCACCACCTTCATCTGCGCGTTGATGCCAATGGCCTGTAGCTCCTGCTGCATTACCAGCGCCGAATTGTACATCGGCGCGTAGTCCTTGTCGGTCAGCAGAACAACTGGCTCACCCTTGTAGCCAGACTCCGCCAGGTATTTCTTCGCCAACGCGGTGTCGTGCAGGTTGTAGGTGTTCTTACCAGTGTCGGTGTAGTCGGCCTGGTTCGGATACTGGAACCCGACATTCAGCTTGTAGTTGCCGTCCGACGCGGCATCCATGATCTCGTCCATGTCCAGCGCCGCCTGCACCGCCTTGCGGAACATCAGGTTGTCAGTTGGCACGTCGGAGGTATTCGGCAGCGCGATCTGAATCCACCAGTTGTTCAATGGCAGAATAGTGATTTTCGGATTCTTCTTGATGTCCGGCACCGACTTAGCCGGCACATCCTCAACGCCCTGCAACTCGCCGGTTTGCAGCCCGGCCACGCGCGCCTGGCCCTCGGTCACGATCCGGAACGTCACGGTATCGAAGCAGGCCTGCTTATAGCCGCCGAACCCGGTGCGCTGCTCGAAATGCTTGTTCGGCACATAACCCGCGAAGCGCTTCATCTTCACGTAGCTGCCGGGCACTGAATCGACCAGCTCATAGGGTCCAGTGCCGATCGTCTTCAATTGTTGCGGTGGATCGTTTTCATCTTCGGACGGGATGATCACGATCGGGATGCTGAACGACGACAGCCCCAGCAAGAAGGTCGGCTGCACCTTCTTCATGTGAATGACGAACGTGTCCTTATCCGGCGCGTCCCACCGATCCACGTTATCCAGCGCATTGCGCGCCAAGCCGATTTTGGCATAGCGATTGAAGCTCGCCACCACATCGGCCGACGTTAGTGGCTTGCCGTTGTGGAACGTCACGCCTGGCCGCAGCTTGAATGTATAGGTCATGTGGTCGGGGGCCTCGACCATCGAATCCGCCAGGTCGAGAATCGGGTTGAAATTCTCGTCGCGCGTCATCAGCGCTTCGAACATGTTCATCGCGACATTGCGCGTTGAAATGGTCGACGACGTCATCTGGTCCAGGCTGTTGACATTGGCTTCCTGGCCAAAGACGAAATCGCCGCCGACATGCGGGCATTTGAACGTTTCCGCGCCCGCGCCGGACGCAGCCAATACCATCCCTGCCAGCGCCGTGACGGCACCCAGCATCCCAGATCGCATGATAACACCCTTCCCGCACCCAGCGGCCGAGCCTGACCGCGTGCCTGGCAGCCTGACGGAGCCGTCCGGCCCGCGTCAAGCGACCGCCGCCGGCAATATTGCGGGGCGTCGGGCGCACTGCCCATGAGTTGCGCACGAGGTTGCGCGGGCGCCTGCCGGGCGGGCATAGTGCGGTCCGCTCGTTCTGGAGTTGTTCCGCGCTGCATGGATACCATCTTCAAAGGCGATGTCAGCACCGCCCGCGGGCGCGCGCTCGCGTGGGTGGATGCGCTGTTCGTTGACCATGCGATTTTCCGGCTGGTGTGGAGCAACCTCGCGCCCGTGACGCCGGGCCGGCTTTATCGCTGCAATCATCCTTTGCCGGCGCGTCTGGCGCGGCTCACCCGGCAGCTCGGCCTGAAAACGCTGATCAATCTGCGCGGGCCAACCGGCAACGGTTCCGACGCGTTGTCGCGCGCCGAAGCGGGCCGCCTTGGCCTCGACTTCATTGACATGTCGCTGGAAAGCCGCGGCGCGCCGCAGCGCGATCGCATCCTGCGACTGCACGACATCTTCCAGTCGATGCGCGCGCCCGCGCTGATGCATTGCAAATCGGGCGCCGACCGCGCCGGTCTCGCGGCCGGGTTGTTCGTGCTATTCGAGGGCGGTACCGCGCGTGAGGCGCTGCGCCAGTTGTCGCTGCGCTTCGGCCACGTGCGCCAGGCGAAGACCGGCATCCTGGACGCGTTCTTCCTGCACTATCAGCGCGAGGCGGAGGGGCGAAAACCCTTCCTGGACTGGGTGCGCGAGGATTACGATGAGGTGGCATTGCGCCGGACCTTCCGCGCCAACGGTCTGGCCAGCTTCATCAACGATTGGGTGCTGGCGCACGAATAGCCGGGGTGGTGATGGACGCGGCCGAGGTTCTGGAGACGCTGCCGATCACGGCTTGGCATGGTCCGTTCGAGGCGGTGGTGCGACAGCAGGCGCTGGCCGCGCTGGAAGGTGGCAAGGTGCTGGTGCTGCCAGACCTGGCGTTCGCGGTGAAACCGGAGGAAGCCGACTTGCTGCGCCCCGACGTGTCTGGCGCCGAGCGGAAGAATGTCAGCCTTGATCCCGTCACCGGGCAAATCGGCAATGCGGACCCGGGGTCCGCCTCACGTGTCGGTGCCATGATGCAACGCTTCGCCGACGATGCGATGCGGCTGCTGAACGATCTGCTACCGGGCTACGCGCCGATGCTGGAACGGGCGCGCACCAGTTTCCGCCCGACGGAGATCGCCGGGCGTGCGACCTCTCCCCGGCATGACGACCGCAGGTTGCATGTTGATGCGTTTCCAAGCCGCCCGCTGCGCGGCAAACGCATCCTGCGGTTGTTCTCCAATGTCGCGCCCGATGGCGCGCCGCGGTCCTGGCGTGTGGGTGAGCCGTTCGAAGCCTATGCGCAACGCTTTCTGCCGCGCACGCATTCGCCGCTGCCAGGCAGCGCGTGGCTACTGGCGCAGCTTGGGCTTACGAAAGGACAACGATCTCCTTACGACCATCTCATGTTGCACCTGCACGATCGCGGCAAGCTCGACGACGCGTATCAGGCTACCGGCCCACGTGCGGATGTAATGTTTTCGTCTGGAACAACCTGGCTGTGCTTCACCGATCAGGTCCTGCACGCGGCGATGGCAGGACATTGTGCTCTGGAGCAGACTTTTCATGTGCCGGTGGCAGCGATGGCCGATCCGGCAAGCACGCCATTGCGTGTTCTGGAGCGATTGGCCCATCGCACGCTTGTGTGAACCGATAAATCATCAATCGTTGCGCGACAGCGCCGTAAAAGGCAAAAACCAAGTGAAGTATCAATGCGGGAGACGCCGCCGTGACCGGAAATACGCACACGTGGGTCGGCGGCTCTGGATCGGGCGATAACGCCGACTATTGGTCCCCGACCGGTCTCCCGGCAGCGGCGGCGCCGCGATCGTCAATACCGGCCCGGTGCGGCTCACTGACTGGAAGTTCAATTCCAATACGCTCGACCTGAACGCCGGTACGCGACAGTTCATTACTTACCAGTCGGTAAGTAAAACGATATTCCTATTGTACGAGGTGCTGATCCCGGTGAAGCATCTGGTCAATGGCACGACGATCGCACAGATCCAGGTCGATACTGTCATCTACTGCCACGTTGAGCTTCCGGCGCATGACGTGGTGCTGGCGGCGGGACTGCCGGCGGAGCGCTATCTGGAGACCGGGGACCGGGCGAACTTTGCCAACGTGGGTGCGGTGGTGCGGCAGTTCTCCGGACTTCTCCGCCCGGGCATGGGAGGCACTCGGGTGCGCGTCGCTCGTCGTTACGGGAAGAGAACTGGCCGCAGCACGGTCGTTGATCAGCGGTATCGCGCAAGCAGCGTCGGCCGCTGCCTGAGAGACCAAGCCCGATCTACCGGGCGCACGCTGGTGGAGGGGGTTGGATTCGAACCAACGTAGGCGTGCGCCAACGGATTTACAGTCCGTCCCCTTTAGCCACTCGGGCACCCCTCCACGGAAGGGCGCTCTATTGCCAAACCCGGCCAGGATGTCAACGAAGCGCTTCGGGTTCTGACCTAACGGAGGCAGCCATATGCGTCGTGTGATCGTGGTGATTCTGGACGGATTGCGGCGCGATTTCATCGACCCGGTGCGGACGCCGCATCTGGCGCGCTTCGCCACGCGCGCCACGTCGTTCGCGGCCCACCGGTCCGTGTTCCCATCGGCGACGCGGTGTGTCTCGGCCACCTTTGCCACCGGATGCTATGCGGCACGGCACGGCCTGCAAGGGAACGCCGTAGCGCTGCTGGAGGACGGTGTGCTGGTCCCGCATGACGCCGGGCTGCCGGATTTCCTGCAGCACAAGCGGCGTGTGACCGGGTGTTCCTTGGCGGTGCCGACCCTGGCAGAGCGGCTGGCTCCGCACGGCGGCGCGGCGATCGTCAGCAATGTCTCGCCGGGTGCGGCCTACGCCCATGATCCGGACGGCTTCGGCCATCTGCACCACCGCGCCGGATCCTTTGCGCCAGGCCGCGTGCCCATTGGCCGTCTGCCGGTGACGCTGGATGCCACCGGCGATCGCATCGCCACGGACTATTTCATCGCCGAGGCATTGGGCGCGCGGCAGCCTGCGCTCGCGTTGTTGTGGTGCGCCGAGCCGGACCACATTCAGCACGACCAGCCGCTCGGATCACCCGCCCATCTCGCCGTACTGGCACAGGCAGACGCCCATGCCGGTGCGGTCATCGCCGCAGGCGATCGGCTGCGCGATGCCGGCGATGAGGTCCTGATGATGGTCGGCTCGGATCATGGGCATGAAACGGTTGCGGGCCTGGTCGACGTCGAAGGCGAGCTGATCGAAGCCGGGCTGAAGGCGGGTCGCGCGTCAACCGATGTGCTGGCACAGTCAAATGGTACCTCGACACTGATCTATCTGGCGCCAACCCACGCGGCGATGCGACCAGAACTCGAAGAGTTCCTGCGCACCCGCGACTGGGCGGGCCTCGTACTGACCACCGACGAACTCGCGTCGGTCGGCCAGACGTCGGACAACGCATTGGCCTTTGCCGTATCGCTGCGAGCAAGTGATGCAACGAACCAGTACGGTATTCCCGGCTCTGCGCTGGCGGCCTTGCCGCGCGGTGGGGAGGCACATCCGGTCGGCGCCGGCCAGCACGGCGGGCTGGCTGCGTTCGAGCAATCGCCGTTCCTGATGGTCGAGGGTGACGGTTTCTCCCGCGGATCGGTACGGACGGCACCGAGCCGCATCGTCGATGTGGCGCCGACCATCCTGGCGCATCTGCGCGTGCCGGCGGCGGGCATGGACGGGAACCCGTTGCAGGTCTTGCCTGGGCAGGTATAGGGCCCCGCGCTATACGACCCTCATGAAGCCACCACATTCCAACCGGCCCAGCGGGTCCGGTCATGGTCCGTCCCCTCGCGGCTCTGGCCAGGGACAGGGGCGCCCCTTTGGGGGAGGCGCGCAGCGCGGCCCGCAGCAGCAGAGCCGGCCTTGGGGTCAGGGGGCGCGCGATGACCGGCCGCGCCCGGACGGTCCGCGCTCTGACGGTCCGCGCTCTGACGGCCCGAGACCGGAGGGGCCGCGTCGGGACGGCCCGAGGCCGCAGGGCGGAACGGGCCAGGGCAAACCATTCCAGGGCAAACCATTCCAGGCCAAACCATTCCAGGCCAAACCGCTCCACGGCAAACCGCTCCACGGCAAACCGCTTCAGGGCCGGCCAAATCAGGGCGAGCACAGTGGCGGCGCACCGCGCCCGTTCCACGCCCCCCGCAATGATCGCCCGCAGCAGCGGCCGGCACAGACCGCGGATACACCGCGCGGCACCATCTGGCTTTATGGCCAGCATGCGGTGGCGGCGGCGCTGGCCAATCCGGCACGTCGGCTGCGGCGCCTGGTCATCACCGAAGAGGCCGAGGCCAATCTCACGCCACGGCTGCCGCAGCCGTGGCCGCTACAGCCGGAGCGGGTCGATCGCGGCCGGTTGGACCAGCTGCTGGGCCGCGACGTCGCGCATCAGGGCGTGGCACTGCTGGCCGATCCTCTGGCCCCACCGAGCCTGCAATCCGTGCTGGAGCGTCCAGGTCCGCTGGTGGTGCTGGATCAGGTGACCGACCCGCGCAATGTCGGTGCCATCCTGAGGTCGGCCGCAGCGTTCGCCGTCGCCGGTGTGATCACCCAGGACCGCAACGCCCCAGAGGAAACGGGCGCTCTGGCCAAGGCCGCGTCCGGCGCGCTGGAAAGCATGCCGCTGCTTCGGGCGGTCAACATTGCCCGCACGCTGATCGCGCTGAAGGCCGCGAACTGCTGGGTCGTGGGGCTGGACGCCGAAGGCAAGGCGCCACTTTCTGGACCCGCTCTGGGGGATCGGCGGATCGTGCTGGTCTTGGGCGCCGAGGGCGAGGGTCTGCGCCGGTTGACGCGCGAGACCTGTGACGAGCTCGCAGCACTCACGATGCCTGGGGCAATGGAAAGCCTGAACGTTTCCGCGGCCGCGGCCGTGGCGCTATATGAACTGGCGAGGCGGGCGTGATGCATTACGACCCTCTCGGCACCGCAGCATGGCTGCACGCCAAGCGTCAGCGACGCGAGATTATCGCGCCATTGGCCGCCGGGATTGCCCCAAGAACAGAGGCCGACGCAGCCGCTGCCCAACGCGCCCTGGCGCAACATGTCGGAGCGGAGCCGCCCGGCGGGTTCAAGATCGGCGCCACCGCCCGACGGATGCAGGAGTATCTCGGCCTCAGCGGTCCCGCCGCGGGATTCATGGCCATCGGTGGGCTGCACAACAGTGGCGCGACCCTGCGTTTTGCGGATTTTGTGCATCCAGGCATGGAGTGCGAGTTGGCCGTGCGTCTCGGCCGCGACCTGCTACCAGGCCCCTGCTCCATGGAGCAGGCAGCAGACGCGGTGGGGGACCTCTTCGCCGGGATCGAAATCGTCGAGAACCGCTACTCCGACTGGGCGGAAGTCGGCGTCTCCACGATGGTCGCCGATCAGATGTTCCACGCCGCCGCTGTCTTGGGCGAGCCAGGGGCGGCAGACTGGCGGGCGCTCGACGTTGCGGCCCTGCCCGGGCGCATCACTGTTGATGGGCACGTGCGTGGCGAGGGCATCGGCGCCGACCTGATGGGGCACCCGTTCAATTGCCTGGCCTGGCTGGCGGCTTCAACGGTGGTTGCGGCGTTTGGCGGACTGAAGGTGGGCCAAGTGGTGATGCTGGGCAGCGTGACGCCACCGATCTGGCTGACTGGGCCGGCGCAAGTCACGGTCGAGTTTCCACCACTGCCGCCCGTAGAGGTGCGCCTGACGTAGCCGGGCTGTGCGACGACGAGCGTTATGCCGCGCGCTGTCGCGCCGCCAGCTCCCGGATCTTGCGCGCCATCGCGGCAATGCCGTTGCCACGGTTGGTGGACAGGGCCTCAAGCAGGCCGAGGTCCTTCAAGAAGACGGGATCAGTAGCGATGATTTCAGCCGGTGCGCGGCCGGAATAGACGCGCAGCAGCAAGGCGATCAGGCCCGAGACGATCGCCGCATCGGACACACCGCCAAGATAAAGGCGGCCGTCGCGCAACGTGGCCTCCATCCACACCTTGCTCTGGCAGCCCGGGACGCGGTGCGCGTCGTCCATCCAGGTGTCGGGAAAAGGCGGCAACTTGCGGCCGAGCTCGATGATGAACTGATAGCGGTCCATCCAGTCGTCGAAGATGCCCAGCTCATCGCCGATCGCGGCGATGGCCTCGGCGGCACTGGGCTCTTCGGGCTGGACGAAGGGGTCGGACATGGAGGCGTCGTGTACACCTCTCCCGCATGTCGCGGGAGAGGCCGGAACGCATAGCGTTCCGGCTGAGGGTGGTGCCGGCGGAGAGACCTTCCCCCGCCATCGCTACGCTCGCCGACCTCTCCCACCGGGTGGGAGAGGTGTACGTCAGTCTCCAAAGAAGCGCAGGAACCAGTCCGCGACCTGGACCGGAGCTTCCTCATTCACGTAATGGCCGGTCGGCAGCGCCTCGCCGCGCACATCCTCGGCGCGCTGGCGCCAGATGCCGAGCGGATCGGCGAAACGCTTGCCGACGCTGCTGGTCTGGCCCCACAGTACCAGGAGCGGCATCCCCAACTTGCGGTGCAGGTCCGCCGTATCCAGCACACAATCGATCGTCGCCGCGGCACGGTAATCGCTGCAAGAGCCGCGGATCGTCTTTGCGTTGAAGCAGCGGACGTATTCGTTCCAGATCGCTGGTGGAATGTGGTTCAGGTTCGCGGTGAGCTTCAGCAGCTTCTTGCGCATGAACCAATCGGGATCGACGGCGCCGAGGAAGGTTTCAGGGAACGGGGCAGGCTGCGCCATAAACGGCCAGTGCCAGCCGCTGATCGCCGCCTCCTTGTCCATCGCCGCCCACATCTCCAGCGTGGGCACAATGTCGAGGATTGCGGCCTTCAGGACTTTGCCCGGATGGTCCAGGCACATGCGGTGCGCGGTGCGTCCGCCGCGGTCGTGGCCGGCGACGAAGAAGCGATCGTAGCCCAACGCCTGCATCACTTCGACCTGATCCTGCGCCATGGCACGGAAAGAATAGTTGGCACTGTCGGGTTCCTCCGGCGGCGCGGCGCTGTCGCCATAGCCGCGCAAATCAGCGGCGACGACGTGAAAGCGGTCGGCGATGCGCGGGACGACGGCATGCCAGGCCGCGTGGGTGAGGGGGTTGCCGTGCAGCAGCAACAGCGGCGGCCCTTTGCCGCCATGACGCAAGCGAATGCGCGCGCCGGAGGTGTCGATATCCGTGAGCGTGAAGCCGGGCATGATATCCATGACGTGCGCCTGTGCATGCTGACGAGACATTTAATCAGGCTGTCACGCGTTTGGGTATGCGGCGCAGGCGCGCTAGGCTATTCGGCAAGACGACAAGATGAGGGAGGAAAGAGATGTCTGTGGCCGCGAATTTGCTCAGCACGGCGTTGTCCAGCCTGGCGTTTGTCCCTTGCGCCATGACGGCCGCCGCCACAGCGCCGACAGCGCATACCCATGCGCATCCACGTCGCCGCGAAACCGTCATCAACGGCAAGCGCATCAAGACCGTCGACGTGCACGCGCATTGCATCGTCCCGCCGGCCGCCGCGCTGATCAACCACCCACTTGAAGCGCCAGACCTGCTGATGCACGACACCTCCACGCGCATCGCGGCGATGGACGCGCAGGGGATCGATGTCGAGGCACTCAGCATCAATCCCTATTGGTATCGCGCCGCGCACGAGGTCGCGGCCCAGCTCATCAAGCTGCAGAATGAAACGCTGGTGGAATTCTGCGCGGCCAATCCGGAACGCTTCGTCGCCTTCGCCACTGCGTCGCTGCAGCATCCTGATCTGGCGGCGGAACAGGTCGAGTATGCGGTGAAGAAGCTTGGCTTCCGTGGCGTTGGTGTCGGTGGCAGTGTCGCCGGTGAGGAACTGGCGAACCCGAAGTTCCATCCGTTCTGGGCGAAGTGCGAGGAACTGGGGGTGCTGGTGTTCATGCACCCTCTGGGCACACGGGAGCTGGAACCGAGCGGGCGGCTGGCTGGCAGCGGGCTTTTGACCAACACGATCGGCAACCCGCTGGAGACCACCATCGCGCTGTCGCATCTGATCTTCGAGGGCACGCTGGACCGCTTCCCCGGATTGAAGATCTGCGCCGCACACGGTGGCGGTTTCCTGCCGTCCTACGCCAATCGGTCCGACGCCGTGTGCCGCTGCTTCCCCGATCGCGTGGGTCCACTGCCGAAGAAGACACCCACATCGTATCTGCGTGACGGGCAACTGTTCTTCGACACGATCGTGTTCACGCCGGAGGCACTACGGCACCTGATCGCGGAGACCGGGCCGGGGCAGATCATGATCGGCACGGACTACCCGTTCCCCTGGACCAGCACCGAGGTGGACCTGGTGTTGAACACACCCGGGCTGACGGACGACGAGCGGATCGCGATCCTGGGGGGCACGGCGCAGCGATTGCTGGGGATCAAGGACTGAGCGCTCACGGCGCGGCCCAGGTCCTTCGGAACGCCGCCTTCACGTCGACCTCACCCGGCATCAGGTCGGCGGGTGCCACCAGACGCCAAAGACGTGGCGCCACCGCGTCGGCCTGTTGCGCCCGCCGATGTCGTTCCGCCTGCGATTCCGCCCAGTTCTCGCCATCACTCAACTGGTAGTCGAGGCGATAGATGTCGACCTTCTCGTGCGTTTCCGCATCCTCAAGGCACCGCACATTGATATCCCATTTGTCGAGATCCGACCGCGATTGGTAGAACGATTCTACTCCGCAATACTTGCAGAAATAATGCTCGGCGCTGAGCGAACCGAACTTGTAAAGCTTCAGGTCGTCGAAGCCGGTCAACAGGTTGAAATCGGCCCGCGCGACGTGATGATGGATGAAGCCCTTCATAGTGCAGCTCAAGCAGTTGCAGATGCCGTTTCGCGCGCCTTGCAGGTCGGCGTAGGCTTCGAAGCGGATCCGGCCGCAATGGCACCCGCCAAGGTATTTGCGTCGCATCGTCGTTGGTCCTTTCGATCAAGCGCCGGGACGCTGCCCGCGCGGCCACAGGTCATGCAGGGCCCTCGTCCGGCATGGCGGGGCGGTGCAGCATGCGGCGCTCGTCCCGAGACCAGGTCTCACATCTTCAGCAATCGCCGCGCGTTCCCACTGGCGATCTTCGCACGATCCTCCGCACATAATGGTATCTTGTGCAGCCACTCCGTCGCCGGCGCGTTCGGCGCGAACGGGTAGTCGACCGAGAACATGATTCGGTCGACCCCAATTTCTTGCACACAGCACAGCAGGGCTGGATCGGACCAGAAGCCGCTCGTCGTGATCCAGAAATGCTCACAGAATACATCGCGGAAGCCGCGACCGGCCTTCGCCTCGCGCGCGAAGCCCATGTTCACCCGCCACAGCAGGAACGGCAGGCCTTCACCCAGATGGCCGAGGATGATCTTCAGGCCGGGATGCTGATCGAATACGCCGCTGAGCACCATGCGCACGCCCTGCGTTGCGGTCTCCACCGTGAACCCCCAGGCGGCGCGCAGGATCGAAGGCCATTCCTGCGCATAGTCCTTGTAGTAGGCATCAATCACGCCCTTCTGCGGCACCGCGGGATGCAGATAGATCGGCACATCCAACGCGGCGGCACGCTCGAAGATCGGCCAGAAACGCTTGTCATCGAAGAACACGCCATGCGTCGGGCCATTGATCAGCGCCCCCTTGAAGCCGAGCCGCGTCACCGCCCGTTCCAGCTCATCCGCGGCCGCCTTCGGATCAGGCGTCGGCAGCACGGCGAAGGCGGCGAACCGGTCAGGATGCGTCGCCACAGTCGTCGCGAGCCGGTCATTGGCGACGCGCGCCAGCCGTACGGCCGCTTCCGCCTCCATGATCTGAAGTCCGGGATTGCCATGCGACAACACCTGGACGTCGATGCCAGTGGCATCCATTTCCCTCAGCCGCCCTTCGCCAACGTCGTTCAAACGCTCGACCAGCGCCGGCGCCTGTCGCGCATCCGCGGGCGCATAGGCCCGCGCGATATCCGGGTCCTGGTAATGTTCCTCCAGTGCGATCACCTGTGGCTTGGCGGGCATTGGTCTCTCTCCCGTTTGTGTTGCGGCAGCCTGCCCTGAGGCATTGCCACCTGTCACGCGGGTGGCAATGTCGTGTTGGCCCGCACCCAGGCAATGAACTCGTCGTCAGGCATTTCTCCGGCGGGCATGGCCAGCATCACCACGACAGCTTCAGCGTCGCCAACCCGAAAGCTGCAACCGTTCAGCCGAGGCACGTTTCCAGCGCCACCTAGGCCGTTTGCTTGTTCCTATTCAGGAATGGATGATGGCGTGCACGGCCAATCGCATAGACTGCCGCCAGTTCCGCGATGTCGGGCTCGCCATACTCTACTCGATTCAATGATCGCGCCAATGCGCCGTCCAGCAAGCCATCGTCACGGGTACCGATGGCACCACCACGTTCGGTCAGTTGTTCGTCGTGGATAGCTGAGGGGTGAGCTGGCGTGACAGCCAGATCGTCATTGCGCCAGCTCACGCAGCACGGCCCGCCGCTTAGTCATGATCTGCCGCGCAAGGTCGAGCTGCGATTCGAAATCCGGACCGGCTGTGGTCAGGCGCACACCGCCGGGCTGGTCGATCGCGTAGATCGTGTCCCCCGTGCCACACCCAGTTTCGCGCGCAGCTCCTTCCGCAGGATGACCCCTACCGGATCGCCGATCCGGGTCAGTTTCAGCACGGTCATGGCACCCTGCAATGCGATGCCCGTTATAGCAGAAGCGGGAACCGCATGCCGCCGGCTTTCCGGGCTTGCCGCCCCCTGGTGCCGGCGGCGAGCCCGGCCATAGGATACGCCAACAGATAAGCTTTGGGAGGAACCAACCGATGCCGCGCCCCACGCGCCTGATCGGCGCCCTGCTGGGTAGCCTGCTCGCCGCTGGCACTGTCCGCGCCGCCGAACCGCTCACCATCGGTTTCGACACCGAAGCCACTGGCGGCCTCGCCCCTAACGGCAGGGCCGCGCTGCTGGCCATGCAGATCTGGGTGCAGGACACCAACGCCAAAGGCGGGTTGCTCGGCCGGCCAGTGAAGCTGATCACCTACGACGACCAGAGCAACCCCGCGCTGGTGCCCGGGATCGTCACCAAGCTGCTGGACGTCGACAAGGTCGATATCCTGATCGGCGGCAACGGCACCAACCTGGTGGCACCCGCGCTGCCGCTGGCGATGCAGCGCAACCTCACCTTCCTGGGCCTGTTCGGTCTCGATGTGAACAGTGAGTTCCATTACGACCGCTACTTCTCGATCATGCCCGCCGGCGGTGAGCATCCGAAAGAGGCCTTCTCGCAAGGCTTCTTTGCCGTGGCCGCGGCAATGACGCCGAAGCCGGAGACGATCGCTCTGGTAGGCGCCGATGCCGAGTTCCCGAAGAACGCGCTGGACGGTGCGCGGGCACAGGCCAAGCGTGCGGGCTACAAGATCGTCTACGACCATACCTATCCACCCAGCACGGCGGATTACACACCGATCGCGCGCGCCATCCAGGCGGTCAATCCAGACATCGTGTATGTCGCATCGTACCCGCCCGACACCGTTGGCATGATCCGCGCCACCAATGAGGTCGGGCTAAAGACAAAACTGTTCGGTGGCGGCATGGTCGGTTTGCAGGCCACCGCCATCAAGACGCAGCTCGGTCCGCTGCTGAACGGCATCGTCGATTACGATTTCTGGGCGCCGGTCGGCCGTTATGCAACGCCGGAGGCCCTCGATTTCCTGAAGAAATATCAGGCCGGCGCCGCCGCGGCCGGGGTCGACGCACTTGGGTATTACCTGCCGCCCTTCGCCTATGCCGACCTGGAGGTGCTGGGCGCGGCGATAACCGGCGTCGGCAGCCTGGATCAGGCGAAATTGGCCACCTACCTGCGCAGCCATACCTTCCACACGCTGGTGGGGGACATCAGCTTCGGACCCAATGGCGAATGGACCGAGTCGCGCGTGCTCGCCGTGCAGTTCCGCGGCGTGCGAGGCCACGATCTGGACCAGTTCAAGGATGCCAAAACGGAGGTGATCCTGTGGCCGCCGGCACTGAAGAATGGTGATGTGCGCACGCCCTATAGTGACGCGAAGCAATGAGGAGCCGCCCATGCAATTCGGTTTACTGATCCGCGGCCAGCATCCGGCCGGCGACGACCTTCAGGCGCGGGCACACGACGATCTGGAAATGGCGCGGCGGGCCGAGCAGCTCGGCTTCGCCAGCGTCGCGCGCGGCAGCCATTACAGCTCGCACCCGCTGCTGGGTTTGCAGCAGATACCCTTCCTCGCCCAGGTCGCGGTGATCGCGCCGAAGCTGCGGCTGATCCCGGGCGTCGTGCTGCTGCCATTGCACAAGCCGCTGGATGTCGCCGAGCAGATTGCCACACTGGATGTGATGAGCAACGGCAAGGTCGTCTTCGGCGCCGGCATCGGCTATCGCGAGGTGGAATTCAAGGCGTTCGGCACCACGCTGAAGCAAGCCGGCCCACGCTTCGAGGAGTGCCTGACCGCGGTCAAGCGACTGCTGACGGAAGACTTCGTCACCATGAAGGGCTCGCATTTCGAGCTGGACGGTGCGAACTGCTCGATCAAACCGGTACAGCAACCGATGCCGCCGGTGTGGATCGGCGCCAATGCTGATGTCGGCATCCGGCGCGCGGCACGGATGGCCGATTGCTGGTTCGTCAATCCGCACAACAAGATCGAAACGCTGGCGCGGCAGATGGATATCTACAAGCGCGAACTGGACGCGTGTGACAAACCCTTCCCCGCGGAATTCGCAATGCTGCGCGAAGTGTTCGTAGCGCGCACCCGTGCCGACGCCATGCGCCTCGCACGTCCGTCACTGGAAGCCAAGTACAAGGCGTACAGCGCCTGGGGACAGGACAAAGTCATGCCGGCGGAGGACCATTTCAACCTGGCGTTCGATGACCTCGTGCGCGATCGTTTCCTGTTCGGCTCGCCGGAACAGGTGACCGAGCAGATCCTCGATCTGCGCAAGCGCTTTGGCGTCAATCACATGGTGGTGGGGGTGCATTGGACCGGGATGCCTGCCAGTCTGGCACTGGAACAGATGGAGCTGCTGGCCGAGGAAGTGTTCCCGGCAGTGCGGTCGGCATAGGGGAGAGCGCCATGACCTCAAACGACGATCTGATCGACGCCTTCTGGGCCGCCCAGGCGCGCGGCGAGTATTTCCCACGCGCCTACTTCGACAAGCTCTCGATCGACCAAGCCTATCACGTCCAGCTCGGCGTCATTGCCCGCCGGTGCGCCGCGGGTGAACGGCAGATCGGCTGGAAGGTCGGCCTGACCGCGCCGGCGATCCAACAGCAGTTCGGCTTCCACGAACCGGTGTTCGGCTGCATCCTCGAGACGGTCGCGTCGGGTCATGTGTTTACGCCGGCGGACCTGATCAGGCCGGGCTTCGAGAATGAACTGTGCATGCGGCTTGGCCGCGATCTCGTGGGGCAGGTCACACTCGACCAGGCGCGTGCCGCGATCGAGTTGGTCTACCCTTCGCTGGAGATCATTGAGACACGCGGCCCATTCACCGAACAGATCGCCCTCGCGCTCGCCGACAACGCACAACAAAAGACCGTGGTCATGGGGGCACCGGTCAGCCTGCCGCCAGATCCCCAATCCGTCGCGGCCCGCGTGCTGATCAACGACATGGTGGTGGCCGAGGGCACCGGCGATGCCGTGTTGGGCAATCCGTTGAACTCGGTCGTGTGGTTGGCCGGAAAGCTGGGCACGTATGGGCGATCGCTGAAGGCCGGCGAGATCATCATGACCGGCTCCTTCACGCGCCAGTTCCCGATTACACCCGGCGACAGCATTCGCACCGAGTTCGCCGGCGTCGGTTCTGTGGCGACCCGCATGACCCTCTGATCGCGGCGTGACCCTTGCCCTTGCCCGCAAGCAGGTGTTCAGCTTCCCTCTCATCGACCCCGCCGGAGGCCCTGCATGTCCGTTCCCCCGAAGACCGACGCCGAGCGCGAGCTGATCGACCTTGCGGCGCGCGTGCTGCCGGCAGGCAGTTTCGGGAACTTCCCCGCCGACATCGTTATCCGCGACGGGCGCGGCGGGCGCGTGTGGGATGTCAGCGGCAATGAGTATGTCGACTTCCTGCTGGGCTCTGGGCCCATGTTCGTCGGCCACGGCCATCCCGAGGTGCTCGCCGCCGTCACTGCGCAGATCAGCCGCGGCTACACTTTCTTCGCCAACAACGAGCACGGCATCCGACTGGCAGCCGAGATCGTCGGTGCCGTTCCCTGCGCCGAGCAGGTGCGGTTCACGTCGTCGGGCACCGAGGCCGATGCCTACGCGCTGCGCCTGGCCCGCGCCTATCGCAAGCGCGACAAGATCCTGAAGTTCGAGGGTGCGTTCCACGGCATGAGCGACTACGCGCTGATGAGTTACGCCACCAAGCGCCCGGGCAACTTCCCGCAGGCATCGCCGGACTCGGCAGGCATCCCGCGCAGCGTGCAGGGCGAGGTGATGATTGCGCCGTTCAATGACGCCGCTATCGCGTGCCAACTGATCCACGAACATCGCCACGAGCTGGCGGGCGTGATCATGGAACCGCTGCAGCGCGTGATCGCGCCGGTGCCTGGCTTCCTGCAGGCGATCCGCGATGTCTGCACGGAATGCGAGATCCCGCTGATCTTCGACGAAGTCGTTACCGGCTTCCGCTTCGCTTGGGGCGGCGCGCAGCAATATTACGGCGTCACACCGGATATCTGCACCCTGGGCAAGATCATCGGCGGCGGGTTCCCTCTGGCCGCGGTCGCCGGCCGCTCAGACATCATGGCGCATTTCGACAAGGCCAAGGCGGGCGATGAGGGCTTCATGCCCCAGATCGGCACGCTGTCCGGCAACCCGGTGGCGGCGGTGGCTGGCCTCGCGACGTTGCAGGTGCTGAAGCAGCCGGGTACGTACGAGAAGGTGTTCGCCACCGGCCGCACGCTGATGGAGGGCATCAGCAAGATCCATGCTGAGACCGGCTTGATGGGCACGGTGGTGGGCGAGCCGCCGATGTTCGACGTGGCCTACGCCTCCAGCGTGCCGCATGATTACCGCGCGATCCTGCGCACCAATGAGGCGATGCAGAAGCGGATCAATCAACGGCTGCGCGCCAGCGGCGTGCTGCGCAGTGACTCCAAGTACTACGTTTCGCTGGCGCACGATACGGCGGACGTGGAGCACACGCTGAACGCCTATCGCGCCGCCGCGAAGGCGGAGCTGATGAAAGCAGCGGCGGACTGAACGACGGAAACCAGCAAGCGAGGGAGAAGAACAATGTCCAAGGGACGTCTACGGCACATCGCATTGAGCGTGCCCGATCCATGGGCCACCGCTGCGTTCTACAAGTCGGCGTTCGGCATGACCGAGGTGGGCGAGACGGACTCGCGCCTGGCCGAGGGGGTGTTCCTGACCGACGGCGTGATCAATCTGGCGCTGCTGAAGTTCAAGGACGAGCATGCGTCGCAGGGCAAGGGCACCGACTATGTCGGCCTGCATCATGTCGGGTTCTGGGTGGACGATGTGCCGACAACAGCCAAGGCCGCCAGCGGGTCTGGCGCCGCGTGGCTGATGGGCGATCCCACCGACAACAGCGGCTACGAGGTGAAATACACCGACCCGAACGGGATCATCTTCGACATCAGCCAAGGCGGCTGGGGCGGTGCGCAGAAGAACCCCGGCGAGGCGGACAATCCGGCGCCGCGTGATAGCCGGAAGAACCTGGAGAAATTCGCCGACCGGCGCGAACAGGCGACGGTCGCGGTACAGAAGCGCGCAGCGGCGCTGGAGACCGCGTAGTCACATTTGTCATTGCGACCCCTGCGAAAGCGGGGGAACGCAGTCGCGGCATCGGTTCACTCCGGCATCGAGATTGCGCCGTCGCTGGCGCTCCTCGCAATGACAGGCAGCGCGGCGATACGCGTGCGGGCGTTCGCCAGTGCTGCGGCAATGGCTTCCTCGCCGCGCGTTACGCCCTCGAGCGTGATGAACGTCAGGTCGGTGATTCCGATCGTCGCCAGGATGTCGCGCAGGTACGGGGTCAGGTGATCGGGCTGCGCCGGCGTGCCACTCGGCGACGGACCAGAAAAATACCCACCGGACGCGATCACCACGAAGCTGGGCCGGTCGCGCAACAATCCAACCTTCCCCGACGGCGTCGAGCGGAAGCTGCGATGGATGCGCACGATCTGATCGATCCACGCCTTCAGGGGCGCGGGCACGGTGAAGTTATGCATCGGCGTGCCGATCACTAGCGCATCCGCGCGCTCCAGTTCCGCGATCAGCATCTGCGAGACCGTGAAGGCCGGCGCGTCCAGCGCGGCGGGATCACGAATCGCGCGGGTGAAGGAGAGATCAACAAGCACCGGCGGTTCGGCGGCGAGATCGCGTGCCAACACCCGCGCACCGGGGTGGCGCGCGCATAGCGCGGCGACCAGCTCGCTGGAGATCCGATGGCTATACGCCTCCGCCCCGCGCGGGCTGACAGTCAGGTGCAGGATCGTGCGCATCAGGTATCCAGTTTCATCGCGAACCGCAGCGCGGCCGGCAGCATGCCGTATCGGAAGTAGAACCGTTGACCGAACAGGTTGTCGAGGCCGGTATCCAGCACGAGATGCACCAACCCCAGGGCACGCGCCTCGGCGGCGATGCCATCCAGCAATCGCGCACCCAGCCCGCCACGGCGTGCCGCCGCGCGTACCACCAGATCATCGACATAGCAGAAGCGGCCGCGGATCAGATTCTCTTGCACGCGCCAACCGGCCAGGCCGTCGACCGTGGTGCCATCCCACGCGGCCAGCAGATGATACCCGTCACGCTGCTGCCGCCGCACCCGGGCAACAAACGCATCGCCCGGGTCCAGATGCGGTCGCAGCTCGCGCATCACCGCGCAGCAGGCCAATAACTCGGCGTCGGTCTCCGCCTCGCGCAGAGCGATTGCCGTCACGCCGCTTCGTCCAGGCGATGCTGTGCATTCATACCGATCGCGAGCCGGTTCCACAGATTGATCAGCCCGACCAGGATGGTCAGCTCGACGATTTCCTTGGGCGAGAACTGCGCCTGCACCGCGGCGTAGACATCATCCGGTGCGCCGTCGGTGGCGACCTTCGTCAGGCATTCGGTCCAGGCCAGCGCGGCGCGTTCCCGCGCGTTGTACAGCGGCGACTCCCGCCAGGCCGACAACACATACAGGCGCTGTTCGGTTTCCCCATTCTGCCGCGCGTCGCGGCTGTGCATGTCCAGGCAGTAGGCGCAGTGGTTGATCTGCGAGGCACGCATCTTCACGAGCTCGATCAGCGATTTCTCGAGCCCGCAAGACCGGATGTGGCGCTCCACGCCGCTCACCGCGGCATAAGCGTCGGGTGCCGTCGCACGGAAATCCAAGCGTTGATGTGACATGGCATATTCCTCCAGCATCAAGTCCCGTCAACTTAAGTGCCCGATGGCCTACCAATGAGGGCCATGTCTGGTGTAATGGACTGGGCCATGACCTTGCCCTGCGGCTTGCCCGTTGCGTTGGATCCCACCGTCGCGGGCCCGATGTATCAGCAGATCGTCAGCCGCCTGCGTGCCGCGATCGCCGCAGGCACGCTCGCACCCGGCGCGCGCCTGCCGGCGACCCGCGTCCTGGCGACGCAGCTCGGCGTCGCGCGCGGCACGGCCGAAACCGCCTACGCGGTGCTGGCCGGCGAAGGCCTGATTGTCACCCGCGGCGCGGCGGGCACGGTGGTATCACTGGCGCTGCGCGGCCGTAACGCCAGGCCGGTGCGGCAAGTGGCAGCGACGCGCGGCAACCCCTTGCCCCCGCCAGAGCCGCCGCGGCCATTCCGTCTGGGACTGCCCGCGCTCGATGCCTTTCCGCGTACGTTATGGGCCCGGTTGGCGGCGCGCGAAGCCCGTGCCGTGCGACAAACCGACCTGGCCTATCCCGATCCGTCCGGCCATCCGGCATTGCGAGAAGCAATCGCTGTCTATCTCGGGTTATCACGCGGTATCGTCTGCGACGCGGCCCAGGTGCTGATCACCGGCGGCTATCAAGGGGCACTGGCGGTGGTGACACGGGCGCTGCTGCGCGAGAGCGACAGCGTCTGGGTCGAGGACCCCTGTTACCACATGACGCGCGAAGGCCTGCGCGACAGACGCACACAACTGGTTCCCGTGCCGGTTGACGCCGAGGGGTTACAAGTCGCACGAGGCGAGGCGCTGGAACCGGCGGCTCGGCTGGCTGTTGTCACGCCAACGCACCAAAGCCCGCTGGGTGTGTCACTCAGCCTGCCGCGCCGGCTGGCGCTGCTGGCATGGGCCGCCACGCAGGATGCATGGATCCTGGAGGATGATTACGATGGCGAATTCCATTATGCCGGACATCCACTGCCAGCACTGAAGAGCCTCGATCGATCGGATCGCGTGATATACGCCGGCAGCTTCAGCAAAGTGCTGTTTCCCGGGCTGCGGCTCGGATACGTGGTCGCGCCGGCGCGCCTACTCAAGCGGCTGGCGGCCTCAGCGCAACAGTTGCAGTCAGGGCAATCGGATTTGGCGCAGCGCGTGGTGGCCGCGTTCATGCGCGATGGCCACTTCGCACGCCACTTGCGTCGCATGCGGGCTCTGTATGGCGCGCGTCGGGCCGCATTGGCCACGGCGCTGCAGGCCACGTTTGGCGAAGCTGTTTCGGTCACGTTGCAACGGGGCGGCATGCACCTGCTCGCGCGGTTTGCCAGCGATATAGCGGACACCGAACTGGCCGAGCGCGCCGCGTGTGGTGGCTTGGCACCAACGGCATTATCTCAGGTCTGCCTCCGCCGCCGCGACCAGCAGGGACTGCTGTTGGGTTTCACCAACGTCGCGGAAGAACATGCCGCACCATTATCGGAACGATTGGCGAAGGCGCTCAATCCGTGACCGTCATCGTGAGGCCGCAGGCCGAAGCAATCTCGTTGAACCTGCACGTGAACAACGAGAGTGCCTCGTCGCTTTGCTCCTCGCAATGACAGTGATACCGGCTACAGAATAAACCGACTCAGATCACCTTTCTGCGCCAGCGGCGCGACATGCTCGCTGACATACGCCGCATCCACGGTGAACGTATCCCCAGCCCGATCCGTAGCCGTGAAGCTGACGTCCTCTAACAGCTTCTCCAACACCGTATGCAGCCGTCGCGCGCCAATGTTTTCCACCCGATCATTGATGTCAGCAGCCAGATCCGCCAGCGCATCAATCGCCGAGTCAGTGAACACCAGCGCCACCTTCTCCGTCCCGATCAGAGCTGCGTACTGCTTCAACAACGAATGTTCTGGCTCCGTCAGGATCCGCCGCAGGTCCTCCCGAGACAGCGGCGCCAGCTCCACCCGGATCGGCAACCGCCCCTGCAGCTCCGGCAGCAGATATGCCGGCTTCGCCAAATGGAACGCGCCCGAAGCGATGAACAACACATGGTCGGTCTTCACGGGCCCATACTTCGTGCTGACCGTCGTGCCCTCGATCAGCGGCAGCAGATCCCGCTGCACGCCCTCGCGGCTCACATCCGCGCCGCGGAACCCGCCCTCCGTCGTCCGTGCGCAGACCTTGTCGATCTCATCGATGAACACGATGCCGTTGTTCTCGGCATGCGCCACCGCGTCCTTGGTCAGCCGGTCATTGTCAAGCAGGTGATCTGCTTCCTCCTGCTCCAGCAGCCGCCGCGCCGCCGCCACCGTCAGCTTCCGCTTCTGCATCGGCCGTCCGCCGAACATTCCCTTCATCATCTCGCCCAGGTTGATCACCTGCCCAGGCGGCATCCCGGGAATATCGAGCTGCCCGATCGGAGACCCACCGGACTGCGCCAGCTCGATCTCGATCTCCTTCTGCTCGAACTCCCCATTCCGCAGCATGCGCCGCATCTTGCTGCGCGTGTCCGCCGCGCTGCCCTCACCGGCCAGCACGGTGATCAGCCGCTCCTCGGCCGCCAGCTCCGCCTGCGCCTGCACACCCTTACGGCTGGCCTCGCGCAGCATGGTGATGCTCGCCTCGACCAGATCCCGCGCGATGCTTTCCACGTCGCGGCCGACATAGCCGACCTCAGTGAACTTCGTCGCCTCGACCTTCAGGAACGGCGCTTGCGCCAGCTTCGCCAGCCGGCGCGCGATCTCGGTCTTGCCGCAACCGGTGGGCCCAATCATCAGGATGTTCTTCGGCACGACTTCCTCGCGCATCGCCTCCGGCAGCTGCTGCCGCCGCCAGCGGTTGCGCAACGCGATGGCCACCGCGCGCTTGGCATCGTCCTGGCCGACAATGAATCTGTCCAGCTCCGAGACGATCTCGCGCGGCGAATAGGTGGGGACTTCCATCACAGTGTCTCGATGATGACGTTGGTGTTGGTATACACGCAGATCTCGGCGGCGATCTTCATCGCACGGCGGGCAATGTCCTCGGCGGACAACCCCTCCACCTCGATCAGCGCACGCGCGGCGGACAGCGCGAAGTTGCCGCCCGAGCCGATGGCGATCACGCCGTCCTCGGGTTCCAGCACATCGCCGTTGCCGGTCAGCGTGAAGCTGCGGTCGTTGTCGGCCACCGCCATCATCGCCTCCAACCGGCGCAGGTAGCGGTCGGTCCGCCAGTCCTTCGCCAGTTCCACGCAGGCGCGTTCCAACTGGTTGGGAAAGCGTTCGAGCTTGGCCTCCAGCCGCTCGAGCAGGGTGAAGGCATCAGCCGTGGCACCGGCAAAGCCGGCGAGCACCGCACCGCCGGCCCCGATCCGGCGGACCTTGCGGGCGTTGCCCTTGATCACGGTCTGGCCCAGGGAGACCTGGCCGTCCCCGGCCATGGCCACATGTCCATCCCGCCTGACGCACAGGATGGTGGTGCCGTGCCACCCAATCGGGTCGGCGGCGGCGAGCTGAATGTTTCGCATCGCGGCTAGATGGGCGAGACGGGGAAGGGACACAAGCCCGCGCGGCGGTCGGGGCTGATCCGCGCGCATCGCGATCCCGTTACCCCAAGGCCGTTGCCCCATCCGCACGGTGCCTGGGGTTCCCCCTACGGCTCGATATACGCCTCCGGCCGCTGTGGTGGTTCCTCGATCGTCTCCCCCCGCACCAACTGCGCCTCAATCAGCTCGTCCCGCTCCTCCTCCGTCAGCTCATCCAAGAATTGCCGCCTGCCTGCTTGCATTTCGGCATCCCCTGGAACCGAGGCGGCGGCTCCGCTTCAAACCCGTTCCGATCCTCCAGCTTGCCGTCTGGCTTTGGCTCGACCGGCATCTCGACCACCGCCGCCGGCATCGGCTGGTCCACCTCCACCGCCATCCTTACCGGGCCCCAGCAAGCGTGGTACTCCGGCCGCCGCTGCACCAGCACCGTCTCCGGTAGCCGGCAGCGGGAGCGGCGTTGAACATCTGCTTCAGAGAACGCGTGATGTGCCGGGACATGACCAGCTCGCGTCGAACCCCGAAGTTCAAACTGACTCACTCCCAAACAGCCCCCACAAAACACCACCCCACCCTTGACGCACCCTGCCGGATCGTCCCCGATACGTCCGAAGGGCCGGAGTCGTCTCGGGCCAATAAGACTGGGGGGAAATCAATGGCCACGACTACGGCGCCGCAACTGGCGGCGCGTCTCGATCGCCTGCCGATGTCCAAGCACACCTGGATGCTGGTCACGCTCATCTCGATGGGCGGCTGGTTCGAGCTCTACGACCTGTTCCTCACCGCCTATATCGCCCCCGGGCTGGTCAGGGCCGGCTACTTCAAGCCCGACTCCCTCGGCGTCTTCAACGTCCTCGGCCCCTACGGCGTCGCCGGCGTCGGCACCTTCGTCTTCGCTCTGTTCGCCGGCTTGTTCGTCGGCGCCATCTTCCTCGGCCACTTCGCCGACCGTTACGGCCGCCGCACGGTCTTCACCTTCTCCCTGGTCTGGTACTCCATCACGACCGCGATCATGGCGTTCCAGACCACGGGCTTCGCGGTCGACCTCTGGCGCTTCATCGCCGGCATCGGCATCGGCATCGAGCTGGTGACGATCGACACCTACGTGTCCGAGCTGGTGCCGCGGTCCCATCGCGGTCGCGCCTATGCCTTCAACCAGGGCTTCCAATTCCTCATCGTGCCGGTGATGGCGTTCCTCGCCTACCTGCTGGTGCCGCAGGCGCCGTTCGGGCTCGATGGCTGGCGCTGGGTGGTGCTGATCGGCTCGGTCGGCGCGATCTTCGTCTGGTTCATCCGCCTCGCACTGCCGGAATCGCCGCGTTGGCTGGCCCGCCACGGCCGCATCGCCGAGGCCGAGCAGATCGTCGTCGGCATTGAAACCCGCGTGGCCGCTGAGACGGGCGGCACCCTGCCCCCCGTGGGCGCCCCGGAGGCGGGCGAATCCGGCGAGGGCACCTTCGCCGAGATCTGGCAGCCGCCCTATGACAAGCGCGCCATCGTGCTGTCGGTGTTCAACTTCTTCCAGACCTTCGGTTACTACGGCTTCGCCGCCTGGGTGCCGACGCTGCTGATCTCGAAGGGCATCAGCATCACCACCAGCCTGGAATACTCGTTCATCATCGCCATCGCCAACCCGGTGGGCCCGCTGCTGGGCACGCTGATCGCCGACCGCATCGAGCGGAAATGGCAGGTCTGCCTGGGCGCGATCGGCATCGGCGCGTTCGGCATGCTGTTCGCCAACGCCGTCGATCCCACGTTGATCATCGTGTTCGGTGTGTGCGTGACGTTGTGCAACAACCTGATGTCCTACAGCTTCCACAACTACCAGTCGGAGCTGTTCCCGACCCG
>DATHNE010000136.1:0-3871 GCA_035486355.1 Acetobacteraceae bacterium
CGTGGACGATATCGGCGTCGGTGAGAAGGATCAGTTCGGCATCATCGGCCGCGGTGACACCCTGCGAGACGGCCCAGAGCTTGCCACTCCAGCCGGCGGGCGGGGGGGTGCCATCCAGCACATGCAGGCGCGGGTCGCGGAGGGCGCGGGCGCGGGCGCCGGTGCCGTCGGTGCTGCCGTCGTCGACCAGAATGATGCGGAACGAGCCCGGGTAGTCTTGGGCGAGGAGGGAGCGGAGTGTGGCTTCGATGACCGCGGCTTCATCGCGGGCGGGGACGACGATGGCGACGGAAGGGCGTGATTCAGAGAGAGCCGGCGACAGGACCGGGCCGGCTTGCCAGAACTGGCCGTGCGCCAGCAGCAGATAGAGCCAGATCAGCAAGGCCAGGCCAGCAAGCGCGGTCAACGGCGCATCACCACCATGCCGTTGGCCAGGAACCAGGCGACGGCTTCCTTGATCGCGGGGCGCACCGGGCGCGGCGCATAGCCCAGCTCGCGCATCGCCTTGTCGGAGCTGTAAAACATCCTGTGGCGGGCCATGCGCAGATGATCGCGCGTGACACGGGGTTCCATCTTGAACATCCGTGCCAGCCGTTCCTCAACCCAGGCGACCGGCCACATCATGGTGGGGCTCACCTTGTAGCGTGGCGGCTTGCGGCCCGCCTCCTGGGTGATCATGGTCAGGATCTCGCGCAGCGGCAGGTTTTCGCCGCCCAGGATGTAACCCTCGCCAATCTTGCCACGCTCCAGTGCCAGCGCATGGCCGATCGCTACATCTTCAACGCGCACCAGGTTCAGGCCGGTGTCCATGTAGGCAGGGATCTTGCCGTTGGCGGCATCGACGATCATGCGGCCGGTCGGCGTCGGCTTGTTGTCGCGCATGCCGACCGGAGCCGCCGGGTTGACGACGACGGCGGGCACGCCTTCGTCCTGGATCAGCTTTCGCACCGCCTGCTCGCCCAGGTATTTCGAGCGCTTGTAGGCGCCAACGATCTTCGCCGGATCGACCGGCGTGTCTTCATTCGCCGGCTGACCGTCATCGCGGACAGCCAGCGCGGCGACGGAGCTGCAATGGACGATCTTTTCCACACCGACGGCCTTGGCGGCGCGCATCAGACCGGCGGTGCCCTCGACATTGGTCCGCATCATCGGTGCGGCGCTCGGCACCCAGATCCGATAGTCGGCGGCCAGATGGAAGACGTAGCGGCAGCCGACGACGGCGCGGGCAACCGCGGCGGGATCGTTGATGTCGCCGAACATGATCTCCGCCTGAAAGCCGTCGAGATTGCGCCGGTTGGAGGTGGATCGCACCAGCACGCGGATCTGATGGCCGCGCGCGCCCAGTTCCCGAGCGACGGCCGACCCCACAAATCCGGCCGCCCCGGTTACCAGCGTCAACCCGTCCCGCGCCATCTGCCTCGTCACCTGACTACGTGAGGGTCGTATAGCGTGATCCCGTTGGGATGGTGTAGAGCCGCAGCCCCGCTCCAACGTCCACAAATGACGGAACTGTCACGCTGGTGAAGAAGCTCTCGGTCGCCCTTGCGTTTCTCGGCCTGTTGCTGGGCACGCTGCTGGTCGGTTGGTTCGGCGCCGGCCGCGTGCTGGCCGGCGTGCTGTCGGTCGGCTGGGGTGGGTTCGCGCTGGTGCTGGGTTGGCAGTTGGGGCTGTTCGCGATCCTGGGCCTGGCGTGGGACGCGATCGCGCCGCGGCGGGAGGCGCGGCGGCTGTGGGTGTTCATCTGGGGGCGGATGGTGCGCGACGCCTCGGCCAACTGCCTGCCGTTCTCCCAGGTCGGTGGGTTCGTGTTCGGCGCGCGGGCGGTGACGCTGCATGGGGTGGGCTGGTCGCTGGCAACGGCGACGACGGTGGTGGACGTGACGGCGGAATTCTTGGCGGAGCTGGCGTTCACCGGGATTGGGCTAGGGATCCTGATCGCGCGGGCGCCGGAGTCGCATCTGGCGGTGCCGGTGGAGATCGGGTTGGGGCTGGCGGTGATGGCGGCTTTGGCACTGGTGGCGTTGCAGCAGGGGGCGGCACCGCTGTTTGCCCGGCTGGGGCGGCGGATCGCCGGGCGGTGGTTTACCGATGCACGCGAGCGGGTGGATGTGCTGCAGGCCGAGCTGTCGCTGATCTATGGCCACACATTGCGGCTGGTGGCGGGGTTCCTGGTGCATCTGGTGGGGTGGTTGTGCACCGGGGTGTCGGGGTGGATCACCTATCACTTGCTGGGGGTGGCCATCGATTTCGACGACGCGCTGGCGATCGAGGCGCTGCTGGCGGCCGCCTCGGCGGTGGCGTTCCTGGTGCCGGTGAGCGCGGGGGTACAGGAGGCGGGGTACGCCGGGCTGGGGGCGATCTTCGGCGTGGCGCCGGAGCTGTCGCTGGCGGTGTCGCTGGTGCGGCGGGCGCGGGATCTGGCGCTGGGGGTACCGATCTTGCTGCTGTGGCAGATGTTCGAGATGCGGCGGCTGCGGGCGGCGCGGGCGGCGGCGGAGTAGCCCGCGGGGCTGTCTATCGTGCGGTGAAACTCCGTTAACCGCGCAGGCGGTTGGTCTGGGCTTTCCGGCCGGTGACGGCCTTGCGTCTCGGACAAATCTGACCGATATCCAAAATGAAGCCCGGCGCTCCGTTGGGCCGACTTGGACGTCTGGCGACAGGTCGCGCCTGGCGGCTGGCCCTTGCGGAGGCGGCGCGACACACGAAGGTGACGCTGAATGGGCGGCAGACCGTTGTGCCGCGGCACGTGGTCGATCCGGCGCCTGGGACATCGCGCATGATCCTACGCCAGTTGGGCCTGAGGCGGACCGATCTGGAGGTATAACGGGATGCGGTACGGTTGGCCGGTGGACCTGCTGGAAGAGCCGGAAGGGGTGAGCGTCACCTGCCCGGATGTGCCGGAGCTGGTGACCTGCGGGACCACGGTGGCTAAGGCGCTGGATGCGGCGCGGGATGCGTTGGTGATCGTGCTGTCGTTGTACACCGATGACGGGCGGCCGTTGCCGGCGCCTTCAGCGGTGCGTAGGCGGCCCGTGGTGACGGTGCCGGTGTTGGTCGCCGCCAAGCTGGCGCTGCATCAGGCGATGATCGCGGCGGGCGTGTCGAATGTGGAGTTGGGTAGGCGACTGGGTGCAGATGAGAAGGCAATCCGGCGCCTGCGGGATCCGTTGCACGGAAGCAAGATAGAGGCGGTGGAGGCAGCGCTGCAGGTGCTAGGACGCCAGCTCGAGGTGGTGGTGCGGCCAGCGGTGTAGGGCAGGGCGGTCGGCCTTATGGAGTGTCCCTCTCGTCGGGGGCTCCAGAGTCGCGCGTAGCCGTTCGATTGTTGGCGTCAGGGCCGGCACATCGCGGGTCACGGCAAGCCAGACGATTTCGGTATCGATAGCAAAATAGCCGTGGATCGGCACGTTGCGCATGCCAACGATCTGGGGCCATGGCACGTCTGGGGCGAGCGCACGAACAGTATCCGGCAATCCTCGCGCCGCCGCGCCAATAATCTGCAGGTGCCGAAGGCACCTCACCTGGCTTAGTACTGCAGGCGGATCGCTGCCTTGGCTTGACGGGCTCTGGCGCGTGCGCCTTCCTTGATAGTGTGGGCGGTCCGGCTGACCGTAGCGTAGGCGACTATGTACTCGTCACGCCCCCGTGGTTGCGGGTGCGTCCGATGCTTGCTCCAGCGGGCGTTGCACGCGCTCGGCGATAAACCTGGCAAACGGTCCGATGTCCCCGGCGTCAATCCCGCGCGAGGTCAAGCCAGACACACGGATCGACACCTAGTACCTCGTCACAGAGGTTTTGACTCTTTGGTGGTGCGCGGGTAGGCGCGTGCGAGTTTCGCGCGTGCGCGGTCTGTGGTGAACATCCAGTTGAC
>DATHNE010000137.1:0-13654 GCA_035486355.1 Acetobacteraceae bacterium
GTGAGATCAACACCGTCTCCGGCAACATCAACTGGATGCGCAGCCACGAAACACGCCTGGCCGACGACGCGCTGGGTCCGTTTATCGAGGACATCAAGCCGGTGGTGCAGGCTGCCGGCTCCGACACCGCGACGCTCGACAACGTGTTCGAGCTGCTCGTCCGCGGTGGCCGCGATGCACCGATGGCGAAGGCGTTGATGATCCCGGCCAGCATAGGCCAGGATGCGACGATGCCGAAGGCGCATCGTGAGATGTTCCACTATTGCAACGCCGTGATGGAGCCGTGGGACGGCCCGGCCGCGATCGCCGCGACCGACGGGCGCTGGGTGATCGCCGGTCTCGACCGCAACGGCCTACGCCCGCTGCGTTACACCATCACCAGCTCCGACCTGATCATCGTCGGTTCCGAAACCGGTATGGTCCAGTTCGATCAAGCCGAGATCATCGAGAAAGGCCGCGTTGGACCCGGCCAATGCATCGGCATCGATCTGGAAACCGCGAAGTTCTATCGCGATGACGCGATGAAGGACATGCTAGCCGCCCGCCAGCCCTTCGGCGACTGGGCCAAACGCATCATCGTCATCGACCACATCGTCAAGACCGACGCCGTCGAGCCGATCGTCAACGACGCCGAAACCCTGCGCCGCCGCCAGGTCGCAGTCGGCTTCACACTGGAGGAGCAGGAGATGCTGCTCCATCCGATGGTGGAGGATGCGCAGGAAGCCGTCGGCTCGATGGGTGATGACGCGCCGATCGCCGTGCTGTCCGAGCGTTATCGCGGCCTGCACCATTTTTTCCGTCAGACCTTTAGCCAGGTCACCAACCCGCCGATTGACAGTCTGCGCGAAACCCGCGTGATGTCGTTGAAGACCCGCCTGGGCAACCTGGGCAACGTGCTGGACGAGGACGCCAGCCAGTGCGACCTGCTCCAACTGGAAAGTCCGGTGCTGTCGACAGCGGAATTCCTCGCCATGCGGGAGTTCATGGGCACGTCGGCCTGCGTGGTCGACTGCACCTTCCCGGTGATCGACGGCGAAGCCGGACTGCGCGCCGCTTTGGAACGTATCCGCCATGAAGCCGAGGAAGGCGTCCGCGCCGGTTGCACTCATGTCATCCTGACCGACGACGCGTTCGGTCCGGAGCGCGCACCGATCCCGATGATCCTGGCCACCGGCGGTGTGCACACGCACCTCGTGCGCCAGTCGCTGCGCACCTTCACCAGCCTGAACGTACGTTGCGCCGAATGCCTCGATGTGCAGTATTTCGCCGTGCTGATCGGCGTCGGCGCCACCACCGTCAACGCCTATCTCGCGCAGGATTCGATCGCCGACCGCCATCGCCGCGGTCTGTTTGGCGAGATGTCGTTGAAGGAGGCGGTGCAGCGCTACAAGAAAGCGGTCGATAAGGGCCTGCTGAAAATCATGTCGAAGATGGGGATCAGCGTGATCTCCTCCTACCGCGGCGGCTGCAATTTCGAGGCGATCGGCCTGTCGCGCGCCCTGGTCGGCGAATTCTTTCCAGGCATGCAATCACGCATCTCCGGCCTCGGACTGACCGGTATCGCGCGCAAGCTGCTGGAGCTGCACGCGCGTGCCTGGGACAGCGACGTGGTGGCATTGCCGATCGGCGGCTCCTACAAGCTGCGGCGGCAGGGGGGTGAGGCGCATGCTTTCGATCCGACCCTGATCCACACGCTGCAGACCGCTGTCGCCACCGACAGCTACCAAATCTACCGCCGATTCTCCGACGGCGTGCGCAAGCTGCCGCCGGTCGCGTTGCGTGACTTGCTGGATTTCCGCCGCGACCTGCACAAGCCGGTCCCGGCCGATGATGTCGACAGCATCACGGAAATCCGTAAACGTCTCGTCGCGCCCGGCATCTCCCTCGGCGCCCTGTCGCCCGAGGCACACGAGACGCTGTCGATCGCGATGAACCGGATCGGTGCGCGCTCTGACAGTGGCGAGGGCGGCGAAGATCCCGCGCGCTACAAGCCGCGCAGCAATGGCGACAACGCCTCCTCGGCGATCAAGCAGATCGCCTCGGGGCGTTTCGGTGTCACTGCGGAATACCTGAACAACTGCCGCGAAATCGAGATCAAGGTCGCGCAAGGCGCTAAGCCCGGTGAGGGCGGTCAGCTTCCCGGCATCAAGGTCTCCGAGATGATCGGCCGACTACGTCATTCCACCCCCGGTGTGATGCTAATCAGCCCACCGCCGCATCACGACATCTATTCCATCGAGGATCTGGCCCAGCTCATCTACGACCTGAAGCAGATCAACCCTGATGCCAGCGTCTGCGTGAAACTGGTGTCCCGTTCCGGGATCGGCACTATCGCCGCCGGCGTCGCCAAAGCGAAGGCCGATGCGATCCTGATCTCCGGTCATTCCGGGGGCACCGGTGCCAGCCCGCAGAGTTCGATCAAGTATGCGGGCCTGCCGTGGGAAATGGGCCTGTCCGAAACGCATCAGGTGCTGATGCTGAACCGCTTGCGCCATACCATCCGGCTGCGTACCGATGGCGGCATCAAGACCGGCCGCGACGTGGTGATCGCGGCGATGCTCGGCGCCGAGGAATTCGGCATCGGCACCGCCAGCCTCGTCGCCATGGGCTGTATCATGGTACGGCAGTGCCATTCCAACACCTGCCCCGTCGGGGTCTGCACGCAGGATGAAAATCTGCGCGCGAAGTTCGACGGAACACCGGAGAAGGTGATCAACCTGTTCTCCTTCATCGCCGGGGAGGTGCGCGACATCCTGGCCGAACTCGGCTTCCGCAGGCTGGAAGATGTGATCGGCCGCACTGACCTGCTGTACCAGGTCAGCCGCGGCTCCGAGATGCTGGACGATCTCGACCTGAACCCGCTGCTCGTGCAGGCCGATCCCGGCCCGTACACCCGCTACTGCTCGATCGTGGGCCGGAACGAAGTGCCGGAGACGCTGGACGCCCAGATGATCGCCGACGCCGCACCGCTGTTCGAGCACGGCGAGAAAATGCAGTTGCAGTACACCATCCGCAACACGCATCGCGCCATCGGTACCAAGACCTCGTCGAAAATTACCCGCAAGTTCGGCATGAAGGGGCTGACGCCGGGGCACCTGACGGTACGGTTGCGCGGGTCGGCTGGGCAGTCGCTCGGTGCTTTCGCGGCGCAGGGCTTGAAGCTTGAGGTGATGGGCGACGCCAATGACTATGTCGGCAAGGGTCTCTCGGGCGCGACTATCGTGGTACGGACGTCCCCGTCGTCCACCTTACGCAGCAATGAGAATACCATCATTGGCAACACCGTGCTGTATGGCGCAACCGCCGGCGCGCTGTTCGCCGCCGGCCAGGCGGGCGAACGCTTTGCTGTACGCAACTCCGGCGCGATCGCCGTGGTGGAGGGCTGCGGCTCTAACGGCTGTGAATACATGACCGGCGGCACCGTGGTGATCCTCGGCACCATCGGCGATAATTTCGGTGCGGGCTTTACTGGCGGCATGGCGTTTGTCTATGACCCAGAGAACATGTTCGAGAAGCGCGTGAACCCCGACACGTTGACCTGGCAGCGAGTCGCGCACCCGCACTGGGGCGAGGTGCTGCGCGATCTGGTGGCGCGCCATGTGGCCGAGACCACCAGCCAGCACGCCGCGTGCCTGCTGAATGACTGGGACCGCGAGCGTCAGCAGTTCTGGCAGGTGGTGCCCAAGGAGTTTGTCCGCCACCTGGATGTGCCTTTGGAAGCGCCAGCCGCCAAGCGGGCGTGATTTCCCAACTGTACACCTCTCCCGCTCCGCGGGAGAGGTCGCGCCGCGGGTGAGGGCGGAGCACGCGCCGCGACCCTCACCCGGCTCGCTTTGCGTGCCGACCTCTCCCGCGAGTGGGAGGGGCGGAGAATGGCGTCGCCAACGGTCGGTTGATTGGCAGGACGCGGCGTTGAGTGTCATAACGCCCGGCGATGCGATACCTCTACCATCTTCCTCTCTCGCCCTACTCGCGCAAGGTGCGTCTCGTGCTGGCCGAAAAGCGCCTGCCGTTCGAGCTGCGCCTGGAGAAGGTATGGGAACGCCGGGCCGACTATCTGGAACTCAATCCTGCTGGCACGGTGCCGACACTGATCGAGGACAATGGTCTCATCATCCCCGATTCGACCGTGATCTGCGAATATATCGAGGAAGCCTACCCCGACGCACCGCTGCTGGGCCGCACGCTGGCCGAGCGCGTCGAGGTACGCCGCCTGATGGCCTGGTTCGACGGCAAGTTCGCCTATGAGGTGTCACGCAACCTGCTGGGCGAGAAGGTGATGAAGCGCCTGGCCTCACGCGGCAACCCGGACGCCGGTGCGCTGCGCACTGGCTACATCGGCCTGCGCCATCATCTCCAGTATCTTGGCTGGTTGGCCGAGACGCGGAAATGGTTAGCTGGCGCAACGATATCCTTGGCTGACTTCACCGCCGCCGCGCATCTGTCGGCACTCGACTTTATTGGCGATGTGGATTGGACCATCTCGCAGGCGGCGCATGATTGGTACGCCCAGGTGAAGTCCCGCCCCAGCTTCCGCGGCCTGCTGATCGATCGCATGCCCGGAATGGCCCCGCCGCCGCACTACGCCGATTTGGATTTCTAATACCGCCCGCCCGTGCACCTCTCCCGCAGGGGAGAGGTGTGGCAGTCCGTCACTGCTTCGGCCCCGCCTCCAGCAGTGCCAGATCCTGCTGCGCCAGATCCGCCGTCGTGCTGTTTGGATCCAGATTGATCGCCCGTTGCCAATCATCACGCGCGCCAGCCGGATCGCCGTCGCGCTGGCGCAAGATACCACGTTCCAGCAGTGCCTCGGCATTATCGGGATCCAATGCCAGCGCATGATCGATGTCGTCTCGCGCCTTGTCGATCTGATCCAGATGCCGCCAGGCGGAGCTGCGCAGCACCAACGCCTCGACGCGGCGTGGATCGACGGTCAGGGCATGGTTGAGATCGGTCACTGCGTCCTGGTAATGATCCATGCTGCCCGCGGCCACCGCGCGATCGATGAGCAGATCCGCATCGTTGGGTGACAGCGTCAGGGCCAACGTCGCGGCGTCGTATGCACGGTCCGGATGATTGGACATCATCCAGGCCTGCACCGCCTGTCCGTAGACCGACGCACGCACGAGAGCGGGAGCCTCTGAATGAGCCGCCAGCTTCTCCAACATGTCCGCGCCGGTCTGCGGATTGCCCAGTTCGATCTGTGCCAGCGCCTGGCAGTGCGTCGCGCCGTCACCGCCGCCGCTTGCCGCCCAGGTGTTGGCGTACGTGCTGGCGCCCTGCGGGTCATTGTACAGCATGTCCAGACAGCGTTGATATTCAGGCCCTTTTGCGATACGTGGCGGCACCGGGGGTAACGGCAGCGCATCATCCGGTGCGTCGGTGGGTTGCGCGATCGCCAGTGGGCTGGCGCTCAAGATAGCGAGCAGAGCGAGCATCCCGGCGCGATGGATCATGCGGCAAGTCTAGTGCGCGCGGATGTGCTGGGGCAAATAGAACCGTATGGACAAGCGCCTGGTGGTGTTCGGTCCCGGCTATTGCGGCGCGGCGGTCGCATACGCGGCGCGGGCCCGCGGCGATCGCGTGGACTGCGTGGCCCGTGACACCGATCCCGCTGCCGCACGCCGCGTCGTGGGCGACGCCACACATATCGTGAGTACCGTGCCTCCGGACGGCAACGGCGATCCAATCCTGCAACAATACTGCGCGGACCTTCACGCGGCACCGCGGCTGCGGTGGGTCGGCTATCTATCCACCACCGGCGTCTATGGCGACCGGCAGGGCCGTTGGGTCGATGAAACAACGACCCCCGCGCCCGGCTCACCACGCACCGTGCGCCGGCTCGCGGCCGAGCAGGGGTGGGCGGCGCTGGTGTCTCGTTGTCCGGTCGATCTGTTCCGTTTGGGTGGTATTTACGGACCGGGGCGTTCGGCGTTCGACGACCTACGGGCCGGTCGTGCGCGGCGTATCCTGAAACCGGGCCATGCCTTCGGCCGCATCCATCGTGACGACGTTGTGCAGGCGCTGCTTGCAGCGACGCAACAAATCCGCCCCCCCGTGGTCCGCGTGCTGCATCTGGTCGACGACCTGCCCGCCGAAAGCGCCGCCGTGATCGGGGAGGCCGCGCACTTGCTCGGTGTGCCGTCTCCGCCCGCGGCGCCCTTCGCCGAGGCCGCCGCAACCCTGTCCCCGATGGCACGTAGCTTCTGGGCGGAAAACCGTAAGGTCGCCTGCCGTATCACCCAGCGGGCGCTGGGGATCGCCTGGCGCCACCCCACCTACCGCGAGGGCCTACGCGCCATTCTGGCCGAGGAGCGCGCCCAGGGTCTCGCACAGCAGGGTTAGGTCCTGCGGCCGCGACAACCGGTGGTCGCCATCCTTCACCAGCGTGACCCGCGCATCCTCCGACGTGATCCGCTCGGTGATGCGCAGCGCCGTTTCCCACGGCACGTCGGGATCGCGCTGGCCGTGCAGCAGTCGGATGGGGCAGGGGATCGCGATCGGCCCACCCAGCAGCAGGTGCTGGCGCCCGTCCTCGATCAGCGCCCGGGTGATGGAGTACGGCTCGCCATACTGGCTCGGGGCGAGCAGCACGCCCTCGCGCAGCAGCATTGCGCGCTCCGGCGGCGCCATCGCCGCCCACATCAGCTCCTCGGTAAAGTCCGGCGCTGCGGCGATGCCGACCAGCCCCACGACCCGTTCCGGCCGGGCCCGCGCGGTCAGCAGCGCGATCCAGCCCCCCATCGAGGAGCCGACCAGCACCAACGGGCCCTCACTCTCGGTGTCGATGATTTTCAGCGCATCCGCGGCCCAGATACCGATGGTACCGTCCTCGAACGCACCGTCACTGGCGCCATGCCCGGAGTAGTCGAACCGCAGCATCGCCTGGCCTCGCGCGGCGCAGAACGCGGCCAGCGTGGTGGCCTTCGCCCCCGCCATGTCACTGCGATACCCCGGCAGGAATACGACCGTCGGCCCGCTGCCCTGGGTGCGGATCCAGGCAAGATGCGTCCCGTCGCCACGGTTCAGCCGGCCCATGCTTTCCATCCGCCGTGCTTGGCATGGTTGGCGCCCAGCCCGCAAGCGGACATACCTCGCCCTCATGTCCACCTCGCAACTACCCGAGTCGCACCGCCCCGTTGTGCTGCAGGTGCTGCCCTCGCTGGTCACCGGCGGGGTCGAGCGTGGCGCGGTGGAAATAACCGAGGCCATCGCGCGGGCCGAAGGCGTGGCGCTGATCGCCTCGGCGGGCGGACGGATGGTGAAGCAGGTGGAACATGCCGGCGGCCGGCACATCGCCCTGCCGCTCAACACCAAGAGCCCGTTCGCCATCTGGCGCAACGCGGCGCGGCTGGAGGCGCTGATCCGTCAGGAAGGCGTGGCGATCGTGCATGCCCGCTCGCGCGGCCCGGCCTGGTCCGCCTGGCTCGCCTGCCGTCGCACCGGGGCGCATTTCATCACCACGTATCACGGTACCTACGCCGAAAACCTGCCCTTCAAGCGGCGCTACAATTCGGTGATGGCGAATGGCGAAATCGTCATCGCCGCCAGCCAGTTCATCGCCGGCCTCGTGATGATGCAGCACGGCGTGCCGTCCACCCGCATCCGCGTGATCCCGCGCGGCGTTGATCCCGTGCGGTTCGATCCCGAAACAGTGTCAGCCGACCGGCTGGCGAAGCTATCCAGGGCATGGCGCCTGCCCGACGGCGCACCCACCCTGGTACTGCCAGGTCGTCTCACCGCGTGGAAGGGCCACAGCGTTCTCATCGAGGCTCTGTCGCGGCTGCAGCGGCGCGATGCGGTCGCGGTCTTCGTGGGCTCTGACCAGGGCCGGCACCGCTATACGGCCCGGCTCACACGCGAGGCCGAGGTGCTGGGCGTCGCCGACCGCGTCCGCATGGTCGGCGAGTGTGACGACATGCCAGCCGCGCTGATGCTGTCGGATGTGGTGGTGCACGCCTCGACCCAGGCCGAAGCCTTCGGCCGCGTGGTGATCGAGGCACAAGCGATGGCGCGCCCGGTCGTCGCCGCTGACCTGGGTGGCCCGGCCGAAACAGTCGAACATGAAGTCACCGGCCTGCGCGTGCCCCCCGGCAATCCGGAGGCGCTGGTGGCGGCGATCGAACGCGTGCTGGCCGCTCCAATCGAGGTCCGTCAGGCAATGGGCGCCGCCGCGCGCGAGTCCGTACTGCGGCAGTACACGGTGCGCGCCATGCAGGAGGCGACCCTGGATGTGTACGAGGCGGTGCTGACTGGTGCGATGGCGACGGCGTGAGTGCCTCACACGTACACCTCTCCCGCTGCCACCTCTCCCGCTGCGCGGGAGAGGCCGGCGAGCGCAACGAAGCCGGGTGAGGGCCTTGCTGCCGCGATACCCTCACCGACGTTCCCGCCGTGACCTCGCCCGCAGCGCGGCAAGGGCCTACCCTACCGATCCTCCGGCGCGATAACCCTGATCCGCGCGACGTGTGCCGCAATATCCTCGTGGCTGTAATGCAAATGCCCTCGCCGCGCCGACGGCGGTCGCTTCCCCACCGACACCCCTGGTCGCCATTCCGTCACCGGACGGATCGGCCGAGGCACAAACCCGCCGCCGCAGTTCGGACAGACATTGTGGAGAACCGTCTCCACGCAATTGGCGCAGAATGTGCACTCGAACGAACAGATGCGCGCCAGCGTCGATGCCGGCGGCAGATCGCGATCACAGCACTCGCAGTTCGGCCGCAGCTCCAGCGCCATGCCTGACCTCCCGCAATAAGCGCCGCTACCCTACCGCGCCGGTCCCCCGCGCCAATGACAAAGATCCCTCAAATCACGTCACGCCCGCTTCGCCCCGCGCGTGCTGGCACGCTTGCGGCTGTCGTTCGCGCGTGGCTTGCGCACCGTCCCGGCCGCTCGCCGCTTCGGGGAAGCCTGCCGACGCGCGCCCTGTCGTGGCCATCTGCGCCACGCGACCACCCCGCCGACCAGCACCAGCGCGGCCAGCCCTACCCGCACCGTATGGTGCCACAGAAATCCGCCTGCCAGCTCCAGCAGGGCATCGGTGTCAAACACAAGCCCGGCGGCGAACACCAGCACCACGAGGACCCAGGTTGCGAGTCGAATCACGCCCGGACCCTCGCGCGCGGACTCCGCACGGGCAAGTCACGAATGCGATCCTCGCGCCATCCGCGCCTCGATACGCGACAGCAGTTCGGTCAGGCCCACGCTGCAGATCACCAGCACGAGGATCGCGGCATACGCCCCCGCGGCATCAAATGTGCCAGAGTAATACTCGATCAACGACCCGATCCCCCGGTTCGACGCGATCAGCTCCGCCAGCAGTGTGTTGGTGAACGCGTAGCGAACCGCGATGCGCATGCCGGTGAAGATCCATGGCAGCGCCGCCGGCACCAGCACCTTGCGGACGATCTCACCGCGCGTCGCGCCCATCAGCACCAGCGTGCGGGCCAGGTCGCGATCGACATTGCGCACGCCGTCCAACGTCGCGGTCAGCACCAGAAAGAACACGGTCAACGCGACCAGTGCGACCTTCGATGCCAGGCCAATCCCCAGAACGATCACGAACAGCGGCGCCAATGCGATCTTCGGCAGCGCGTATAGCGCGGAGATGTACGGGGACAGCACGCGGTGCAGCGTCGGCAGGAAGCCGAACAGCAATCCCAGGGTGATGCCTGTGGCTGTGCCGATCGCATAGCCCAGTGTCATCGCGGTGAGGGTCGCGGCGAGATTGTCCCACAGCGAGCCGTCCAGCACCCAATCGTACAGGCGCGCGACGATATCGATGGGTCCGCTGACCCAGAAGCGCAGGGCCGGAGAGGGGGCGAACTGCCAAATTGCGAGGAGCGCGATGAACACCACGAGACGCGCGGTCATTTGCCCTGACGGCGCCGCAAGGAAACGCGTCAATCGGGAGGTGGAGGGGGCGAGTATGGTGGCGCTCATGGCCCCGCACGATCGTCACGCCGGGCCGCCGGGTTCGGCCGAAGGCCGGCCCGCGGACAGGCTCTGGCCCGGCATCCACGCTTTGCCTTCGTGGTCGGCGCAAAGGCGTGGATGCCGGCACCAAGACCCGGCATGACCGTGAGAGCTCGGTGGGAGCCGTGCATCACACGTCTGTCCCCTTCACCACCTCGTCCTTCAGCTCCTCCCACAACGCCGCATGCAGCTTCGCAAATGGCTCTGTAAACCGTACGGTGAACACGTCCCGCGGCCGCGGCAGGTCAATCTCCCGCACCGCCCGGATCCGTCCCGGCCGCGCACTGAACACCACAACGCGGTCGGCCAGCGTGATCGCCTCGGCCAGATCATGCGTGACGAATAGCACCGTCATCCGCCGCTGCCGCGTCAGCGTCTGCAACTGATCCAGCAGCAGCAGCTTCAACTGCGCATCCAACGCGCCGAACGGCTCATCCATCAGCAGCGTCTCCGGCTGATAGATCAGCGTGCGCGCCAATGCGACGCGCTTGCGCATGCCCCCTGACAGCTCCGCCGGATAATGCTTCTCAAACCCGCTCAGACCCACCAGCGCGATCATCTGCGCCACGCGCTCCGCCGCCTCACCACGCGGCACCGCGCGGCATTTCAGCTCCAATGCGATCCGAATGTTGTCGGCCGCACTGCGCCAAGGCAGCAGCGTGTCCTTCTGCGTCATGTAGCCGACCTGGCGGTTCGGCCCGATCACCGGCGCGCTGTCATAACGCACCGTGCCGCTGCTCGGCGGCAGCAGCCCGGCGATCATGTTGAGGATGGTGGATTTGCCGCAGCCGCTTGGCCCGACCAGCGCAACGAATTCTTCCGCCCGTACGGTCAGGTCGACCGGCCGCAGCGCCTCGATCTCGCGCCCCGGCGTGGCGAACCGCTTGCCCACGCCCGTCAGTTGGATACGATCCAGCTCAGCCACCGGCGTGCCGCCAGCGCAGCAGGCGCTGTTCCAGCCAGGTTACCGTGCCCGCCACCGCCAGGCCCAGCAGCATCAGCACGAACAGCGCGGCGTACAGCCCGGTCATATCGAACTGCGCGGCCGCGTCGCTGAGCAGGAAGCCCAGGCCGCGCTGCGCCGCGAGCATCTCACCAGTCGTCGCGGCCACCAGCGCATAGGGCAGGGCAACCTTGATCCCGCCGACAATCCAGGCGAGGCAGGCGGGCGCTATCACTTTCTGGAATCGCTCCCGCGTGGTGCTGCCCATCAGCGCGACCGCCGCGATCAGATCGTCGTCGACATCCTGCGCGCCGGCGAAGGTGTTGAAGAACAGCAGGAAGAACACCACGATCGCCACCAGAACGATTTTCGGCAGCATGTCGAGGCCGAAGAACATGATGAACAGCGGTGTCAGCGCAATGAGCGGCACGCTGTAGAACGCGACGATGACCGGCCGCATCACGCCGGCCAGCAGTGGCGCGCGGCCGAACCACAATCCCGCGAGAATGCCGAACGCGGTGCCGAACAGCAGCCCCACCGCCACTTCAGTCACCGTCGTCGCGACGTGCAGATAAAGCTCGCCGCGCGCCCATTGCAGCAGGCGCAACCAAACCAGGCTCGGCCGGCTGACCCACGGTGACCGCGTCAGTGACCCGGTCAGCTCCCACACGGCCAGCCAGGTCACGCCGACCGCGATCTGCCAGACGAGGATCTTGCGCGCGCTCGGCCCTGCAGCGGTGTGCGCGCCCGACACGTTACTTTCCAAGAATATCTTCGCTGGCCTGCGTCGCCAGGCTGTTGTCCACCACCTGATCAAAGGACGGATGGATCGGTGTTTTCTCTGCCAGGTTCACCATCTTCAGCGTATTGGTGACTTGCGCCGGGTTCAGCACCGGCGTGGTGGGCACGCCCTTCATGTAGCTGGCGAAGGCGGCGTTGAATTCGGCCTCCGGCACGTCCGGGAAATACGCGCGCGTCAGCCGCCGCGCCTCATCCGGTTTCTGCTGACACAGTCGCATGGCCTCGGTCATCGCGCGCTCGGCGCCCAGGAGCAGCGTGCGTTTGTTGGTCAACGTCGCGCGGCTGGTGGTGATCACCTGATAGGGCACGTCCTTGTACTCGGGCACATTGTCCTGCATCGGATCAGCGATCATCTGACCCTCGTGCTTGTTCACGATCATGTCGGTGAATGGCGACATATAGGCGAACCCGTCGATCGCGCCGCTTTCAGTCGCGGCCACCATCGGCGCGCCGATGCCGATCGGTTGCAGCCGCACGGCGCTTGCCGGATCGAGCCCGCGCACTTCCAGGATGGTGCGCATGAACTCATCGGTCGACGAACCGGGCGAGGTGATGCCGATGCGTAGCCCGTGTAGCCGCTTGATCTTCTCATCCACCGACATCGACGGCGTGATGCCTGCGCGCTGGACTGCCGCGTCGGACAGCACCAGGGCGATCGGGTACTTGTCGAACCCGGTGCCGATCGCCACCAGCGTGCCGCCGCGCGCCACCGCCTCGAGCGTATGCGGCAGGCCGAGCTGGGTGATATCGGCGCTGCCGCCCATCACCGCGGCCGCCATCTGCGTGCCGGAGGCGACGTTGACGATTCCGGGATCGATTCCTTCCTTCTTGTAGTAGCCGGCACCGATCGCGACATATTGGATGATGAAGGACAGGCCCTTGCCGGCGATGGCGATCGTCAGCTTCTGCGGCGTCTGCGCGCTGGCAATGTGCGACCCGTGCACCGCCAGTAGCAATGCCATCGCGCCAAGTCGGATGCTACGTCCCGGCATCGCCCCCTCCCTGAAGTAGACGGCCCTGCTGGGCCTTGTCGTTTATGCGCTGACTATGCGGCCGTGCCTTGACGGCGTGCAAGCGCAGGTCAGTCCGTGCTAGGCCCGTGCCAGCAGCGTTGCGTGCGCCCCCAGCCGCCGGTGCAGCGCGTACGCCGGGATCGCCACCGCCGACACCGCTGCCGCACACAACAGCGCGCCATCCGGCCCTCCTGTCAGGTCCGCGGCATAGCCGCACAGTGCCGGCACCACCGTGCCGGCCGCGTAATAGACACTGTAGTAGATCCCCATTGCTGCCGCGCGATAATCCGCGCGTGCGGACAATGTGCCCACTGCCTGGATCACTCCCGGCTGCACCTGCCCGATGATCCCCAACGTCACCGCACAGATGATCGGCTGGTCGGTCAGCGCAGTTGCTGCCACGCCGATCACCAACGCGCTTGTGCCGATCAGGAACACGCGGAACGCCCCATACCGATCCGCCAACCCCGCGCCGAACAAGGTTGGCAACAGCGTGCCCCAGGTGGCGATCGCAATCACGATGCCTGTCAGCGCTGGGCCCTCGCCGCGCAGGGCCATCAGCGACGGCGTATACGACAGGAACCCCGTGTAACCCGATGTGTAGCTCGCCCACACCAACCCCGCGATCGCCGCCAGCAGGCACTCGCGCCCGCTCGGCATTGCGATCGCGCGAGGCACGGCGGCGACGCGCGGCGGCGCCTTGAAGCTCGCCAGGAAGAGCGCCAGCGCCACGGCTTGAATTGCCGCGCCGACAATGAATGCCATCGGCCAGCCAAACGCGTCGGCCAGCGGTGGCTGGGTCAACTGCCCGAGCCCGACGCCCACCGGATAGGCCGCCACCGAGGCGCTGATTGCCAGCAGGAAGCGCCGCCCATGGAACCAGTCGGCAATTACCTTGCCCTGGATCACCACCATGCCG
>DATHNE010000138.1:0-4928 GCA_035486355.1 Acetobacteraceae bacterium
CCTGGCCGCCGAACGGATCGGCGGGCGTCGGCCCGGTATAAATCGGTGGCAGGTCGGGCTGCTCGGCGCCGGGCTCGGCGACCGAGTGCAGCGGCCCGTCGCCCTCGCGCCGCCGCCGGCGTCCACCGCGCCGGCCGCGGCGCCGGCCGCGTCCCTCGTCGTCGCCGCCCGATGTCGCTTCGGCGTGTTCCGGCACGCCCTCGATATGGGCCTCCAGCTCCGCCGGCGTGATCGGGGCCATGCCGTCTTCGGGCGCGGCCGCGGCCCCGTGTTCACCGGTCGTGGGTTCGTCAGTCGCGGGCGCGTCGTCAGTCGCGGGCGCGTCCTCGCGGCGGCCGCCGCGGCGGCGGCGGCGGCGGCGGCGTCCGCGGCGCTCCGCTTCGTCCGCGGACTCGGCGGCCTCCGCGCCGGCTTCCTCGTCCTGGCTGTCTTCGTCCAGGATGTCGGCTTCCTCCGGTTCGGCGTCGATGGAACCCGCCTCCGGCTCGTGGCGGGCATCCGCGGTCACCGCGGCGGGCAGCTCGGTGGCGGTCTGAGCACGAACGCGCTCAATGCGGATCTGCGGCGGGATCAGCGTGTCGTCGCCGGTGAAGGTCACAAGCATGGCATAATGCGCCTCGATCTCGGAGAGGCGTGCCCGCTTGTGGTTGAGAATGTACATCGCCACCGGCGTGGCGCAGCGCACCATGATCTCGGCGGCGCGTCGCTTGGCGCCCTCATCCTCGATGTCGCGCAGCACATGGATCGCCGCGCTCTCGGTACCCCGCACGTGGCCGGTGCCACCGCAATGCGGGCAGACCACGAAACTTGTTTCGGCCAAGGATGGACGCAGCCGCTGGCGGCTCATCTCCATCAGGCCGAAATGGCTGATGTGGCCGACCTGGATGCGGGCGCGATCGTTCTTCAGCGCTTCCTTCAGCCGCCGCTCGACGGTGGCGTTGTTCTTGCGGCTTTCCATGTCGATCAGGTCGATGACGATCAGCCCGGCCAGGTCGCGCAGCCGTAACTGACGTGCGACCTCATCCACCGCCTCGCAGTTGGTGCGCAGCGCCGTTTCCTCGATGCCGCGCTCACGCGTCGAGCGGCCCGAGTTGACGTCGATCGCGACCAGCGCCTCGGTCTGATTGATCACCAGGTAGCCGCCGGAGCGCAACTGCACGGTGGGCGACAGCATCGCGTCGAGCTGGGCCTCAACCTGGCTGCGGGCGAACAGCGGCTGCGGATCACGCCAGAGCTGGACCTTCTTGACGTGGCTCGGCATCAGCATGCGCATGAAGTCGCGCGCCGCTTTCCAGCCGTCCTCGCCGTCCACCATGATTTCGTCGATGTCACGGGCGTAGACATCGCGGATGGTGCGCTTGATCAGGCTGGCTTCTTCGTAGATCAGCGCCGGCGCCACGCTCTTCATCGTGTGGTCACGGATATCGTCCCACAGCCGCAACAGATATTCGCAGTCGCGCTTGATCTCGGGCTTCGGCCGGTTGGCGCCCGCCGTGCGGACGATCAGCCCCATCCCGTCGGGGATATCCAGCTCCGCCATCACCTCTTTCAGGCGGCGGCGGTCGGTGGCCGAGGTGATCTTGCGCGAGATGCCGCCACCACGCGGCGAGTTCGGCATCAGCACACAATAACGGCCCGCGAGCGAAATATAGGAGGTCAGCGCCGCACCCTTGGTGCCGCGCTCTTCCTTGACCACCTGGATCAACAGGATCTGCCGGCGGCGGATGACTTCCTGGATCTTGTAGTTGCGCAGGAAGCGCGGCGGGAAGCGACGCTCACGTGCGTCCTCGCCGGTGTCCACGTCACCGCCGACGGTCTCGGGCGGCGGCGCGTGCGGGATCGCGTCGCCATCGGCTTCGGCGTCGAGCGCACCGTCCTCATCGTCATCCATTCTGTCCGATGGTTCGTCGGACGGGGCTGGCTCGGTGAAGCTGGCAATCGGCTCCGGGACGTTGATGGGCTCGATAAAATCCGGCAGCGCCGGCGCGGCGGCCACACGCATCGGCTCCGGAGGCGCGGCGGCGAAATCGTCCATCGCGCCACCGACCGATTCGGACTCGATGCGTGCCGGCATCGCGCTCACGAGGTCCGGGGTGTCGTCCGTCGCGGCGGCTGATTCGATCGTGTCGGGCTCGGCGTCGTGCGCCGGCGCATTGTCGGGATCGTCTGATTGTTCCGCCGCGGGCGCATCCGCGTCCGCCTCCGGGGCAGGGGTTCCCGCTTCCGCGGCTTCCTCGGCGGCGGCCGCGCGATCCTCCTCCTCCTCCTCGCGCCGCGCATCCTCGGCTTGCATGTCGAGCAGGTGTTGCCGATCGGCGACCGGGATCTGGTAGTAGTCGGGGTGGATTTCGCTGAAGGCGAGGAACCCGTGGCGGTTGCCGCCGTATTCAACGAACGCCGCCTGGAGCGATGGCTCCACACGAACCACTTTCGCTAGGTAGATGTTGCCTTTGAGCTGCTTCTTCGTCGACGTCTCGACGTCGAAATCCTCGAGGCGATTACCGTCCAGCACCACCACGCGGGTTTCTTCCGCGTGCGTGGCGTCGATCAACATGCGCTTGGTCATCTAGGCCTGAACTCCGGAGCACCGGCCGCACGCGTGGCGCCATCAGGCGCGCGCAGGGACGGGCGAATGGGGTGGTGAAAAGGGCAATGCCGCGCGCGCCATCCGTGAAGCTGGGGGCGGAAGCCGTCTGCAAAAGGGCGGGCGCGTATGCGGTCATCGGTCCCTGGCGTGCCGGCCGCGCCTTCGCTGCGAAGTCGCGGCAAGTTCGAAGCTTGTGCATGCTGCCCCCAGCGAGGGCGGCCCCGGCGCGCCAATCTCCCAATTCCTCGGGCTCTCAACCCCTTAGGATCTCAATCCCTCAGGATCCAAATCCCTCTGGCGCGGCGCGAGCGGTGGCGGACGATGCCGGCGCGGATCCTCCCCGAACCACGGGCCCGCCGGATATTTCGATCCGGTTGGACCTCGCGATTATGCGACCCGCCCGATCCGGCTCGAAAACGACGGCTATCCCGCCTGCCTCCGAAACCCGCCACCGAAGCGGCCCGACCATGAAGCAAACCGTCCCCGATCGCAAGGCACGATCCGGCACGGCGAGCTAAACCCGGTGTGATCAATATGTAAGCTGCAAATGCCAACCTATTATGTTAAGACCCGCGTATGGTCGATTGTTCGCCCATCGCGCGCCGTTTGCTGCTTGGCCGGCTGGGGTCCGGGGTGTTCGGCACGTTCCTGCTGCCCGCCGCCCTGCATCAGGCCATGGCGGAGACAAGGGCGACCAAGACCGCCGGGCGATCCCTGCGCTTGCCGCCTCCGCCCCTGGTCATGCTGGACCCCGGGCACGGCGGCAAGGATCCTGGCGCCATCGGCGTCTCCGGCACCTATGAGAAGCAGGTGTCGCTGGCCACCGCGACGGAGCTGAAGCGCCAGCTCATGGCCGGCGGGCACTATCGCGTGGAGCTGACCCGCGGACGCGACGTGTTCATTCCCCTGGAGGAGCGTGTGGCCAAGGCGCAGGCGCATGGTGCCACGCTGTTCGTCTCCATGCACGCGGACGCGCTGCACGACAGTGCGGTGCGGGGGGCGAGCGTGTACACGCTGTCCAGCACCGCGTCGGACGCGCAGACGGCGGCGCTGGCCAAGTCGGAGAACAGCGCTGACCGGTTCGGCGGCCCGGGCGTGCGCGGGGTGCCGCCCGATGTGGCCCGCATTCTCGCCAGCCTGGTGCGGCAGGAGACGCGGCAGGGCTCCAACCAGATGGCGCGCGACCTGGTGCAAAGCCTCGACCAGGATCTGCCGATGCTGCCCAACCCCGACCGACACGCCGGTTTCGTGGTGCTGAAATCTGCCGATATCCCCAGCGTGCTGGTGGAAATGGGCTTCATGTCGAATCCGCGCGATGAGGCATTGCTGCGCCAGCCCACGCATCGCGTGCTGGTGGCGCGGGCGATGAAGCGCGCGGTGGATGCCTATTTCGCCGGCGCCGGCCATCTGGTGGCGGCTGGGTAACAGTCCTTGATCTGTGCCAGGGGACGGGCGCAGGAAGGGCCTCATGCAAACATGCTTATCGTCGTCGCGGCTCGCCCGCGCGCTGGCCACCGCGGTGCTGCTGATCGTGCCGCTGACCGCCGGGTCAACGGTTGCCGCTGAGTTCACACCGGCCCAGCGCGCCGAGATCGTTCAGATCGTGCGCGACGCGCTGAAGCAGGATCCGTCGATCCTGCGCGATGCGGTGGACGCGCTAAGGCAGGAAGACTCGCGGCAGGATGCCGATGCCTCACGGGCGGCGATCCTGGCGCATCGCGATGCGATGGTGACGCCGGACGATCCGATCGTCGGCAACAAGGACGGCACCGCGACGATCATCGAGTTCTATGACACGCGCTGTCCGTACTGCCGGCAGATGGAGCCGACGATGACGCGGCTGCTGCAGCAGGACCACAATGTGCGGCTGGTCTACAAGGACCTGCCGATCCTGGGACCGGCGAGCGTGATCGCCGCGCATGCCTTGCTCGCCGCCCAGAAGCAGGGTGGCTATGACGCGCTGCGCACCGCGCTGATGAAACTGCCGCCCGACTACACCAAGGACAAGATCCTGGCGATCGCGCGCAAGCTGGGGCTAGATGACGCCCGGCTTGCCAAGGACATGGACGATCCGACGATCACCGCCCGGCTCGACGCCAATCTCCAGCTCGCCCGCGCGCTGGGCATCGACGGCACGCCGGCCCTGATCATTGGCGACACGCTGATTCCGGGGGCGGTCGAAATGGCCGAGCTGGAAAAGGACATCGCCGCGGTGCGCACCACGCGCTGATCGGGGCATTTTCACGCCGACCCGAAACATCCAGACCGGTTATTGACTTCTCCCCGTCATTCCGGCGAACGCAGGACGCCATCGCGATCACGGTGCCGCGGCTAGATTCGG
>DATHNE010000139.1:0-2420 GCA_035486355.1 Acetobacteraceae bacterium
CACTGGTGGCGGATGCTACATAAGGTCGCGTCAATGGGCTCTGCTTCACTCTCTGTGGAGCTCAGGGATGTTGCATGTGCGGTTGCGAGGCGGCATCAGAAAGGATGGCAAAATCAGCGTTGTGGGCGCCCGCACCGAAGCAGAAAGTCACGTTTGTAGAGCGCGAAGGCCCTGGCCGGACCGTCTCGTTGGACAGCGAGGGTGACGTAGACTGTCCGATTTGTGGTACGCGGTCCAATTCGCGGCATGGCGCGTATATCCGGTCTCTTCAGGACTTATCGGCGCAAGGGGCGCCGGTTGTTGTCCAGGCCCGGGTGACCCGATGGCGTTGCCTCAATGATCAGTGCGAGCGCCGGACTTTTGCCGAGCGTCGAGTGGATCTCACGGCCCCGTTCGCACGCCGCACCACGCGCATGGCCGGGATCGTGCGGCTGTTCGGCCATGCCGCGGGTGGACGTCCGTCCGAACGGCTGCTGGGCCGCCTGGGCATGCCGGTCGGCCACACCACCATTTTGCGACACGTCAAGCGCGGCGCCCGGGGCGGAACGGCGAGCCTCCGCGTGGCCGGGATTGATGATTGGGCTTGGAAGAAAGGCATGTCTTATGGGACGATGATTGTCGACCTTGAGCGACGGCAGGTCGTCGACGTGTTGGCGGATCGCTCGGCGGATTCGACCGCTGAGTGGCTTCGCATGCACCCGGAAGTCGAAATGGTCAGCCGCGACCGCGCCGGACTATACGCCGACGGTGCACGGCAGGGAGCGCCACAGGCACGGCAAATCGCGGATCGGTTTCACCTGCTTCAGAACTTCCGGGAAGCCGTCGAGCGGCAGCTGGGTGGGCTGGGTCCGCCGGTCCGGCGAAAGCCGCCTTCGCTCGCGAACGACGACGTCGACCCGATGACGGTGGTCACCGGCGAGCAGCCCCGTACGTCGGGGGCCGAGCGGGAAATCTTGACGCGGCAAGGCCGCGATGCTGATCGCCAGGCCCTGTTCGACCGGATCAGAGCCTTATACGACGCCGATCTGACGATCAGGGATATTGCCCAGGCGTTGGGTCTCGGTCTCCGGCGGGTTCAGCGTTGGGTGCGCCTCATTGAGCTGCCCGCGCGTAACGTCATGGCGCCGAAACCCTCCACGCCGGCTTATCACGGCGCGTATCTGGCGCGGCGCTGGGCCGAAGGTGTCACCGCAGTGAAAACGCTGTTGGTGGAAATCAACCAGCGCGGCTACACCGGCTCCCACAGTCACCTGGCGCGCTTCCTGGCACCGTGGCGAAAGGTGATCACCATGACGCCTGCCAACTCTTCTTCTCCGCCTGAGACCGAGGTCGCGATACCGCCGCGAATGGCAGCCCTGGATCCAATGACCGGTCGGCGGATCTCCTCGCTCACGGCAGCGGCGCTTTGTGTCAAACCGCGCGGCGCGATGACGCCCCGACAGATTGTCAATGTTGATTTGCTCAAGGCAGCGTCTCAGGAATTCACCACCATGCGCGGACTGGCGATGCGGTTCGCCGGACTGCTCCGGGGCGGCGACATCGGCAAGCTGGACGTGTGGTTACGCGACGCGCGACATTGCGGGCTTCACGCGATGCGAAGTTTCGTGGGAAAATTGCGCCAGGATATCGACGCGGTTCGGAACGCCATCCTTGAACCCTGGAGCAACGGACAAGTTGAAGGTCAGATCAATCGATTGAAGACGCTGAAGCGGGCCATGTACGGTCGCGCGAGTGTTGAGTTGCTCCGCGCTAGGATGATGCCGTTAGACCGCGCATTCCACACAGAGTGAAGCAGAGCCGATTTAGGTGCCGCGCGACAACGACAACCTGTTTGCGCTGGAGCCGCACCGGCATGGCCGTATCCCGGTTGTGTTGGTGCACGGCACCGCCTCCAGCCCGCTGCGCTGGGCGGACATGGTCAACGACCTGCTGGAAGATAAGGACATTCGCGACCACTACGAATTCTGGTTCTTCACCTACAACACCGGCAACCCGATCCCGGTCTCCGCCAACGTCCTGCGCCATGCGCTCGAAAACGCTGTGAAGTCCCTCGGCGGCATGCAGGCCGACCCGGCGCTCGGCCGGGTGGTGGTGATCGGCCATAGCCAGGGCGGGCTGCTGACCAAGCTGATCTCTATCGACACCGGCACGAGGCTCTGGGATGCGATCAGCGACAAGCCGGTCCATGAGCTGAACCTGAAGCCGGAGACGAAGGCCCTGCTGAAGGAGGCGCTATTCGTGCATCACCTGCCGTTCATCGAGACGGTGATTTTCATCGCCACGCCCCATTGGGGCAGCTACCAGGCTCCGGGGAGCCTTCATGATCCTGTTGCGACTTGCCCGTTGGATCGGCCTCACACTCCTCGCGGTAACCCTATTGGTGTTCGGCGGCTGGAGTGCGCTAGCCATCTGGTTCCGGT
>DATHNE010000140.1:0-12445 GCA_035486355.1 Acetobacteraceae bacterium
ACCCGATGTCACTGTGGATGCACTGGTGGAACGCGATCTGGCGGCTGCGCCCGGCGTTCTCCCGCCTGCAAACCCTCCTCTGGTTTGCTGTGGCGTCCCGCCGGTCGGCTGGTGCGCTTCGTCGCCGTGATCCATCCCGCAAGAGGTGCCTGCCCCCTTATGTGCGCCGACACTTCCCTTGATACCATCGACACATTCGTCTCTACGGCCGCCGTCTCTACGGCCGCCGTCTCTACGGCCGTCTCTACGGCCTGCGCTTCAAGATCGAACACACCTTCAAGCAGGCAGTGCGCCAGATCGGGTCGTTCACTAAATTGCTTGCAAACCCCGGACTCGCGAGAAAGATGCTTGCAAAGTTTGATCCGCTGTTCGTAAGTTTGTGTGCACTGGCACAACCGAGCCAGGGCGGTAAAAAGAGAACGATGCAGACATGAGTGGCCCGACAGTACCAGGCGTTGGTGGATCGACCATATCGCTTCCGACGGCCTCGACGTCGGTGGCGGCCGGCTTGGCATCGCAGATCGCCAACGCGCTCTATACCGCGGCGACCAGCGGTACGCTGAGCGTCTCGAGCTACACCGGTGGCACCAGTGTGCCGACGGTGGCGTCGGGCAGCACCCAGGAACTGGTTCTGTCATCGACGGTCAGCGGCACGATCACCGTCCCCGCTGCATCGTCGGGCGCGCAACAGATCCTGGTGGTTACTAACACCCAGCCGATCACGATCTATGGGTCGAAGAACCTGGAGATCCTCGGCGGCGGCGCCAATAACGTCACCATTATCGACCCTGCCAGCATCGTGTTGCTGGACGACGGCTCCACCACCTTCGCCGACAATGTGACCGTCACCGCAGCGGATTCGAACTACACGGTGGCAATGCGGTCCGGCAACGAGACCGTGGTGGGACAGGGCTCTGGCACGATCGCCGGCGGCGCACTGAAGAACTTGATCGATGTGGCAGGATCCACTGGCTCCAATCTGATTATCTCCGAAGGCTCCGGCGGCGATACGGTCTTCACCGGCTCCGGCAACACCACGATCGAGGCGACGTCCGCGGCGAAGGGTGGCCTGTATATCGACGGGACCGGCGCCTTCACCGACATCGACCGAGGCACCGGCGACGCCATCGCCGCGGGCGCGGCGTCGACGGCCTTCGTCACCACGGGTGGGTCGGGCGCGACTGTGTTCGGCGGCTCTGACAGCCTGCAAATCGTCGACTCCGGCTCAGGCAACGTCGACGATGCCTTGTCGTCTGGTGCGGTGACGATCACCGCGGTGAGCGGAGCGTCCGGGCTGCTGGCGTACGCCGGCTCCGGCACCACCACCTATATCGACCAGGGCCTGAACGACACCCTGGTAGCGGGCAGCGGCACGCTGGTGGCGACGATGGCCGCCAGTGGCGGCTTGCTCTTCGCCCAGACCGCCGCCACGCCTGCCGGCCCCATGACCGTGAGTGCTGTCGGTAACCTTGAGACGATCGTCGGGTCTACCGGCGCGCTAGCGATTAGCGCCACGGGTGGCGGTGATGTCATCGCGGCAAGCAGTGCCACGACCTCGATCGTTGCATCGGGTGGCAATACGATCGTCGGCGGCGAGTTGATCTTCGGCGCGACCGGGTCCCTGATCATCAACGCGTCCGGCAGCACGGCGCTGACCGTCGCTGGCGGCTCCGGTGCGGAGACGGTCAATGCCGGATCCGGGGCGAATGTGCTGGTCTTCGGCTCGTCCGGCGGGCTGGACTTCATCGGTGGATCCGGCGCCGGCGCCACGGTGCTCGGCACCGGAGCCAGCAACACGGTCACCGCTGGTAGCGGCGGTGTGCTTTACGCGGACGACAATGCAACCGGCAACGCGACAACCATCCTTGGCGCCAGCAGTGTTGGCGGCGCAACGTTGTTCGGCGCTGCCAATGCCGACTTTACCTACTCCAGCTCACTCATCGGTGCGCTGTTGATCGCCGGCAAGGGCAACGAGACCCTGAGTGCGGCCCCGTCCAGCGCAGGCAACACCTTCTGGGCGGGTGCCGACTCGACTGCGGGGAATTCCATCGTCGGCGGCACCGGCCACGATACCATGTTCGCAGGCAGCGGCACCGATACGTTCATGGCGGGCAGCAACGGCGCGTATATGGTGTTTAGCAAGGCGGAGATCGCGGGATCTGCCCCAACGGATGTCATCCAGAACTTCACCGGAAATGACACCATCGCGTTGTTCGGGTATGGCACGGCCGCCGCGGCGAACGCGATCTCCGGCGCGACGGTCTCGGGTGGCAACACCACGATCCAGCTCTCGGACAACACGAAGATCACCTTTATCGGTGTGTCTTCGTCCAGCACGCTGACAGGGCATATCTTCTCGGTGTAGTGCTGCGGCCTGCCGGTCATAGAAGCGGGCGAACCCACCCGCTCGGCAAGGCCTGCGAGAACAGACATCCGCGACGTTGTTTTTTGGTACCGAGGCGTGCAAGGCCGGCCTGCGCGGGCAGCCGCCGAGCCGCGACTATCACGCAATCATGGCCGATAGTCGATCGTCAGCCAGTCATGCCGGTCCTCGAGCTGACGAATCACCTTACGTTTGTTGTCTGGCCGGTCCGTCGCGGTGCGCAGCATTGACGACACGTGCACGCGGTACTCAGCCAGGATCTCTCGCACGTGCTGGCCCCACACGCCGTGCTCGACGCACTTGCACCAGAAGTCGTAGTCCTCCCAGCCAAAGTCGATATGCGTGTAACCACCGACCTTGGCCCAACACCATTTCGCCACCAGCGCCATTGCGTCGATATAATTGCTGCTGGCAAATCGCATTGGCGCGAACGGTTCGGCGCCGATCACATGTTCCGCGGCGCCGAAACATTGCAGGATCGAATACGCAAACCCGGCACGCGACTCTCGCAGCGCATCCAGCAGCGTTGCGCAGCAGTCCGGCCGCAGGCGGTTGTCCGCGTCCAGCGGCAGCACGAATGGCGTTTCGGCGGCGTCAAACCCGGTGTTGCGGGAGCGTCCCAGGCCAGAATTCGCTTCGTTGCGTACCACAAGGACACGATTGAATCGGTGCGCGTGGCGCTGTGCCCAGGCCACGGCAACCTGCAGCGACGTATCGGTGGAGGCATCGTCGACCACCACCAGGTCAAGCCGTGGAATGGTCTGATCACGGACCGACTCCAGTGCCTCTTCGATGTAATGCGCATAGTTATATAACGGTATAACAACGGTTACGTCGGCCTCACCGAACTGATCGGCGCGGAATTCGACGGTCGCACGCGGAATATCGAACACCGGCGGGATCGCGCTGCGGCGGCGCAGGAAGTCGAGTTCAAACGCGCGTGCCGATTCTTCAACGCCGTGCAGGTGTTGCAGCACGCCGTACAATCCCACCGGCCCCTCCTGCGGGCCGAAGCGCGCGAGCGCATCAAGATACGCGGCATGCGCCAGGTCTCGCCGTGCCGCCGCATCGTCGGCCAGCTCGCACAGCGCGCGATACCATTCCTCCTCCGTATCAGCCAGCCGGCCGGTGACGCCATCGCGGATGGCGCGCCGCAGCGGCCCGGTCGGCGAGGCGATCGTGCATACCTCAACCAGTGCTGCTTCGAAATACTTCAGCTCGCTCTTCGCCTCACAGAATTCGTTGCCAACCTCGAGCGGCGCCAGGTTGATATCGAAACGCGCCAGCTCGCTCGGCAGCTCGCTGAGCGGCACCCGGTCGCGCCACTCGATCCGCGCGGCAAGTTGCGCGAGCGCGGGGTATTCGCCGGGATCGAGCAGCTTGCGCCCAGTGTTCGGCTCGCGAAACAGCACCAGCCGACACTGCGGCCGCTCACGCAGCAGGCGCGCGACCGCGGTTACGGCCTCGCGGAAGTCGCGCTGATGCGTGCGCGTTCCCGCGGCATAGCCGATGCGCAGCAACCCGTCCTCCGTTGGCGCGCGCCGGCGCACCGCGAGGCGGGAGCCGCGCCAGGTCGGCAGGTCGAACAGGTTCGGTAAGACGAAGGTGATGCGGTCCATCGCTCGCAGATGGCGCGCCAGCTCCTCGGTGGTCGTGGTGCAGGCGTCGGCCTGCACGGCAACTTCCCGCACGCGCTGGAAATGATCGGTCACGTCGCTCTCGGCCAGCTCTTGGCTGCGGATGCCATCAATCGCTTTCCGCGTGGCCAGGCTTGGATCGAACATCAGGTCGTCGACGTCGAACAGCACCTTCACACCATGGCTGCGGGCCACCCACAGTGCGTGCGCCACCTCCGGTCCGTTGGCCGCACGCCAGATCACCAGCACGCTGGCGCGCGCGATCAGATCGCTCTGCGCCACGACCTCGTAGAGCAGGAGCCAGGTGGCCGCCGCGCCAAGCGCCCGCGCCGCTTCGACGTAGCGTCGCACGCGATAGACGTGCCCAGGAGTTTCGGGCTCTCCCGAAATGAACACGATCCGTAACGATTGCGGCGCGGGGACATCGTGTGCCAGCGTGGCGACGACGCCGGCCGGCGGCGGCGCGACAACCTGTGATGCCGCGATGGGCCGCGGTGTGGGCTGTGGTGCCGCGGACATCGCAGGTATGGCGAAGTCCTTGGTTTTTGCCGCCCCGGTCGCGCGCCGCAGGCGCACGCGCAAGGCGAACGGAATCCAACGCCCGAGCCAGCGCAGCGGCTGCGTCACCCGCCACAGCGACGACCCCAGGATGATGTGCTTTTCCCAGGCCAGAGTTGCCACTTGATTGCGGGCCAGCGTCAGGTCCTGTGACAGCGCGCAGAATCGGTCTTCGAATTGTCGCCGCAGGTCGGCTTCCGCCGCGAGCGCGCGCTTTCCCTTGCGCAATGCCGCTTCGCTCGCGTGCCGAGCGGTCGTCTCGCTCTGCACCTGCTCGCGGGCCGCGGCGCGTGCGGCGTCGACGGCCCGCGCCGCTTCGTTGCGCACCCGGGCGATGTCAGCGCGCAGTGTGGCACGTGTCGTGATCTCGAGCGCAAGGCGACGCTGCGCGTCTCCAAGCCGGGCTTCCGTGCCCCGGTGCGTCTCGACCTCGTCCGCATGAATGCGCTGCGCCGCCGCCAGCGCGCGCTCGGAGGCCTCCCGCGCCTCGGTTTCCACGGACAGCCTGGCAGTGACCTCGGCCCAGGCAGCCTCCGCCTCGGCGTGGGCCTGCTTGGCGGCCGCGATGTGGCCCACCGCCTCATCCCGTGTCGCCTCAGCGGCGCTGCGCGCCCGCACCGCAGCATCGTGCGCGTCGCGTGCCTGCTGCTCACTTGCGCGCAGCCGTGCCAACGCTTCTTGTGCCGGCTTCGCCGCCGCACCGGCCTCGTCCGCGGCGTCGCCGTGCCGTGCGACCTCCGCCGGTGTGGTGGCCAGGTCGACACGCGCCGCGTGCAACTCATGCTCGGCCGCATCGGCGCGCGCACGTGCGTGCAGCAGCTCCGCCGACATCCAGCGCAGCAGGTCGGGATGCGCCACCGCCAACGGCGCGGACGGCACGGTGGCCCCGAGCGCCGCGCGTAGCGTCTGCTGTGCCGCCGACCCTTCGCGAACGTAGAGCAGGATATTTTGCCGATACCAAACCGGGATCTGCGGATCGTCCCAGATGCGCGACCGGATCACATCCAGCACGCCGTAGCCGTGGCGCGCGAAGCGCGTGGCCCAGTACTGCGGTGGCTGTTCGTTGACGTGATGAATGCCCTGCTGTCCGGGCAGCGCCGCCGAGAACAACACCAGGTCGCCGTGCCGTACACAGTTCGCGACGACAGTGTCGGCACACGCGGCGTCGATGTGCTCGGCGACTTCAAGGCAGAGCACCAGATCGAACCGGCGATGCAGATCGATCGTCTGTCCAAGATCGGCCGTCAGCACCAGGTCGGGATCGATCTCCAGGTCGCGCCGGTGATAGGCCTCCCCCTCGACGCCGAACACCTCGCACCGGCCGCCGGACGACAGCACCCCCAGCCAGGCGCCCGTGCCGCATCCAAGATCCAGCACAGAGCGTAGATCGATCCACTCCTGCAGGATGTTGCCGACGGCCACCGCGGCCGCACGAGTGCCGGCGGCAAGCCGCCGATGCTCCTCGATCGGAAACGCGGCGGGATCCTCGTTCATGTCGCGGCCCTGGGCAGACCGGTCCGCGACGGCTGGTTGGGCATTGGTCGCAAACATCCTCCATGGATCACGGGGCGTGCCGCCGCTGGGCGCACAAATGCCGCGCGATCAGTTCGGTGTCGTAGAAGCTGACCCCGCGTATCACGTCCCGCCAGCGCGAAACATGCGCCACCTTCAACGGGTTGTACAACAGCAGCTCCCGCTTGATGAAGGGGCACCCCAGCACGGTGATCAACCGGTCCCAGTGGACATGCATCACGTTGACCGGTTTGTCGCTGTTCGCCGCCGCCGCACCCGCTGCGACGGTCTCGCACGGAAACAGCGCGCCGCAGCGCAGTCCGGCGCGTTGCAGATGCTGGGTCAGTCCGACTTCGTAGCGACGGATCACCCATTGCCGCGATTGCACCGGCCGCACCGCGCGCCAAAAGGCGGCGAAGGCAGGGTTGGTCAGCACCGTGCGGCGGAACAGCAGGAAATAGCTTTGCAAGTGATAGCGATGTTCGCGGTTGTCCGTCATGCCCCAGACATCGGCGCGGTCATCGCACCGTCGCAGCAGCGCGCCGAGGTCGAACAACGGGCCGTAGACGCTGTCGTTGGCCAGCACCACCTGGTCAAACCGCGCCAGCTCCCCCAACGCTGCCAGCCCATCCTGATAGGCCGCGAAGTCGTAGCCGAGATTGCGTCGGTGCAGCACCAGCGCCACCAGCGGGCGCAGTTGCTCCACCGCGGCGTTGGCAAGGCGCGGCGCGTTGGAAACGAACACCACCGCGAATCCCGCCTGACCGAGGGCGCGCAGATAGGTCAGGACGAAATCATGCACCCGGCCGTCGCGGTCGAAATGCGCGAACACGGCGACCTTGCCGCCGTCGCGAAGCGGCTGCCGGCCCGGATACGTGGCCCGGATGAGACGGCGCCCCGACCAGCCGAGGGCCGCCGAGGCCTGTGCCTGCATTCTCAGCCACTGCAGGCCATGAAAGCTGGTGGCGGCCGGCCAGCGCAGCGCGCGGCGCAACCGCTCACCGGCGCCACGATTCATCCAATCAAGAACCAGACCCGAAACACCAGCGTCTCCAGCCAGGTCTGCCGCACGAAGCCCGGCAGTCGCAGCGCGCGCAGTCGCGCGCGAAACCCACCGTTCAAGCCATGAACGATCACTGCGAGCTGGCTGCGGGTCTGGTCAGGCAGCAGCTCTGGCTTGGCCTCGAGCGTCGCCACATGCTGCCGTAGCAGACGCATATAAGGCTGCGGGCCACGCCGCAGCGCCGCGATGCCGCGATGCCACCGGCTCCGCGGCTCGCCGACACGGTTGTTGTTGTGCTGGCGGTACAGCACTGTCGCATCCGGATCGGCGAGGATCCGTCCTGCTGCGGCGGCGACGATCACATAGCACCACCAGTCATGCCAGACCGTGTCCGGCGGCTCGCTCGCCAAGATGAGGTCGGCGGCGGCACGATTCAGCATCATGGTGCAGCCAGGCGCGACATTCTGCGTCAGCGCGGCGGGAAAGCTGGGCGAGCGGCGCAAGGGACCTGGCTCGCCGGTGCGCATCAGCATGCTGTCTACAATGATTCGCTGTGCGCAATAAAGTGCCGGCTGCCCCGGCGGGACTGCCTCCAGCGCTGCGATCCCGCGTTCCAGTTTTTCCGGCAGCCAGACGTCATCCTGATCGGAGAACGCGAAATACGCCGCCGTATCCGCGCGCGCGATGCGCAGCAGCGACAAGAAGCTGCGCGTGATGTGCTGGCATCCGCCGCCGGTGGGGGCCACACAGCGCTTCTCGCTCATGTCGGCAGCGAACTGTTGCAAAAGCCGTACTGAACTGTCGGTTGAACCGTCATCGCGCCAATACAGCATCCAGTCGTGGTGGGTCTGGGCAAGGAAGCTGTGGAGTTGTGCTGGCAAGAACGTTTCGCCATTGTAAGTAGAAAGCAGAATCGCCACCGATCGCAGGCCGATGCGCGGCAGGGCCTGCACGCGTCCCCTCGCGCCGCTGTCCGGCCGTCGTCGGGCCAGCAGGCGCTCGACTTTGGCATCACTCTCTCGCCGCAAGGCACGCATGATCGGAGCCATTCAATCGAACCCCAGGAAGCCGGCTGCATCACGCAGCTGCGGCGCGGTGCGCAGGAAGGCCAAGTCTGGGACGGGTCTAGCGGTTTGCGGGTCTTGTTCCAGCAGGTTTTCCAGTGCTGCCGCGACGGCAAGCACCAAAGTGTCACCGCCGCGCGGCCCAACGATTTGCAACCCGAATGGCATTCCGTCGTGATCCACCCCGACCGGCAAGGACAATGCCGGATGACCCACCAACGTCACCGCGTACGCCAACGCAAGCCAATGGAAATACGTGCGCGTCGCCCTGCCGTCGATCTCAGATGGGTATAGCTCGCGCCACGTCCGTGGGCTGATGGTGATTGATGGAGTCAGGATCACATCATGGTGTGCAAAGAACGCCTGCCAGCGCCGGTACAGCGCGGTCTGCAGCGCCATCGCCCGGGCCGCGTCCGCGGCGCTGTAGTGCAACCCTTCCGCAACATTGGCGCGCACGTTCGGGCCCACATCCTGTGGCCGGTCGCGCACCTTGTCCTGATGTGCGGCGAGGAAGTTCAGGGCCCGCAGCACCTCGAACGCTTCGTCGGCACCACTGCAATCCGGCGTGGTGTCCTCGGCTCGGGCGAACACATGGCGGAATCGGGCGGTGCGTTCGGCGAAGATTTCGACAATGTGACGTTCGGTGGGCGCAAAACCAAAATCTGGTGTCAACGCCACGCGCAGACGGGACAGGTCGATGGGCGCGGGTGTGGCGAAGTCGGCGGCGCGGCGGAGCTGGGTGCCATGGATGGTAGTGGCCAGCGGATCGCGCGCATCGTCGCTGACCATCGCCGACAACAGCAGCGCGAGGTCGGGCACGGTGCGTGCCATTGGCCCGGCCACTGGCAGGTTGCTCCAGCCCAGGCCTCGTCGCTCGTTGGCCACCAGTCCGGGTGTTGGGCGAAACCCGACAATACCGCAGAACGACGCCGGATTGCGCAAGCTGCCGCCCGTGTCAGAGCCGGTGCAAATCGGTGCCATGCCGCAGGCGAGCGCGACCGCTGACCCACCGGAGGATCCGGCGCAGGACCTCATCGGATTGAACGGATTGCCGGTGGCGCCATAGACCGCGTTGCGTGTGTTGGCCCCGGCGCCGAATTCCGGTGTGTTGGTCTTGCCGATCACGATGGCGCCCGCGCCGCGCAGCGCCGCGATCAGGCGCTCGTCGTGCGCCGGAACGTGGTTGCGGAAGATCACACTGCCATGTGTCGTCACCAGGCCGGCGGTTTCCTGCAAATCCTTCACCCCCAACGGCAGGCCGTGCAGCGGCGGCAGCGCGGCGCCATGCGCAACCGCGTCATCCGCTGCCTTCGCAGCCGTGCGCGCACGATCGAAGTCGCGTGCCACCATCGCATTGACCGCGTGGTCGACCGCCTCGATCCGGGAGATACAGCTCGTCAGCAGCTCGCTGGGCGCGAGACGCTTGCTACCGATCAAGCGACGGGCCTCGACAGCGGTGAGATCGCAGGGTTCCGTCATGCTTTCCCGGACGCGCAAGATTCTATCGGTACCATACGAGAGATGGACGGCAGAGGAAATGTCGCATCAGCGAAGTCGGCGCCGTGCGGGCGCCAGTGCCGCGAGGACCCCAAGGCAAGATATGTACCATAGCAGGCCACAATCTCGCGCAAATAGGCTTCGACACCCTGAACGATTCTGCCGCAGGCGCGATGGTGTGGATCGCGCCTGCGTGGGCCGCCGCCTCTTCCCCAGTGTCTGGCAACCGACGCGAAGCTCGTGCCGTGACCTGATCGGTCCCGCTTGATCAGTACCCGAGCGCCAACCCGTCCTTGCGCGGCTCGGAGCCTGCGATCAGGCAGCCGCGGTCGCGGTCGATCCAGATCGCCTGACCGCCGCCATGGGGCCGCTCGATCAGCTCCGGCTCATGGCCCATGCGCGCCAGCTGGTCCACCACGTCCTGCGGAATGCCGCGTTCGATCTGCAGCTTGCCCTTCAACGGCAGCAGCCGCGGCAGATCGATCGCTTGCTGGATGTCCAGACCATATTCCAGCAGGTTGGTCAGGAACCAGGAATGTCCCATCGGCTGGTAGTGTCCACCCATCACCCCGAACGGCATCTGCGCCCGCCCGTCCTTCATCAGCATGCCCGGAATGATCGTGTGCATCGGCCGCTTGCGGGGCGCGATGCAGTTGGGATGTCCGCGTTCGATGCGGAAGCCGAAGCCGCGATTCTGCAGCATCACGCCGGAGCGCTCGGCCAGGATCGCGGAACCGAATCCCTCAAATAACGAATTGATAAAGCTGCATGCGTTGCCATCCTTGTCGACGACACACAAGTATATCGTGTCGCGGTGCGGCGGCATCATTGCCTCACCGGCCAGCGGCAGATGGTGCATTGCCTTCGTATCATCGATCAAAGCGCGCAGACCGGCGAGATATTCTGTACTAAGAAGTTTCTTGACCGGAACATCAACCTGTCCCGGGTCTGCAACGAATGCATCGCGATCGCGATAGGCCAGCCGCGCCGCCTCGACATGACGATGCATGCGAATTGTGCCCAGTGGGCCATCGGGAGCCGTCGGCAGGCCTCCCAGCATGCCCAGGATCATCAGCCCGACGATGCCTTGGCCGTTCGGCGGGCACTGGAAGACATCGTAGCCGCGCCAATGCAACTGGATCGGCGTGACGAATTCGGCATTGGTCAGGCCGGCGGCGACGTCCGCCTCGGTGTGCAGCCCGCCACGGGCCCGCAGCGTTGCCACGATATCCGCGGCGATCGGGCCTTCGTAGAAGGCCTTGGCGCCATGCCGCGCGATGGCACGCATCGTCTCAGCCAGCGCCGGCTGGGTGAAGATATCGCCCGCGTTCGGCGCCATGCCACCTGGCAGGAAATGATGCGTGCCGTTCTTGCGCAGCTTGGCTTCCAGCCGCTTCCAGTCCCACGCCACCTTGGGATGCACCGGCCAGCCGTCCTCGGCATAGCGGATCGCCGGCTGCAGCAGCTCGTCAAGCCCCTTGCGGCCGTGCGCCTTCAACAACGTTTCCCACGCATTGATCGCGCCCGGCACGGTGACCGCGTGCGCCGAGGTGTTCTCGATCGCGCTGATGCCGCGGCCTTCGTACCAGTCAATTGTCGCCGCCTCGGGCGCACGGCCCGAGCCGTTCATCGCGATCACCTGGCCGGTGCCCGCGGGCGCATACAGGCAGAAGCAGTCGCCGCCGATCCCGGTCGATTGCGGCTCGATCACGCACAGCACCGCGCAGGCGGCGACAGCGGCATCGACCGCATTGCCCCCGGCCCGCAGCACATCCAGCGCGGCGAGCGTGGCGGCCGGCATCGAGGTGGCAGCCATGCCGTGTGTCGCATAGACCGGGCTGCGCCCCGGGAAATGGTAGTCGCGCATCGTGGCTCCGTTCTGATCAAGGGTCCCGGGTCAAGGGGCCTGGGCGGGGGAAGGCTGGCGGGCGTTGACTCGGAGTATGCCAATGTTACCCATCGCTGGCCAACCGGCCCGATCCGCCGGCGGTGTAAAGGAGACCCCGCGATGACGCAGATCGCCGCCCCCATCGTGTACGCCGACTTCGAGAAGGTGGATATCCGCGTCGGTACCGTGGTGGATGCCCAGCCATTTCCCGCGGCGCGCAAACCCGCATTCCAGCTGACGATCGATTTCGGGCCGGAGATCGGGGTGAAGAAATCCTCGGCCCAGCTCACCGTGCACTATCGCTGCGATCAGCTCATCGGCCGGCAGGTCTGCGCGGTGGTGAATTTCCCGCCGCGCCAGATCGGCCCGTTCATGAGCGAGGTGCTGACCTTGGGCATGCCGGACAGTGACGAGGCGGTCGTGCTGGTCCGTCCGGACTTCAAGGTGCCAAATGGGGGGCGGCTGTTCTGAGCGGCGACGGCGCAATCGACGTCGCGGCGACCCAGCGCACGGCCAGCGCGCAGCACCAGGCAGGCCAGCTCGATGGTGCCGAGGCCCTTTATCGGAGGGTGCGGCAGGCGATTCGCGAGGAACCGAACGCGCGGCATCTGTTGGGGGTGATCGCCTACCAGCGGGGGGATGCGACAGCGGCGGTGGACCTGATCGGCCGGGCGGCCGAAACGCTGGTCAACGTTGGGCCGGTGCACGCCAATCTCGGCAACGCGCTGCGGGCGGCCGGGCGGCCGGAATAGGCAGTGGCCAGTTAGGGCGCGTTAGGAAATAACTGAGTCAATTTTGTCACGCTCTGTAAGAATTGTCGCTTGGGGATTCCCTGAAGAGAATCGGCGGCGATAGCATCGTGGCGTGATAGGCGCTTCTGACATTCGAACTCTTTGGCAACGT
>DATHNE010000141.1:0-3640 GCA_035486355.1 Acetobacteraceae bacterium
CAAGCGCTCCGTCACGCTGGATATTGCGCAGCCCGAGGGGCAGGACCTGGCGCTGCGGCTGATCGCCGAGTGCGACATCCTGGTGGAGAACTTCAAGGTCGGCGCGCTGGCGAAATACGGGCTGGGCTATGAGCAATTGCACGCGAAGTTTCCGCGGCTGATCTATTGCTCCATCACCGGGTTCGGACAGACGGGACCTTATGCGCCTCGCCCGGGATATGATTCGTTGATCCAGGCGATGGGCGGTGTGATGAGCCTGACCGGCGAGCCGGACGGGCTGCCACAGAAGGTCGGCGTGCCGGTGGCGGATCTGTTCGCCGGGCTGTACGGCTGCATCGGCATCCTGGCGGCGCTGCGCCATCGCGATGCGACGGGGATCGGCCAGCAGATCGATATCGGCATGCTGGATACGCATGTGGCGTGGCTGGCCAACCAGGGCATGAACTACCTGGCGACCGGCGAAAATCCCGAGCGGCTGGGCAACCAGCATCCGAACATCGTGCCGTACCAGGTGTTTCCCACCGAGGACGGGCACATCGTGCTGTCGGTCGGCAACGACCCGACATTCAAGCGGTTCTGCGAGGCGTTCGCTCTGACGCACCTGCTGGAGGACCAGCGCTTCGCCACCAACGCGGCGCGTGTCAGCAACCGGCAGCTTGTTACCGACACGCTGACCCCGGTGATGCGGCAGCATCCCACCGGCTGGTGGGTGGACAAGTTGGAGGCGTTGAAGATCGGCTGCGGCCCAATCAATAAGCTGGCGGAGGTGTTCGCCGATCCGCAGGTGGTGGCGCGCGGCGCGGTGGTGGAGATGCAGCACGGATCGGGCGAGGTGATGAAGATGATCGCCAACCCGGTGCGCCTGTCGGAAACGCCGCCGACCTATCGCCTGCCCCCGCCGTTGCTGGGCGAGCATACGGAAGCTGTGCTGCGCGAGCGGCTGAAGCTGGATGACGCGGCGGTGGCCGCGCTGCGCGAGAAGGGGGTGATCTGAGGCTCCCATCGCCGAGCCCGCGAAGGCGGCCCCCATCGTCATGCCGGCGAAGGCCGGCATCCACGACTTGCCTTGAAGCGCGCGGCACAGTCGTGGATGCCGGCCTTCCGGCATGACGATGGGCCCCCCTATGACGATGGGCCCCCCCTATGACGATGGGCCCCGGGCATAACGACAAACGTCAGCTCCCCGGCAATCCATAGGCCTCCGGGAAGAAATAGTCCTTCCACGACTGCGGCTTCACCTTGATGGTGCCGACTGCCGCCATGAACGCCGCGTCTTCCATCGTCTTCTCCGGCACCATCGTCCAATGCACCTGTGGCCCACTGCCGGCTGCGGTGACGAAGTCCTCGGTCAGTTTCGAATCGCTGTCCTCGATCCAGTAACGCGCCGCGGTGCGCACGTCGTGGCTGACCCGGTCCGTCGCCTCCGCCAGTGCTTCGTACACCGCCTGCGCCAGCCGCGGATCGCGATCATGAAAGCGTTTCGTGGTGTAGGCGACCGTGTAGGTGTTCGGCCCGCCCATCAGGTCGAACGAATTCGCCACCACGTGGATCTCGGGATGTTCAAGCTGTTGTTGCAGATAGGGCGGCAGCGCCACGGTGCAGTTCACGTCGCCACTGTCGGTCAGCAGTGCGATCGTGGCATCGGCCGGCGACATCGTCATGGTCATCGAGTCGAACCGGGCGAAGTCCTTCAGGCCATAGAGCTGCACCGCGCCCATCTCGATCGCCACCGCCGGCCCCGACACCCGCACCGACGGCACCGGAATCTTCTTGCACCGATCGAGATCCGCGACGGTCTTGATCGTCGGATCGCGCGAGGTGATCGCAAACGGCAGCGTCACCAGAGCGCTGATCGCGCGCACCTCCTGCGGTGTGCCGCGCGTCTTGCTCCAGATCGTCAGCATGCCGTGCGGGCTGCCACCGACCAGGTCCACCGAATCCGACAGCAGCCCATCGTTCATCGCGGTGGGACCGTTCATGCGCAGCAGCGTCACCTTCACGTCGGGTATGCCCAGGGCCGCGGCGTGCTTCTGGATCAGCTTCTCATGGTCCATCACGTTGAACTGCAAGTAGCCCATGGAATACTGCCGGGCGATGCGCACCTCCGGCACCTGGGCGCGCGCCGCACCGAGGCCGCACAACAGCAGCATCGCGGCAAGCGCCGCGGACGTCTTCATGCGATGTCTCCTGGCCGATTACGTTACCGTCCCGGCTTGTGTCCGGGCCCCGGCGCGGCCTGTCAAGCACGCTGGACGAAGGACGCGGAACGCGTCACCGTCCGGGCAACAGAAGTGGGAGGCACAAGTCATGCTGCTCGGCATCCATCTGCCGCATATCGGCCGCAAGGCCGGACCCGATTCAATCCGTCGCGTCGCCATGCAGGCCGAGCAATTGGGTTTCGCCGATGTGTGGGTCAGCGAACATATCATCGTGCCGAAGGGCGCGAAGTATCCGCCGTCGCCGAACTTCTGGGATCCGGTGCTGACGCTGACCTGGGCCGCCGCGTGTACCCAGCGCGTGAAGCTGGGCACCAGCGTGCTGGTGCTGCCGATGCGGCATCCTCTGCCGCTCGCGAAGGAACTCGCGACCCTGCAGAACCTGTCGCAGGGCCGCTTGATCCTGGGCGCTGGCGTCGGCTGGATGGAGGCGGAGTTCGCTGCGCTCGGCGTGCCGTTCCATGAGCGTGGCCGGCGCATGGATGAAGGCATCGCCCTGATGCGCGCGGTGTGGAACGACGATCCGGTGACGTTCCCCACGCGGTGGATCGACGCCAAGGTGGACACGATGCGGATGCAGCCACAGCCGTGCGCGCCGATCCCGATCTGGGTCGGCGGTTCATCGGATGCGGCGATCAAGCGCGCGCTGCGGCTGGATGGCTGGCACGGCAGCCGGGTCGCGCCGGGGGAAGCGAAGGCGGTCGTGCAGCGGTTGCGCGCGGAACGGCCGGATGCGGGGTTCGCGATTTCCCTGCGCGTGGGTTGCTCCGCGGAGACGGTCGGCGAGCTGCGCGGCCAGTTCGCGGCGTACCAGGAAGCCGGCGTGCAGCACGTGATGGTGGCGCCGGAGGACCGCGATATCGAAAGCTATCTGGCGACGACAGAGCAAGTGTGGCGTTGTGGGGAGGGGCTGTAGCCCACGCTGGCGGGGACACGGAAGTCAGTCACGCAGCCGGCTGGTAACGCGACACGTCGTACCGTGTCATGGCCGGCGAAGGCCGGCCACCCACGACTTTGTTGTCCGGCACAAAGGAAAGACATGGGTGACCGGGTCCAGCCCGGTCATGACACAGCGGCAGTGTCGGCCGACTTGCCGACTGATGAGTGACGCAGGCCGCCGGCACCCGCAATTGGCGCGCTTGCTGCATCGCAACTGCTAACCATCCAGCTCCGGATAGCGCCGGAAGATTCCTGTCTCCTTGAAGGGCACGCGCTGCTCGCTGGCGAGATAGGCTCGCAGTCGCGGGCGTTGCGGCACCGCCCGGTGCAGCGCCGTCACATGCGGCAGCGTTGCCAACTCGCGCGCGGCGGCGAGTGGAAATGCGAACAGCAGGCCTTCGAGCAACTGGAACAAGGATAGATCGGCATAGCTGACCGAGCTTCCGACCAGGTGATCCGGCCCCGCCGGATTGGCCCGCAGGATG
>DATHNE010000142.1:0-11125 GCA_035486355.1 Acetobacteraceae bacterium
GTCGAGGTGACCGTGTATGGCCGCGCGCTGCTGAATTGCGGTACTGCGGTATTCGATGACCTGAGACAGGGAATGCAGGAGATCGCATTCCTGTCTGATCCGACGGTGGGAGAATTGCGGGTTGGCGGCGCCGGGCCATTCATAGATGGGCTCATTCCTGCTGCGATCGCGCGACTTGGTGATCGATATCCGCGGATCGAATTTCAGGTGACTGAGAGCGACCCTCCAACGTTGTGCAGAATGGTCCGCGAGCGTCAGATCGACCTCGCAATATTACGGACATCGGGATCGATCTATAGCGAGGACCTGCAATCGGATGCCTTGTTCGAAGAGCCTCTGTTCATAATTGCGGGACTCGACAATCCGTGGTCGCGGCGCCGCAAGATCGATCTCCAGGACCTGTTGGATGAACCCTGGGCATTGCCGAAATTAGACAACGTGGCCAGCGCATTGATAGCTGATGGTTTCCGTTCCGCCGGCATTGTGCCTCCCACGCCGCAGGTTGTTTCCGATTCAATGGCGGTCCGCACCAGGCTGGTCGAGACGGGGCGGTTCCTCACTTTCCTGCCGGGCTCGACGCTGTATTTCGGCGCCGGGCGGCTGCAGGTCAAAGTGTTGCCAGTCAGCTTATCAATGAAGGCGCCACCCACAGAGATCATCACCCTGAAAAACCGGACGCCAAACGCAATCGCCAGGCTGTTGGTCGCTGAATTACATGCGGTTGCTGAGCCGCTGAAGAAAAACCGACGTTAAATTCGCGGCGCTACGGACCCGAACGAACGGGCGACTTCGTTACGATTGCGAGCGCTGACGCTCTTCCCCCTGAGGGTACCCGTCGGCCGAACCGCCACATGGATCGAAAGTCCGCTTTTCCCTGTTGGCACCTCAAAGCCGCCATTCCGCTCCGGCCAACTCCCGACATTCCGCTTTGCCCTGATGCCGGCCGGACCAAAGACGCAGTGCGCGCCGATGTTCGGCGAACGGCTTCGGCGTCGCCAGCGCCAGCCAACGGAAAGAAGCCGCTTGGCTGTATTGCCAATGGGCCACCGGCAAAGTGAACCAGACCCGCCAGATCATCGGTGGTTATGGCGGCAGCGTACGGAAGTCAGCCTACGCGGCGGTCGCCGCGGCATCGAATGTGAAGGCGCCGCGTGAATGGCTGAGGGTGGTTGAACAATCAGGACCGATCGCCCGTCCCGCCCTGCCGCAGATCGTCACGGTGGGACAATTCCGCGATACAGTCGGCGCCGGATTGACCAACATGCTGGGCGGCAGCGACGCTGCGGCGGAACTGCGGCGTGCGACGGACGAATTCCGTCCAATCCTGACGCAGACCGAGAAAACGTCGACGCGATCACGGCTCGGCTCAGATCAGCGTGCGCCCGACCGGCCGCTGCCCAGTCTCTAGCCGCCGCTCCAGCCACGATGCCAGCAGCGAAATCGGCCAGCACACGGCGAAATACAGCAGCGCAATCAGCGGAAAGATCTCCATCGGCCGGAACGTCACGTTCACCATCAACTGGCCCGCGCGTGTCAGTTCCACAAAGCCAATGATCGAGGCTACCGCCGTGCTTTTCACCAACTGCACCAGGAAACCGACAGTCGGCGGGATCGCCAGCCGCACCGCCTGAGGCGCGATGATGCGCAGCAGGATCACCGCGTGATGTAGGCCCAAGGCGCGCGCCGCCTCCCATTGGCTGCGCGGCACAGCGTCGGCGGCGGCATGCCAGATCTCGCCCAGGAAGGCCGCGGCATACAGTGTGAAGGCCACGATGACGGCAGGCCACGGATCCATCTGCACGCCGCTCAGCACGGCCAGCCCATAGAACGCCAGAAACAACTGCATCAGCACGGGCGTGCCTTGCAGCAGCAGGATGTAGCCTGATGCGAGCAATCGCGGCAGCCGCACGCGGGACAGCCGCGCCAACGCAATGATCAGCCCGCCAATCCCGCCAGTGCTCATCGCGATGGCCGACAGCACCAGGGTCCAGCCAAGACCGTGCAGCACATACAGAAACTCATGCCAACCGAAACCGCGCGTCATTGCGCGCCTCGTCCTGCGGCGGGGAACAGGCGCACATAGGCCAACGCCAGCAACAGCCGCGCGGCCAGCGCCATCGACAGATAGATCCCGGTCGCTGCGAAATAGAACTCGAAGGCGCGGAAGGTGGTCGATTGCAGCGTGTTGGTGACCGCGGTGAGATCGGTGGCGGAGATCGCCGACACAACCGACGATCCCAGCATCAGCAGTACGAACTGACTGGACAGCGCCGGGAAGGCGACCCGCAACGACGGCAGCAGGATGACGTGGCGGAACGTGCGCCAGCGCGACAGGCCCAGCGCGCGTGCGGCCTCGATATGTCCGTAGGGGATCGATAGCATGCCGCCACGCAGGATCTCGGCGCCGTAGGCTGCGAAATTGAGTGTCAGCCCGACCAGCGCGGCGATATCGGCATCCAGGCGGATTCCGAGCATCGGCAAGGAGAAGTATAACACGAACAGTTGCACCAGCAGCGGTGTGTTGCGGATGAATTCGATATAGGTGCCGAGCCCGAATCGGACCGGGCGCGGGCCGACCTCCCGCAGATAGGCGATTAGCCCGGCCAGCGTCAGCCCGATCAGGAAGCCGCCGACCGACAGGCGCAGCGTCAGCCACGCGCCGTCGAGCAGCTCATCGCAGTGGTCCCACACCACGCCGAACTGGAAGACGTAGTCCATGCGCGGAGCGATGCGGGACCGTGGGTCAGAGCGTGGGCAGCGGTGGTAGCGGTACGCCGGTATACTTCTCGTAGATGCCCGCCAGCACGCCGTTGCGCGAGTTCACGAACACCCAGGTATTGATCCACTGCCGCAGCGATTCATCCGCCTGGCGCACCACGGCGGCGTAATACGCGGTGGTGACGGTGAACTTCACCTCGATGCCTGCGGCCGCGTTGCGATCTGCAACCGACCTGGCGGCGAAGGCCGACATGCCCGCGGCATCGACCTGGCCCGACAGCAGTGCCTGGATTGTCGGGCCGATATCATCGAAGTACACCAGCTGGGTACCCGGTGGCGCAGCCTTCGGCACCGTCGCTTCCTCCAGCGTCGCGCGGGTCAGCGCGATGCGCTTGCCGGCCATGTCGGCGGCCTTGCTGATCGCGGTGGATTTCGGCCCGCACACCACGATCGACAACGCGCCGTGCGGAGCGCAGAACGCCGCCACCTTCGCGCGATCAACGGTGATCGACAGTGAGGAGATCGCGATGTCCGTGCGACCGGCGAGCAATGCGGGAATCCGCTGCGTCGCGTTCACCTGCACGAATTCCAGATCCACCCCGAGATCTTTCGCGAGCTGCCGCGCAGTTGCGATCTCGCTGCCGTCGGGATTGCCGTTGGTGTCCAGGATGCCGAACGGCGGCGAGTCCACCTCCGCCGTGATGCGCACCTTCTTTTCGCGTTGGATACGATCCAGCGTGGAGAGCGTGCCGGTGGCTTGCGCGGCGGCAGGCGCGGCGCTGGCCGCGGAGACGAAGCCGGCCAGTCCCCCAGCGGTCAGCAGATTGCGACGATCCATGTTGGTTTCCCCCGGTATGATTATTGATTACCCTGCACGCGCGGCGGCGAGCGTCGTGGTGAAGGCGTCGCGCAACAGCCCGATATCGGTGTTCAGACACAGGCAGCGATAGCCTTTCGCCACCGCGTCCCGTGCCAGGGCGGCGTTACCCGCGAGCCAACCAACCGGCTTGCCCATCTGCGTGGCGGCCGCGCGAATCGCCGCCTCCGCCGCGACGTAGCGTGGGTCATCGAACACGCCGACACAGCCCAGGCTGTCGGACAGGTCGTAGTGGCCCAGCCAGCCCAGATCGATGCCGGGGACGGAGAGGATCGCCGCTGCGTTCTCCGCGCCGCGGGCCGACTCGATCAGCGGGATCGCCATCACGGCCGCGTTCGCCGCTGCCATCACCGCGGCGGGCGCATCCGCGCGATATGCGTCGTGCGCCATGCCGAATGCCAGGCCGCGCGTGCCGCCGGGACGATAGCGGCACCATTCCGCCAACGAAGCAGCCTGCTGCGCGGTTTCGACCATCGGTACCATGATGCCCGCCGCGCCGGCATCCAGCACCGTGGTAACCAGGTATCGCTCGCAGGCTGGCACGCGCACCAGCGGGGTGATCCCGGCGCCGCGGGCGAAGATGCATTGCGCCTTGATGGTGTCGATGCCGGCCCCGCTATGCTCCATGTCGAGGAACACGAAATCCGCGCCCGCCGCCGCCAGCGTCTCACACAGGCCGGGGGTGAAGAACTCGAACGCCATGGTCCCCCAGGCGACCTTGCCTTCGTGCAGGATGTTCCGTACGCGGTTCATGGCAGCTTCCGGATCGGTGCGCCGATCAGCTCCGCCACGATCCCAGGCAGCGTCGGCATGAAGCGCTCGCTGTGCCCGCGCGCGTTGGCGAGCTGATAAACCTGCGAGGCCGCCTGCGCGATGGGGGTCGGCGCACCGACCGACTCGGCCATGCGGCAATAGAAGCGCAGATCCTTGCCGGCGATGCGCAGCGGGCCCTTCAGGTGGCTGTCATCGCCTTCCAGCACCCAGGGCATCATCATCTGGAACATCGCGCTGTTGGCGCCGCCCGACGACACCACGCGATACAGCGTCGGCAGATCGACGCCGAGCTTGTTCGCCACGGCGACAGCCTCGGCGATCAGCGCACTGTTGGCGACCGAGATGCAGTTGTTGACCAGCTTCAACGTGTGTCCCGCACCGATCGCGCCAGCCTCGATCACCGTGTCGGCGTAGCAGTCGATGATCGGCCGCACGCGCGCGACGACGGCAGGACCGCCGCCGATAAACGTGCTGAGCTTGCCGGCCTCGGCTTCCTTCGGCGTGCGCCCCATCGGCGCATCGAGCATATGTGCGCCGCGCGTTGCGTACTCCGCGGCAAGCCGGCGCGTGGAGCTGGGATCCGCGCTGGTGCAATCGACATGGATCATGCCCACACGGCTTGCGCCCATCAGCCCGTCGGCGCCCAGCACAGTGGCTTCGACCTCCACGCTGGAGGGCAGGCAGGTGAAGATAATGTCGCAACGCGCGGCGATCTCGGCGGGTGTGCGCGCCTCGGTTGCGCCTTGGGCCAATAGGTCCTCCACCGGGGCGCGATTGCGATGGCCCAGCACGGTCAGATCGTAACCGCCCTTCAGGATATGCGCCGCGGCACCATGGCCCATCAGCCCGACGCCGATGAAGCCCACGCGCGGATGGTCGGTGTTCATGCGATGCGATCTCCGTTGCACCGCGCGGCCAGCGTCGTGATCGGATGCGGCACGGTTCGACGTCCCTCGTCGACCGGCGTGGCAGGAGAATTGTTCATTGGCCCGCGGACGTTCCTCTGTCGTCACTAGAGCGGGCGCGGGAGTTGGCGTCAATCGGGGCCGCAGTTTGGTGGCCCATGCCGGCGGGTCTAACCTCGGTGCAAGGAGATGAAGGAGGACGGACCGTGGCCACCGGCGCGGATCGAGGAACTCATGCCATGGCATAATCCAACAACACAGCTTCAATAATCATGCCACCAGCATCACGGCCAATGAACAACGCTTACCGACGATCAGGGGGAAGTTGTTGTTGACTGTTGCGGCTTCGGGTGCGCGCATCAGTGTGGAAGCGGAAAGCGCACTCACCGAGCCCCGGTACCGGGGCGTCCAATTTCCTAGCAGGCGATAGCTTCGACCGGCGGCCGTCTTCAGCATGGCTCGATCCGGGCCAAGCGCTTTGCGGATCGCAGATATATGAACCTGAAGCATGTTTTCGCCGACGATGGCATCCGGCCATACACCGCTCAGGATGTCGTTCTTTGTGACCGGTTCATTGGCCGACTGAACCGGGAGCCCAATGATTTCGAACGCGCGAGTTCCAATTGGTACCGCGACGCCGTCCGATAGCAATTCACGCCGCCCGAGATCGATCAGCCACGGGCCATATTCATATACGAGGTTCGGGCCTCGCGCGGACGGCACAGCATTCACGATTCCGCACCCAGGGCTCAGTAATTTTCGGGTTGTCAGGAACTGTGGCCCCGAGATTGCCTCTCCGCAACTCCGCTTTCGGGTCGCCTCGGACTGACGGGCATGCGGCCAAACGGTTAGAGTGCAGTAAACGGCAGATTTTTGACTCCGCTCACTCCGGACCTGCCATTCTCCTTTCGGCCAGCTTCGGCTGTTCCGCAATGCGCCCACGGCGCCAGTTAATCAGAGTCTGTCAGGTGCTCAGAAGCGGACATAAGTGCGAGAGCGCCTCGCGTCGGGATGGCACCGTTGACCGTAAGGACCGATCCAAACCCGCAATATCGCCAAGCGCCTTCATTCACCTCGGCACGATGGCCACCGCCGACGTGCGGGGCACGGCGGCGGCGGCAGATCGGTTCTGTCAAACTTACTCCGCGGCGACCGGGGGACGCGCGACCACTCGCCAGGACGCCTGCTTCAGCATCCCGATGAGCAGCGGCAGGCCGGTGAACACGACGGTCCCCCCAACGACCAGCCAGACATAAAGCGCGGGGCTACCCACTGGAAGCTGTGTCGGTGGAAAGAACCCGACCAGAAACGAGAAGGCGACCCCGGCAAATCCCACACCGGCGATACACCACATGCCAACCATCCCACTCGGCACGCGGTAACTGCGCTTCAGGTCCGGTTGTGTGTAGCGCAGCCGGATCGCCGCCGCATACATCAGCATATACATGATAAGATACAGCGTGATGGTGACCGCACTGAGCAGGAAGAATGCCACGCTGACATCGGCCATCACAAAGTAGGCCAGGGCCAGAACAGTAACAATCACGCCCTGCACGATCAGGATGCTGATCTGCACACCGTTCTTGTTGGTCTTTGCCAGGAAGGGCGGGATTTCACCCTCCTGCGCGGTCCACAGCAGGCCACGACTGGGTCCGCTGATCCATGACATCACGCCGCCGATCCCACCGAACGCCAGCAGCAGGCAGACGATCGGCGTGGCCCAATCGATGCCGAAGCGGGTGAAGATCTGCTGGAACGCCTTCATCAGGCCTTCCTGCAGATTGATCTCCGCGTCGGGCAGCACGGTCGCCACCGCGAACGACCCCAACGTGAACAGCAGGATCACCGCCACTGAGGCGACCAGCATCGCCATCGGGAACTGCCGCTTCGGATCGGTCATTTCGTTGGCGTGCACCGCGTGCACTTCAACGCCTGCAAACAGCAGGATGATGCCAGCAAGGAAGGCGATGTCACCCAATCCGGTGATGGACGGAAAATACCGCGGATGGGCGTGGCCACCGGCCATCGACATCACTGCGGCGGAATCCGTCGAAGCGGGATGCAGCATCGCGATCGGATTGCCCTGGACGATCCAGACCACCGCCAGCACCATGATGATCACGCCAGGCAGAACAGTGCCCGCAAGGAAGGCCCAACTAGTGACCTTGGCAATCGCATCGACACCACGCAACGTGACCCAGGTCGCGACCCAGTAGGCAACGATGCAGAATACTCCGACGAAGGGGCCGTTGTTCGCCAGCGCTGGCTTGCCCACCACATAGGCGATTGCAGCGGCGGAGAACGCCAGCACGGTCGGATACCACACGACATTCTGGATCCATTGCAACCAAATCGCAACGAAGCCCCAGCGCGCGCCAAACGCCTCCTTGACCCAAGTATAGACGCCACCGCCCTTCTCGCCGAATGCACCGCCGAGCTCTGCCGAGACCAGCGCGGCGGGGATCAGGAAGATGAACGTGGCGAAGGCGATATAGACGAACAGCGTGAGCTGTTCCTTCGCCATCATTGGCAGCCCGCGCAGGCTGACGACTGCTGCCGCTGTCATCATGGCCATGCTGAACGTCGAAACCACGGCTTTTTTTGCTGTGGGCATAGGTGCCTCCGTCGTGCCTGAGATCAGTGATGAAACGTCGGACCCGCGCTCGAGTGCTGTAATGGATTCGCCTGCAGATGCTTGAGCGCGCGGCCAAGATCGTCGAGCAGCAGTTGCGCAAGATCGCGACTGACGCCGTGCCGCACCAGGATGCGCTGGATCACCATCGACCCGCGGTTGGCGGGCAACGGATACGACGCGATCAACCAACCCCGCATGCGGACCCGCTCGGAAAGATCATACAGCGTAAAGCCGTGATCCTTGCCGTCCTTCAGCTTGTAGCAGACGGCCGGCAACGCGCCCTTGCCATCATACACCAACTCCAATGGCCCGAATTTCGCGATTTCGGCGGCAAGCCACTGCGCGGTGTCCGCACAGGCTTGCTGGATGCGTGTGTAGCCTTCGCGGCCCAGCCGCAGGAAGTTGTAGTACTGTGCAACGATCTGCCCGGCGGGCCGGCTGAAGTTCAATGCGAATGTCGGCATCTGACCGCCGAGGTAGTCAACATTAAAGATCAGCTCTTCTGGTAGCTCGGCCTCGTCGCGCCAGATCACCCAGCCCACGCCCAACGGCGCCAGTCCGTATTTATGGCCCGACGCGCTGATCGACTTCACCCGCTCGATGCGGAAATCCCATTCCAGGTCCGGTTGAATGAACGGTGCGATGAACCCACCGCTCGCCGCGTCAACATGGATCGGGATGTCGAGGCCATAGTCACGCTGCAGCTCATCCAATGCGCGCGCAAGCGCCGCGACCGGCTCATAGATGCCGGTGAAGGTCACACCGAGCGTCGGGATCACGCCGATCGTATTCTCATCGCAATATTTGCGCAGATCCTCCGGCTGCAGCCCGAGCGCGTCCCCCTCAAGCGGGACTTCGCGGATCTCGACATCGAAATATCGTGCAAACTTCGCCCAGCACACCTGCACGGGACCGCAGACGAAATTCGGCCTGGCGTACGACTTTCCAGCCGCAATGCGCCGCTTCTTCCATTGCCATTTCAACGCCAGTCCGCCGAGCATGCACGCCTCGCTCGAGCCGGTGGTCGAGCACCCCACTGTCTTCCATGCGCCAGGCGCGTGCCACAGGTCGGCGATCATGTGCACACAGCGATTCTCGATCTCCGCGGTTTGCGGGTACTCGTCTTTGTCGATCATATTCTTGTCGATCGACTCGTCCATCAGCCGATGCGCTTCCGGCTCGGCCCAAGTGGTGCAAAACGTCGCCAGGTTCTGCCGCGAGTTGCCGTCCAGCAGCAGCTCGTCGTGCACCATGTTGTAGATTTCCTGCGCGGATGAGGTTCGTTCCGGCAGACGATATTTTGGAATGCGCTGATCCGACGATGCGGTGGCATAGACATCCTCAATCGCGGGATCGCCAGCTCGGGTTATCTTGCGCAGTGGCATGGGGGCAGTCCTGTTTGTTCGAGGTGGCAGAAGGCGACAAACGCGCGGTTATGCAATCTACTGGCGCCCACGCGGGTTCGATCGGATTGGTCCGGGCAGTTCAATGACACCGCCCCACGACCAGGTGCCGTGCGGCTTAGTGTTGTGCCTTGTCCCAGGCGCTTGCCAACGCGTGAGAGGCGTTCTCGTAAGACGCTTTGGCACCGGCCCAACCTTCGGCCGTCGCCGCCGACACTTTGCGGGCCTCCACCTGAGTTCGGTCCCAGGCAGCGTTCAACGTTTCCGCCATTGCGATGTCGGCCTGTCTTCCCTTGGCTCGCACACCTTCATCGAAATCGTGCACTCTCTGCTGCCATTGCTGCATGTCCTCCTGCATCGCGTGCGCGTAGGTGTGCCTCTCGCCTGATGACGCCGTTTCCGCGGCCAACTGTATTTTTGTGCCAGGCGCGGCGCGCTGAGCTACGGCGATCTGCATTGCACCGAACAGCATGAGCGATCCGACGGCAAGCGACGCGGTGAGAAGCCTCACAGCAACCTCCTTAAGGTAGCAGATGCCCGGCCTCGCCGAGGTCGGTTTGGCGGCGCTGTTCAACTGGCGGCATGGACGAACTGGTCGGCCGGTGCCGTCGCTTTCACGCTGGCATGCATGTCGAGACGTGACGGCTTGGATGTTCCGAGGATTGCCTTGGCGCGTTCCATCTCCTCGGCCGTGCCGTGTGCCATGACGAGGAAATGATCCGCCTTCAACGCGGCCTCGTACTGGATGACGCTGTCCTTCGGAACACCGACGCTGTAGAGCGCTGCGCCCAGCGCGCTCAATCCACCGACGACGACAGCGTTCTCGATCGCGGAGACCGCGATAGTGGCCAGATATCCTAGTACTATGACATGCCCGACGACGGGAACTGTCAGGAACATTCCGCCTAAAAACAGGCCCCAGAATCCGCCCCAAAATGCGCCCCGTGTGCCCCAGAACTTGACCCGATCACCGGTGCTGTAAAATCCGACAACCTTTTCCTCGGTTTGATATCCCTTGCCCACGACACTGAGATTCTTCATTTCGAATGCGGATGCCGCAAGCTGCTTCACCGCCGATTCTGCTCCGAGGTGATCTGCGAATACGGCAATGACTGCATTGGACGTGTTCATTTTGTATTCTCCATCAGCGCAAGGCTGAGCACTGGCAACGTCTCTGGGGTGCGTGCCAACGGGCCAAACAAATGCGACGCAACGTCCGTGGGGAAGCGTCCGCCGAGCGCATTACCTGCCCAGAGCAGTTGTATGAGAGTAGTGTCGTGCCGAAGATAGGCTCGGAAACTACTCAGACTGATGTCGGTTGCCGCGCCGGGCTACAAGGTTGAACCGCCTGACCAAATGCAGCTTTTCGCCTTCTTTGCCCGAAACCTGCCGGCCGCCATCGGCCACTTCCGCTTATTCCGTTTTGCGCCAATTTCGGTCGCTAAGAGCCCGTCCGGCGACATTATGAAGGATTACAGAGCTTTCTGAGCATGAGGCGGATGGATGCGAGGGGAGGAATGCGATGGCGTTATGATTGAGGCATTCCCAGTCCTTGGCGAGCCGACGACACCGCCCGAGCCAGGCGACACTGCACTCGACAATCCAGCGTTTTGGTTCGACGGCGAAGCCTTTGGCATGATCACCGCGTTTGACGATCTCGATCACCAGACTTCGCATCGGCTTGGCGACGCCATCCTGAAAGATCGGGCCGGCATCGGCCCCGTCGGCAAACAGCTTGCGCAGGAACGGGAACTGCCCGAACAACGTCGCCATCAACAGCACGCCACCGTCGCGATCCTGCACATCGGCGGCC
>DATHNE010000143.1:0-2992 GCA_035486355.1 Acetobacteraceae bacterium
CCAACGCGCCTCGCGGGAAAACCTCGCCATCTTCATTGAAGCCACCCGCGCCCGCGGCGACGCGCTCGACCACGTGCTGCTGCACGGCCCCCCTGGCCTCGGTAAGACCACGCTCGCCCAGATCGTCGCCCGTGAACTCGGCGTCGGCTTCCGCGCCACCTCCGGCCCGGTGATCCAGCGCGCCGGCGATCTCGCCGCAATCCTGACAAACCTTCAACCTCGCGATGTCCTATTCATTGATGAAATCCATCGTCTTCAGCCGGCGATCGAGGAGGTGCTGTACCCAGCGATGGAAGATTTTCAGCTCGATCTGATTATCGGCGAGGGCCCGGCGGCCCGCTCGGTGCGCATCGATCTGCCACCCTTCACCCTGGTGGGAGCCACCACGCGCGCCGGGCTGCTGGCGACACCATTGCGTGATCGGTTCGGCATTCCATTGCGGTTGATCTTCTATACGCCCGCCGAGCTGGAACAGATCGTCACGCGCGGCGCGGCGCTGCTGGCCATGAACCTCACCCCCGACGGCGCCGCCGAAATCGCCCGGCGTTCCCGTGGAACGCCCCGCGTGGCCGGCCGGCTGTTGCGCCGCGTGCGTGATTTCGCCGCCGTCGCCGGCACCGATCCGATCGATCGCGTCGCCGCCGATGCGGCACTCACCCGCCTCGAGGTGGATCGTATCGGCCTCGACGCGATGGACCGCCGCTACCTGCGCCGCATCGCGGAACATCATGCCGGCGGCCCGGTCGGTGTCGAAACCCTCGCCGCCGCCCTGGCCGAGGCGCGCGATACGCTCGAAGACGTGATCGAACCGTTTCTCATCCAGGAAGGCCTGATCCTGCGTACCAGCCGCGGCCGCATGATGGGCGACCCCGGCTGGCGGCATCTCGGCCTGCCTGTCCCCGCCCGTGAGCCCGGTCAGTTCGATCTGCTGCACGATGCCGCGCCGGACTCCAATGCGGGTATCCAATGAATGAACCGCAATCCCACCTCCACCCTGGACGCAGGACAGCACCGCTATACGCTGCGGGTGTATTACGAGGACACGGATGCCGGGGGCGTGGTCTATCACGCCTCCTATTTGCGGTTTGCCGAGCGCGCCCGCACCGAAGCCTTGCGCGATCTGGGACTCCCCCATGCGGCCCTGGTGGCGCGGCATGGGCTGATGCTCGTGGTGCGACGCATCAAAGTGGACTATCTGCAACCCGCCCGGCTGGACGATTCGCTCACTGTCGTGACCGAACCGCTTCAGGTGGGCGGCGCGTCGGTCGTGCTGCGCCAGGATGTCCGACCCGATGGCCGGGATGGGTCCTGCGCGGTCCTGGAAGTGCAACTTGCCTGCGTTCCTCCGGCCGGCGACAAGCCGGCGCGCCTGCCGCCGCCCTGGCGGACAGCCCTGCTGGCGATGTGGGCTGATGGCAAGGCGGGACGTACGACAAGGCAGGTTGTGGGGCATCACGGGATGAGAGAGGGGTCGGCAGGTGGATCGGGCGGTTGATGCGGTGACGCTGGGGGCGACGGGCGGTGACCTGTCGCTATGGGGCCTGTTCGTGCAGGCCGATATCGTGGTGAAGATCGTCATGCTCGGCCTGCTGTGCGCCAGCGTGTGGGTCTGGGCGGTGGTGTTCGAGAAATGGTCCAGCCTGCGGCGTGCGAACCGCGACGCTGACGGGTTCGAAGACCGGTTCTGGTCCGGCGGCAGCCTGGACGACCTGTACGACCACGAAGGGGTGAAACCGGCGCACCCGATGGCCGCCGTGTTTGGCGCCGCTATGGGCGAATGGCGTCGTTCGGCCCGCGTCACCGGCGCCGACATCGCGCGCTCGGGCGTGCGCGACCGCGTCGACCGCGCCATCACCGTCACGGTGCAGCGCGAGATGGACCGGCTGGAACGCTGGATGGTGTTCCTGGCCTCGGTCGGTGCGACCGCGCCGTTCATCGGGCTGTTCGGCACGGTCTGGGGCATTATGCATTCGTTCTCGGCGATCGCGGCGATGCACAACACCAATCTCGCGGTCGTGGCGCCCGGCATCGCCGAGGCGCTGTTCGCCACCGCGATCGGCCTGGTGGCGGCGATTCCCGCTGTGCTGGCCTACAACAAGATCAGCACGGATCTCGCGCGGTTCGCCTCGCGGCTGGAGGGGTTCGGAGCCGAATTCAGCGCTATTCTGTCACGCCAGAGCGAGGAAAGGGCCTGAGCCATGGCCGCGCTCCTGCCCGGCCGTAACGGCCATGGCCGTGGGCGATATCGCCCATTGGCCGAGATCAACGTCACCCCGCTGGTCGACGTCATGCTGGTGCTGCTGATCATCTTCATGGTGACCGCGCCGCTGATGACCTCCGGCGTCACGGTCGACCTGCCGAAGACGACCTCGCAGCCGCTCAACACCGACAGCCAGCCGTTGACCGTCAGCATCAATGCCGCGGGCGACATCTTCCTGCAGGACCAGCAGGTCGACCTGCCGGATCTCGTCGCCAAGCTGCAGGCGATCGCGCAGAACAATCCCGACCGGCGGATCTTCGTGCGCGGCGACAAGGCCAACACGTATGGCCGCATCATGGAGGTGATGGGCACCATCACCGAGGGCGGCTTCACCAAGGTTGCGCTGTTGGCCGAGCAGCCCTCGGCATTGACTGGTCCTGCCGCCACCCCGCCCGCCGGTCGCGCGCCCGCCCCGGTGCCGGCAGTTCCCGCTCCAGCCGCGGGCAAGCCCAAGAGCGGTTGAGGGCCGTCGCATGACCGTGCCGGGGAGCCAGCCGGGATGACCCGCGAGCTGCGACGCGGTGCCGCGATCTCCGGCGCGGTGCATGTCGTGCTGGCGCTGGCGCTGCTGTTCGGCATCCCGGTGCCCACCACGCCGGAGGAGCCAGAAGAGACCAGCGTCGCGATGGTGTTCCAGGGCACCGCGCAGCAGTCGATGCGGGCGGATATCCAGGCCCCGGTGCCCGCGCCGGCTGCGACGCCGACGCCGGTACAGGCCCCGCCCGCGCAAAA
>DATHNE010000144.1:0-12544 GCA_035486355.1 Acetobacteraceae bacterium
CGCCGAGCAGCTCGACGGCTACGCCTTCACCCAGCACGGCTGGGTGCAATCCTATGGCAGCCGCTGCGTCGCCCCGCCGATCATCTGGGGCGATATCCTCCGCCCCGCGCCGATGACCACCCGCTGGGCCGCCTACGCCCAGTCACGCACCACGCGGCCGATGAAAGGCATGCTCACTGGTCCGGTGACCATGCTGCAATGGTCGTTCGTGCGTGATGACCTCCCGCGCGCCACGGTCTGCCAACAGCTCGCACTGGCCCTGCGCGACGAGGTGTCCGATCTCGAAGCCACCGGCATCGCCGTCATCCAGATCGATGAACCTGCCTTCCGCGAGGGCCTGCCCCTGCGGCATGCGGACCGCGACAACTATCTCGCCTGGGCGGTCGCCTGCTTTCGCCTCGCCAGCGGCGGCGTGCGCGACGACACCGCGATCCACACCCACATGTGCTACGCCGAGTTCAACGACATCATGCCGGCGATCGCGGCGATGGATGCCGATGCAATCTCGATCGAAACGACCCGCAGCGGGATGGAACTGCTGGAGGCGTTCGCCGCCGACGGCGCGGCCTACCCGAACGAGATCGGCCCGGGCGTGTGGGACATTCACAGCCCCCGCGTGCCGGACGCCGAGGAGATGCTCGGCCTGCTGCGCCTCGCCCGCCGCCGGCTCGCGGATTGGCAGATCTGGGTCAATCCCGATTGCGGCCTGAAGACCCGCAGCTGGGCCGAGGTGAAACCGGCGATTACCCAGCTCGTCACTGCCGCCCAACGACTGCGGACCGAGGTCGGCGGAATCTGAGCGCCCGCGCCCGCTGCCGCGTCATGGCAGCGGGCGCACCTTCCCGCCGGCCTTATGAGACCACGCGCAGCCGCGGCCGCGCGGTTGTCGCCAACTGCCGGTACAGCGCCAGATAGTCATTCGCCATACGCCGCGCCGTGAACCGGCGCTCGAACTGCCGGCGGATTGCCGGGCGCGACAACCGATCCAGTTGCGCCACGGCGGCCACCGCCTCCGCCTCATTGCCGACGACATACCCGGTCACGCCGTGGTCGACGATCTCCGGCACCGAGCCATGATTGAACGCGATCACCGGCGTGCCGCAGGCCATCGCCTCGATCATCACCAGCCCGAACGGCTCCGGCCAGTCGATCGGCATCAGCAGCGCATGCGCGCCGCTCAGGAACGCCGGCTTCTCCGCCTCCCCGATTTCACCGATCATTTCCGCGTGATGCCCGTCGATCATCGGGCGGATCGTCTCGTCGAAATACACCTGGTCCACACGATCGACCTTCGCGGCGATCTTCAACTTCATGCCAGCCTGTCGCGCGATTCGAATCGCCCGATCGGGCCGCTTCTCCGGCGCGATACGACCCAGGAACGCCAAATAGCCCGGCGCCACTGTCTGCGGCCGCAGCAGGTCGACCGGCAGGCCGTGATGGATCGTCTTGGCATAATTCGCGCCTGGCATCCCGCGCCGCTGCGCAAAGGAAATCGACACCAGCGGCACCTCCGGATACAGCTCATACAGCGGTGCATGTTCCGGCAGATCCATGCGCCCGTGCAATGTGGTCAGGAACGGTGTCGAGGCGCGGCTGAACAACGCAAACGACCAATAGTCCATATGAAAATGCAGGACATCGAATTCGGCCGCGCGGCGGTACACGTGTTCCAGCATGGTCATATGCGGCGCGAGCGCGTCGCGCAGTGTCGGGTCAAAACGCAACGCGCGCGGCGCCATCGGCACCAGCGTCGCCGAGGTACATGAATCCCCACTGGCGAACAGCGTCACATCATGACCGAGCTCTGTCAGTTCCTCGGTCAGATAGGACACGATACGTTCGGTCCCGCCATAAAGCGTCGGCGGGACGGACTCAGTCAGGGGAGCGATCTGGGCAACTCGCATGATTGTGAAGCTCCTGCTGCATACGCCGCGCGAGTGCGGCAAGCAGCAGCAGAGCATGATGGTTAGGCTGATTTACGGCACGGACGCCTGAAAGTCGCCGCACAGTTTATGAGCGATGACCCTTGCCAGCACGCACCGTGTGTAACCACATACCTATTGTCGGTGCGGCATTGTCGCCGTGGAGACTATGTTTTGGTCTTGTCATTCTAATGTAAGAACATTCAGGGGCACGGGCAATGGCGGGTCTGGATCTGGCGGTGATCGGCAATTGCACGGTCGCCTCGCTCATCTCCCCGCTCGGACGCCATGGCTGGTTCTGCTTCCCGCGTCTCGACGCCGATCCGGTGTTCAATGCCCTGCTCGGCGGCAAGACGCCCCAGACCGGCTATCTCGACACCGCCCTGCACGAACAGACTGGCGCGACCCAGACCTATCTGCACAACACCGCGGTGGTGGAAACCATCCTGGCCGACCGCGAGCGCGGTCAGGCCCGCGTGGTGGATTTCTGCCCGCGTTTCCGCCGTTACGGCCGCATGTTCCGGCCACCCATGCTGATACGCCGCATCGAGCCGATCACCGGACGCCCCCGCCTCAGCGTCACCCTGCGCCCGCGCTACGACTACGGCGCCACCACGCCGGAGATCAGTTTCGGCAGCAACCACCTGCGCTACCTCGGCACCGATCGCGTGTTGCGCGTGACCACCGATATGCCACTGTCCTATCTCGCGCACGAGACCGAATTCACCCTCGACCGGCCAGTGACCCTGTTCATCGGCCCCGACGAACCGGTGCTCGAAGCCCCCGACACCCTCGGACGTCAGTTTCTGGACGAAACAATCGCGTACTGGCGTGACTGGGTGCGTGATCTTTTCGTCCCCTTCGATTGGCAGGAGGCCGTGATCCGCGCCGCCATCACGCTGAAGTTGTGCAGCTATGACGACACCGGCGCGATTGTCGCGGCGCTGACCACCTCGATTCCGGAATCGCCCGGATCCGGCCGCACCTGGGACTATCGCTATTGCTGGCTGCGCGATGCCTATTTCACCGTCGACGCGCTCAATCGCGTCAGCGCGACGCGCACCATGGAAAGCTTCCTGCGCTTCATCCTCGACGTGGTGCACCGCGAAGGCGACGGGGAAATCGCGCCATTCTACCCCATCGCGCCAGGCACCGATACGCGCGAGCGCATTGCTGGTGCCCTGCCCGGCTTTCAGGGCGATGGTCCCGTGCGCATCGGCAACGCAGCGCAACAGCAACGGCAGAACGATTCCTACGGTTCGATCATCCTGTCAGCCGCCCAGATGTTCTGGGACGAACGCCTGCCCCAGCGCGGCGACCTGGCGCTGTATCAACGTCTGCGGCCACTGGGCGAAGTCGCATCACGCCTGGCGTTGGTGCCCGATGCGGGACTGTGGGAATATCGTGGCCGCGTCCGCGTGCATACCTTCTCCGCCGCGATGTGCTGGGCCGCAGTGCACAAGCTGGGCCTGATCGCGCGGCGCGTCGGCGCCGAGGATGATGCCGTCCGCTGGTTGGCCCGCGCCGGCGAACTCACCGACGTCATACTGCAGCGCGTTGTCGCGCACACGGATGGGTGGATCTCCGCCGCGTTGGACGAGGCGGTGGTCGACGCCTCCGTGCTACTGCTGCCGGGTCTGGGCCTGTTGCCCGCCACCGATCCGCGCTTTCTTGCCACGCTCGATATCATCAAGCACCGCCTGCTGCGCGATGGCTTCGTCATGCGCTATGTCGATCCCGATGACTTTGGCAAGCCGGAAGCGGCATTCCTTGTTTGCACCTTCTGGTATATCGAGGCGCTGGCCAATGTCGGCCGGCGTGATGAAGCGCTGGGCCTGTTCGAGAACGTGCTGGCCCATCGCAACCATCTCGGCCTGCTGTCGGAAGACATCGCCCCGGTGGATGGCGCGCTCTGGGGTAACTTCCCGCAAACCTATTCCCAGGTCGGATTGATCCTGGCCGCCATGCGCCTGTCACGTTCCTGGGAGGAGGGCCTGTGGCACGCCTTGTAGTGATTTCCAACCGTCTGCCGTTGCCAAGCGAACGCGGCCCGCGCGCAGGTGGCCTCGCCGTGGCGCTTGCCGATGCGCTGCGGCCCGGTTCACTGTGGTGTGGCTGGAGCGGCCACCGGGTGGAATCACCGGCCGAGGCGCCGCAGATCAGCCAGGTCGATGGCCTGACCTATGCCACGGTGGACATGACCGAGGCGGAATACCGCGCGTTCTATGTCGGCTTCGCCAACGGCGCGCTGTGGCCGCTGCTGCATTTCCGGCTGGGGCTGATGACTTTCCGCCGCGAGGACTACGAGGGGTATCGCGCGGTGAACCGCCGGTTCGCCCAAGCGCTGGCGTCGTTATTGCAACCGGATGACCTGATCTGGGCGCATGATTACCATCTGATCCCGCTCGCGCGGGAGCTGCGGCGACTTGGCGTGACCAATCGGATCGGGTTCTTCCTGCACATCCCGTTCGTTCCGCCAGCGGTCCTGGAGGTGTTGCCGTGCGCCGCGGAGCTACTGGCCGAGCTGGCGGCGTATGACGTGGTGGGCTTCCACACCAAAGCGTATCGCGACGCCTTCCTGGAATGTGCCCAGCACATGCTGGGGGCGCAGGTCGATTCCACCGGCCGGTTCGTGCACGGCGGCCAGGTGGTGCGGGCCATCGTCGATCCCGTCGGCATCGATGTTGACGCCTTCGCCAGCGACGCGGTGCGGGCCGCACGCGGTACGGAAGCGCGCCGGCTGCGCGACAGCCTGGGCGGGCGGGCGCTGGCGATCGGCGTGGATCGACTGGACTACTCCAAAGGCCTGACCAATCGGTTCGTGGGATTCGGCCGTCTGCTGGCGCGCCATCCCGCGCACCGGCGGCAGGTCAGTTTCCTGCAGATAGCGGCGCGCTCGCGCGAGGACAACAGCGAGTATCAGGCGCTGCGGCGCGAACTCGACCGGATCGTTGGCGACACGAATGGCCGCTACTCGGAATTCGATTGGGTGCCGTTGCGATATATCACCCGCGCGATGAGCCGCCGTACGCTGGCGGGCTTCCACCGTATCGCCCGCGTCGGCGTCGTGACCCCATTGCGCGACGGGATGAACCTGGTCGCCAAGGAATTCGTTGCGGCGCAGAACGCCAGCGACCCCGGCGTGCTGGTGCTGTCCCGATTCGCCGGCGCGGCCGACGCGCTGTCCGCGGCGCTGATCGTCAACCCGTTCGACCCCGACGCGATCGCCGATGCGATGCATGAGGCCTTGTCGATGGATTTGGAGGAACGCCGCGCCCGCCACCAGAACATGCTGGAGAAAGTGCACGAATCAACCGCCAGCCGGTACTGCGAAGTGTTCCTCGAAGCACTCACGGCGTAGAGCGGTTTGCCGCTGACCGCGGACGGACCCCTGCCGCCCCCCAGCCGGGACGCTCCCCCGGCACGATCTCGGCGGCCGCCCGCCGCCGCCCCCGCCCCCGCGCGATCGGCGCCGGCGTCGCATCCGCCAGCCTCGGCCGCGCCTTCACCTCGACAAACGCCCGCAGCCCGTCTTTCGCCGCAATCAGACCGATCGCCCCCGCGCCCAGCGCCGCGCCCGCCGCGGCCGCGGTGTCGATGCCACGCTGCTGTGCCCGCCGCCACCGATGTGCGCGCCGACGCTCAAGAGTGCCGCGCGTCGATCGGCGCGCAATTGGTGCGACCAGATGCGACACAGTCCTGCAGCCGCCCGGCATCGGTCAGCCGGTGCATCAGGAACATGAAGCTGCCCACCAGCGCCGCGACCAGCAGCAACGCCACCAGCGCGGCGCGCGGCGGCCCCGGCGGGGGGTCGTCCTCGCGCTCTGTCATCCGACCGCCATCCGGTGGTGCGATGGATCGGGTCGCCCTCGTTCATGCATGCAGCATCACCTCCGTGGCACGACGGCCCAGGCAGCAGGCTGTAACCGCGCCAACTATAGAGGTCATCACGTCATCAGGAACCAGTCCGGACCGAGTACACATCCGCGCGAGACTCCCCGGTTGCGCCACAATCGTCCGCCATTTTCGCGCGGGACAAAGACCCCTTGGAGGACACCACATGCGATCGATCCTGCGCCCGGCCACCGCAACGACGCTTCTGGCCAGCGTGTTGCTGACAGGCAGCCTGGCTCTGTCCGGCCCCAGCCTGGCGCAAACCGCGACCCAGTCGGCGAAGACCGCGGCACCCACCACCCAGCCCGCAGCGGCACACCCGACCACCCCCAATATGCAGGCCATGGTCGAACAGCGGATCAAGGACCTGCACACGCGCCTGCATATCAGCACCGCCGAGGAAGCGCAGTGGGATCAGTTCGCCCAAACCATGCGGGACAACGCCAAATCGACCGACGCGCTGTATGAAGCGCGCGCCGATAAGATGGGCACGATGACCGCGATCGAGAACATGCAGTCGTACGCCGCGATCGCACAGCAGCACGCCGAGGATATGCAGAAGCTGCTGCCGGCCTTCCAGACGCTGTACAACTCCTTCAGTGACCCGCAGAAGAAGCAGGCCGATCAGGTGTTCCGCACCTACGCCCAGCAGGCGCCGCAGTCGCACGCCGCCAAGCAGTAGACGACCGCCCATCCCATCCGACGCGCGGTGGCGCCGGCCGCCGCCGCGCGTCGCCCCGCGCGTTTCCGACAAAAACCACACGCCGGCACAATCCGCGCCCCGTACGGCGGCGTAGGCAGCCGACAGCACCGCGCCAGCGGTCCATCACTCCTGCGCACGAGGTCTGCGATGCGGCATCGAGGGACGCTTCCCTTCGCGCTCCTGCTGAGCTGCCTGGCAGGCCGACCCGCCGCCGCCGACGACGCAGTGATGACGGCACCCAGCGCCCTGCTGCGCTCGCTGCTGCCGACCGTGGTCAACATCACCGCCTATATTGGCCAGACGAAGGGTGACGCCACCGGACGCGACGTCACCGCATCCGATGCGCCAAAGGATCAGGGGCCGGACGACCAGGGGCCGAACACCCTGACCGGCTCCGGCTTCATCATCGACCCTGGCGGCGACATCGCAACGAACGATCATGTCATCGACGGCGCCTACCGGATCGTCGTGATGTTCCATGACGGCACGACCGCGCCAGCGCACATCGTCGGCGGCACCCGCCTGGCCGACATCGCGATCATCCATGTCGACACCGCCGCCAAGTTGCCGGCGATCCGCTGGGGTGACAGCGAGAAGATGCACATCGGCGATCCGGTCTTCGCCGTCGGCAATCCCCTCGGCATCGGCATCTCGGTCAGCGCCGGCATCGTCAGCGCGCTGCATCGCGACATCATGGACACGCCGTACGACAACTTCATCCAGACCGATGCCGCAATCAATCACGGCAACTCCGGCGGCCCGCTGTTCAACCTGCGGGGGCAGGTCGTCGGCATGAACACGGCGATGATCTCGCCCACCACCGGCTTCTCCGGCCTGGCCTTCGCCATCCCCAGCAACAGCGTTCATTTCATCGCCGATCAGTTGACGCGCTACGGCTGGATCAAGGCCGGCTGGCTGGGGGTCAAGGTCGAACAGGTCACCCCCCGCATCGCCGATGCGCTGGGCCTTGACAAGGCCGAGGGTGTCCCTGGGGGATCCCCAGGCGGCTTCATCGTCGCCAAGGTGGACAGTGGCAGTCCTGCGGCCAAGGCCGGCCTGCGGATCGGTGACGTGATCATGCGCTACGGCGATGTCGTGCCGGTCAACCAGCCGGCCTTTCTGCGCGACATCGTCCACACGCCGATCGGCACCGCCACCACAGTGACCGTGTGGCGGGCCGGCCAGCGCCTGACCGTGCCGGTGACCATCGCCGAATGGCCGCGCAAGAAATGGAACGCGCTCAACGCGCCGGTGCAGACCACCTCGGTCGTCACCCAGGTTGCACCCAACCTGGGGCTGCGCCTGACCAGCCTGTCCGACGATGCGCGGGCGCAATATGGGCTGGCCCCCGACCAGGGTGGCGTGCTGGTAAGCGGCGTGATGGCCAACACCGACGCGGCGCATCAGGGCATGGTGACCGGCGATGTCATTCTGCGGGTGCAGAATGTCCCCGTGGCAACCGACCAGGATGTGAGGACGGAGCTGGACAAGACGCGGGCTCAGGGTCGCGCGTTCGCGACGGTGCTGATCCTGCCGACGGTGCAGCCCATCCCCGGCCCGCGCTGGATCGCGCTGCGGATCGCGCCGGACACAAGCGGCCGGGATTAGCGCGTGTTCGCTTCACGCGGAACCGCCGCGAACCGTGCATCACGCGACAAAGCAAAGTGCTAGAGCGAGACGGCTTCGCCTATCGGAAATCATCCCGCTCCGAGCCAATCACCCTCCCCGCCCGGGCCACAGTTTTCCGCTACCCGACCGTTTCGGTGGTGTCGTACTCCGCCGAAATATCCTTGCCCGTGTAGTCCGTCATCATCACCGTCGCGACCACGCTGATCGCCGCGCACACCGTGATATACGCCGCGATCGCGTATGGGTTGTGATACGCCGCGAACAATGCCGTCGCGATCAGCGGCGCCGGACCACCGGCGATGATCGAGGCGAGCTGATAGCCGATCGAACACCCGCTGTAGCGTAACCGCCCGGTGAAGTTCTCAGCGATCAGCGCCGCCTGCGGCCCATACATCGTGTCGTGCGGGATCAGCGAGACCACGATGGCGACAAAGATCCAGAACGGCATCATGCTGGACAGCAGCGCGAAGTAGACCCAGCCATAGATCCCAGTGGCCACCGCGCCGACGATGTAGACCCGCTTGCGCCCGAACCGATCCGACAGATGGCCCGCCAACGGGATCGTTACGAACGAGACCAATGATGCCGCCAGCACCGACAGCAGTAACATGTTCGACGACACCTTCAGCACGCCGACGCCGTAGGCAAACACATAAGCGGTGAAGATGTAGAAGGGTGCCTGCTCGCCCATCCGCGCGAAGGCGCTCAGGAACACCTCCTTCGGGTGCTTGCGGAACACCTCGGCCATTGGCGTGCGTTCCACCCGGTTCTCCGCCACCATACGCCGGAAGGTCGGGGTCTCCAGGATGCCCAGCCGGATCCACAACCCGATCGCGACCAGAACGATCGACAGCAGGAACGGAATGCGCCAACCCCAGGTGAGGAACGCATCGCCTGAAAAGCCGCTGAACGCCAGGATCGCCAGGTTCGCCAGGAACAACCCGCCCGGCACGCCGAACTGCGGCCAGGAGGCGACGAAGCCGCGGTGATCGCTGGTGCGCGCCCATTCCATCGACAGCAGCACCGACCCGCCCCACTCGCCGCCGACGCCCACGCCCTGGATGAACCGCAGGACGGTCAGCAGGATCGCGCCCCAGATGCCGATGCTGCCATAGGTCGGCACCAGCCCCACCAGGAAGGTGGCGATGCCCATCAGCATCAGCGTGGCGATCAGTGCCGATTTGCGCCCGAACCGATCGCCCCAGTGGCCGAAGATCGCCGCCCCCACCGGGCGGGCGATGAAGCCGACGGCGTAGATCAGGAACGCCTGCAGCGTGCCCACCAGCGGGTCGGAATTCGGGAAATACAGCTTCGCGAACACCAGGCCGGTGACAGTGCCGTAGATGAAGAAGTCGTACCATTCGATGGTGGTGCCGATGGTCGAGGCGATGACGGCGCGGCGGAGCTGGCTTCGATGCTCTGCCTCGGACAGCGACTCCCAGGCGGAGGCCGTGCTGCTGGACATAATCGTTTCTCCCATTACGGCCCGACTCCGGGTCTGCCCTCTCGTGCGGGGACTGGGGCGGAAGCATCGATCCGAATATTGCGCCGTGACAAGGGCCGTGATCCAGGGCCGTGATCCAGCAAGCAAAAGCGCCGGTCAGTTGCAGCCAAGCGCAATGTCTCGCGGTATGAAACAACACGGCCGCTTCCGGGTTGATGACAGCGAGCTGACACTGACTGGTACATGACGCCTGGCATGCCAGGGCTTGCGCCGCACAACAACGTTTCGACAGCGATCAATCAGGCGCGCCGAGTGGTCTCAGCGGGCCTCTTGCGCCAGCACCGCCAGCACCCGCGCGCCATACCGTTGCAACTTCGATGCGCCAACGCCCTTGATATCGCCCAGCTTGTCCAGGGTCTGCGGCCGCACCGCGGCAATCTCGCGCAGCACGCTGTCATGGAAGATGACATAGGGCGGGATTGCCTGCGCCTTCGCCTCGGCCGCGCGCCAGGCCCGCAATGCCGCGAAGATTCCTTCCGCCACCGGCCCAGTCGCCACAGCACCCGCGACTGCAACCGCCTCACGCACCCGCCGCGGCCGTGCCGCGCCCGCCTCGCGCAACATCACCGCCTGCTCCCCGCGCAAGATCGGCCGCGCCTTGTCACTGACCAGGAACAACCCGCCATGACCTTCGGTGTCGATGTCCAGCACGCCAAGGCCGATCAACTGCCGCACCAGCCCGCGCCAGTAGGCGGGCGCATGATCCGCGCCGACGCCAAATGTCGGCAGCCGATCATGGCCATGTCGCAGCACCGCCTCGGTCTTCTCTCCGCGCAGCACCGCGATCAGATGAATCGCGCCGAACACTTGCCTGGTACGGTATACCGCCGACAGCAGCTTGCGCGCCTCCTCGGTCGCATCGACCGTGACCGGCGGCGCCGCGCAGGTATCGCAATGCCCACACGGCGCGCCGAGCGTCTCGCCGAAACAACCCAGCAGCGCCGCGGTGCGGCACGACACCGTTTCCGTCAGCGAAATCATTTCTTCGAGCTTCGCGCGCATCACGTGTTTCTGCGCGTCCGGCGCCGCCGACTGCGCCAGCCAATGCCGCGCCCGCGCGATGTCCTCCCCGCCATACAGCAGCAGCGTCTCCGCCGCCTCGCCGTCACGCCCGGCGCGGCCAATCTGTTGGTACCACGCCTCCGGGCTGTCCGGCATGTCCAGGTGCGCGACGAAGCGCACATCCGGCCGGTCGATGCCCATGCCGAACGCGATCGTCGCCACCATCACCACCGGCTCGCCGGAGCGGAACCGTGCCGCCGACTCCCGTTTCTGCACCGGATCAAGCCCGGCATGGAACGGCAACGCGGCGTAGCCCTTCTCCACCAGCCGCTGCGCCATGCGTTCGGTCTTCGCGCGTGACCCGCAATAGACGATCCCGCATTCCCCCGGATGCCGGCCTAGCAGCTCCAGCAACTGCGCGCTTTCCCCCACCTTCGGTGCCGCCGCGAGGTTCAGGTTCGGGCGATGGAAGCTGGCGACAAACGCCGCGCTATCCGGCATCGCCAGCGCGCGCAGGATGTCGGTGCGCGTCCGTTCATCCGCCGTCGCCGTCAGCGCCACGCGCGGAATGCCCGGAAAGCGCACCGGCAGGCACGCCAGCAGCCGATATTCCGGGCGGAACTCGTGGCCCCATTGCGACACGCAATGCGCCTCATCGATCGCGAACAGCGCCAGTTGCAGCCGCTCCAGCCGGTCCAGCGTGCCGTTGCCCAGCAGCCGCTCGGGTGAGACATACAGCAGATCGAGCTGGCCCTCGATCAGATCGCGGGTGACACTGCGTGCTTCCGCCGGATCGAGATCCGAATGCAGCGCGCCGGCCGCGATGCCCGCCTGCCGCAGCGCCGCCACCTGGTCGTCCATCAGCGCGATCAGCGGCGAAACCACCACCGCGGTGCCCGACCGGCACAGTGCCGGCACCTGATAGCACAGGCTTTTGCCGCCGCCGGTCGGCATCAGCACCAACGCATCGCGGCCCGCGACGACATGGCGCACCACCTGTTCCTGCAGTCCGCGGAAGCCCGGGAAGCCAAAGACGCGGCGCAGCACCTCTTCCGGGTCAGCCGCGATCGGGTCAGCGACCCGCGCCGGCAGCATCCCGTCCATCATCAGGGACCGCCAATCGCGATCTCCACCCGCCGGCTCTCCTGGCTGGTCAGCGTGAAGTCGGTGGCGCCATGCGCACCCAGCACGATGCGGTCGCGCGGCACGCCATCGGTGACGAGCTGATCGGCGACGATCTGCGCGCGGGTCAGCGACATGTAGTCGTTCGCCTGCGCACTGCCGGTGGGATCGGCGTAGCCGACCACCTTCACCGGTGCGTTCGGGTGATCCTTCGCCCATTGCCCCGCCGCACCGACAGCCAAAGCGGCCGCGGGATCGAGCGCGGCCGACCACTCCTGGAAGAAGACCACGATCTTGTGCGGCGGCCCGGCCGGGGCCGTCGTGCAGGCAGCAACAAGCGCAAGCAACAGCAGGCAGCCGAATCGGCGCATGGCCGAATCCCCTTCTGGATCAGGGAAGCTACGTGCCGAGAGGTTGCTAAAGCGTCAACCGTGGTGTGAGGGGGTAAGAAAGATAGAGAAGTCAGAATAACACGAATGACACGGATTTGGGCACGGAATGCACGGCATAGAGATCTGGCGCTACGCGCGGGATGTCGCACCGCTGGTGCCACACACCGCGCGACATGCCAGAATGCTTATCCGTGCAATCCGTGCGTAATCCGCGAAATCCGTATTATGCCGACTTGCGGAGCCGCCGCGCACGCCCAGCGCAGGGTCACCCCCCCAACGACGCCCCCAACGCCTCCAGCAGGAACCCGGTCCCCTGTTCCCGCGACCCGGCATCATCATACCCATCGAGGAATGCCCCCTGCTCGGAGACCTTCAG
>DATHNE010000145.1:0-39158 GCA_035486355.1 Acetobacteraceae bacterium
GCCAGGTCGGTCAGCTGCCACTGCTCCGAGAACGCCTTCTCGGGCACCCTTGCGGCGACCATCAGCGCCAGGACTTCGCCGCGCATTTCGGCGACCGTGTCGGCGACATCGGTCAGCTTCATGAACTCCTTGCGCTGGGCATAGACCTCCTTGCGCTGGGCGTTCATGACGTCGTCGTATTTCAGCACGTTCTTGCGGGTGTCGAAGTTGCGCGCCTCGACCTTTTTCTGCGCCTTTTCCAGTGCCTTGTTGATCCAGGGGTGGACGATCGCCTCGCCGTCCTTCAGGCCCAGGCGCTGCAGCATCCCGCCCATGCGGTCGGACCCGAAGATGCGCATCAGGTCATCTTCCAGTGACAGGAAAAAGCGTGATCCGCCTGGGTCGCCCTGGCGGCCCGATCGGCCCCGTAACTGGTTGTCAATGCGCCGGCTCTCGTGGCGTTCCGTGCCGACAACAAACAGGCCACCGGACTGCTTCACCGCCTCGTGCGCCTTGGCAAGCTCGTCGCGAATCTCGGCTTCCTTCACCGCGCGCAGTTCGGGTTCCTCGATGCCGGCAACTTCCTTCTTCAGCCGCATCTCGAGGTTGCCACCGAGTTTGATGTCGGTGCCGCGCCCCGCCATGTTGGTGGCGATTGTCACGGCGCCAGGGGCGCCCGCATCGGCAACGATCTCCGCCTCCTGCTCGTGGAAGCGTGCGTTCAACACCGCGTGCGGTACCCGCTTCTTCTTCAGGATCCCGCTGATGAGTTCGCTCTTCTCGATGCTGGTCGTGCCGACGAGGACCGGCTGGCCACGCTTGCGGGTTTCCTCGATCAGCTTGGCAACCGCTTCGTATTTCTCCTCTGCCGAGCGGTAGACCTCGTCGTCCTCGTCCTTGCGGATCACCGCGACGTTGGTCGGCACCTCGACCACATCGAGCTTGTAGATCTCAGCGAATTCGTCCGCCTCGGTCATCGCCGTGCCGGTCATGCCGCCAAGCTTGGGGTAGAGGCGGAAATAGTTTTGGAAGGTAATGGAGGCGAGCGTCTGGTTCTCCGCCTGGACGGTGACACCTTCCTTGGCTTCCAGCGCCTGGTGCAATCCATCCGAATAGCGCCGGCCTTCCATCATGCGGCCGGTGAATTCGTCGATCAGCACCACCTTGTCCTGGCGCACAATGTAGTCGACATCGCGCGCGAACAGCGTGTGCGCGCGCAGGCTTTGGTGCACGTGGTGCACTGCACTGACATTGAAGATGTCGTAGAGGTTGCCTTCGGTCAGCACGCCGGCCTCGCGCAGCATGTCCTCGACACGCTCGGACCCCGCCTCCGTCAGCGTAACGGTCTTGAACTTCTCGTCCTTCTCGTAGGTCTCCGGGTCGGTCACCAGATCGCGCACCACCGCGTTGACCCGGCGATACAGGTCCGAGCTGTCCTCAGCCGGGCCGGAGATGATCAGCGGCGTGCGCGCCTCATCGATCAGGATGCTGTCAACCTCATCGACGATGGCGAAATTGAAGTCCCGCTGGACCATGTCCTCCAGCCGGTACTTCATGTTGTCGCGCAGATAGTCGAAGCCGAATTCGTTGTTGGTGCCGTAGGTGATATCGGCGGCGTAGGAGGCGCGGCGCTGGCTGTCGTCCAGCCCGTGCACGATCACGCCGACCTCAAGGCCGAGAAACCGGTAGATCTCGCCCATCCACTCGGCGTCGCGTCGCGCCAGATAATCGTTCACCGTGACGACGTGCACGCCCTTGCCGGACAAGGCGTTGAGGTAGACCGGCAGGGTGGCGACCAGCGTCTTGCCTTCGCCGGTCTTCATCTCCGCGATTTTGCCGTCGTGCAACACCATGCCGCCGACGAGCTGCACATCGAAGTGGCGCTGTCCCAGGGTACGCTTGCCGGCCTCGCGCACGACAGCGAAGGCTTCCGGCAGGATGTCATCCAGCGCCGCGCCATTCGCAACGCGTGCCTTGAACTCCTCCGTGCAGGCCCGGAGGGCGTCATCGGACAGGGCCGCGGTTGCCGCTTCCAGCGCGTTGATTTGCGGCACGCGGCGCTGATAGGCCTTGAGAGAGCGATCGTTGGCGGTGCCGAAGACGGCGCGGGCGATAGAGGCGAACATGAGAACCTTCTGCGGCAGCAAGCCCGCAGCCAACCTGCCGGCTGCCGGGCACGCTGGCGGGCCCCAGCGCAGGGGCGTCGGGTGGAGCTTGGTTCAGATAGGGCGGCCGCGGGTCTCGGTCAACGACGGGTGCGTGGCCGACAACGCCTCGACCGAGAACCTGGTGCCTGATAGATCGGCCCGTGCCACTGCCGAGGGTGCGATGCCGCGCTGGATCGCCAGCCGTCTGTCAGGTTGCCGTGTCCGGCCGCCATTGTCGCGCTGATCCTGATGGGGCCATGCGGGATTGCGCGGGCGAGGTATCTCTCAAGCGGCATCTTCTCCGACCCGACGGACGCTGAGCTCGCGGATCCACTGGACCCGACGAGCGCGCCCCGGTGACGCCGTTCCCAGCCATGCGGGCCCCGGATACCAAGATCGCGAGCGCGGTCAGCCCGTCGACCGATCCCCTGGTGGCCAATGTGGAAGGCCATCCGATCTACCTGTCCGAGTTCGGTGATGCGGTGCAGGCTCTGCCGGAGCAACTGCGGAAGATGCGGTTCGAGGTGATCTACCTGCTGCTGCTCCAGCGGATGGTGGACCACGAGGCGCTGGTGCTGATGGCGCGCCGGGAGCGTCGGGATGACGACCCCAGGGTGCGGTGGCAGATCGATACCGCGACCGGGCGGGTGTTGGAGGGCGTGCTGCTGGAGCGGACGGCGGTGCCACAAGTGAGCGAGGTGGCAATCCGGGCGCGGCATGAGACTGACTGTGGCGGCAAGCCGAGCGTCGAGGAGGTGCACGCACCCCACATCCTGGTGAGCACCGAGGCCGAGGCGAAGCGGTTGATCGCCGAAGCTGACAAAGGGGCAGACTTCGCCACACTGGCCCGGCGCTTCAGCAAGGATCCTGACGCGGCGCGGGGCGGCGACCTGGGTTTCTTCCGCCAGCACCAGGTGTGGCCGGCCTTCGCCGATCTCGCCTTCTCGCTCAAGCCGGGCGCGGTGGCGCAGACCCCGATCTCCAACACGTTCGGCTGGCATGTGGTGCAGGTGCTGGAGCGTCGGCTGGTGCCGCCCCGAACCTTCGACGAGGTGAAAGAGGCGATCAGCAGGCAGTTGCTGCAGGAAGCCGTGCAGCGCGTGATCGCGCAGGCGCGCGAGGGCTTGCGGGTGCGCCCTTACAACATCAACAGTGCGCCGATAGATGGCGGTTTGGACAACAGTGGCATTGGCCCGTTGCCGTCGGGCTATGTCCGCTCGCTCAACAGCGCGGCTGGCGCGTCCGACCCGAACCCGGCTGCAACCAGCCCCGCCGATGCCGCGCCGCCGGCAACAAGCCCGAGCGCCGCACCGCAAAATACCGGGAACTGATCTCCGTGTTCCGAGGGGCTGGTTGCCTTGTGGGGACGGGGCGCTTCCGCCATGATCACGGCTCACCTCCGACGGGAATATCCATGGTACATTTCGGCATTCGAGCGGCCGCGACAGTGGCGCGTCCGATGTTGGCCGCCAGCGTCGGGCTGGTGCTGCTGGCCAGTGGCGCGCACGCGCAAGCGCCGGCGGCACCGCCCGCATCCCCGCCATCGAGCGCCGCACCCGCCGACCCGGTTGTCGCCAAGGTGAATGGCCAGGTGATCCACCTGAGCGACCTGCAGACCGCGGCGCAGGACCTGCCTCCCAACGCCCGTAACCTGCCGCCGCAGACATTGTATCCAATGCTGCTGGACCAGATGATCGACGGGAAGGCACTAGTGATCGAGGCCCGCGCGGCAGGGCTGGACAAGGATCCAGCCGTGCAGCGCCAGATCGAGGCCGCAAGCGAGCGCGTCTTGCAGACCGCGATGCTGACGAAGGCGGTCGGCCCAAGCATCACTGAGGATGCCCTGCGCGCGCGCTACCAGGCCGAGATCGCTGGCAAGCCTGGTGAGGAGGAGGTGCATGCCCGGCATATTCTGGTCGACAATGAAGACCTGGCGAAGAAGATCATCGCCGAGCTAAAGAAAGGCGCCGACTTCACCGCGCTGGCCAAGCAATACAGCAAGGACCCGAGCGCTGATCACAGCGGCGACCTGGGATTCTTCCGCAAGGACGAGATGGTGCCGGAGTTCTCCGCGGTCGCATTCGCCTTGCAGCCCGGCCAGATTTCCGACACGCCGGTGCACACCCAGTTCGGCTGGCACGTCATTCAGGTGCTGGAGCGTCGGCAGGCACAGCCGGCCACCTTCGAGCAGGCGCGTGACGAGCTGCGCCAGAAGGCGATTCAGCAAGGGATTCAGCAGGCCTTGGCCACCGCACGTACCAAGGTGACGGTTGAGAAGTTCAATCTTGACGGTTCGGTGCCGCGCGCGACCGACACCGCCGAGCCACCGCCTGCCGCCAAGCCATGAGGGTGAATATGCCGGGTTTGCACTGAACCGGTGCCAAAAGAAACGTGCTGGAGGAAACCAGATGGCTATCCCGACCTCGCCGCTTGCCGTGTCGCTGCCCGAGCTGCCACCGCTAGCTGGCGTGCGCCTGGGGGCGACGGCGGCCGGCATCCGATACCAGGGTCGTACCGATGTCGTGATGATGGAACTGGCGGCGGGGACAACCGTTGCCGGTGTCTTCACCTCGAACAAGTGCCCCGGCGCGCCGGTTGATTGGTGCCGGTCCGCGCTGAAAGGCGGACGGGCGCGTGCGGTCGTCGTAAACGCGGGCAACGCCAATGTGTTCACCGGGCGTGCCGGCCGCACGGCGTGCGCGGCGACCGCGGCGGCGGCGGGCAAGTTGGTCGACGTGCCGGCGCGGCAGGTGTTCGTCGCGTCTACCGGCGTGATCGGTGAGCTCCTGCCGCATGAAAAGCTGACCGCGGCGCTGCCGGCCTTGCACGCGAGCCTGCGTGAAGACGGTTGGGAAGCTGCCGCGCGCGGCATCATGACCACCGACACGTTCCCAAAAGGGGCCACGCGCGTTGCGCAGATCGGTGATGCGACGGTACGGATGACCGGCATCGCCAAGGGCAGCGGGATGATCGCGCCGGATATGGCGACGATGCTGTGCTTCATCTTCACTGATGCGAAAATTCCCGCGGATGCGCTCCAAGCCATGCTGCGGCGCGGCACGGACGCGAGCTTCAATTGCACAACGGTGGATTCCGACACCTCCACCTCGGACACGGTGTTGCTGTTTGCCACCGGTCAGGCGCAGCACCCGCGCATTCCGCCGGCGAGCGGCAGCGCCGCGCGTAATCGGATGCTGGCGGATTTCGCGCGCAAGCTGGATGACCTGCTGCTCGATCTCGCACTCCAGGTGGTGCGGGACGGGGAGGGGGCGCAAAAGCTGGTGAAGATCGAGGTGACCGGCGCAACGACTGCGCGCTCGGCCAAGCGCATCGCGATGACAGTGGCCAACTCACCGCTGGTGAAGACCGCGATCGCCGGCGAGGACGCCAACTGGGGCCGGATCGTCATGGCGGTCGGCAAAGCCGGCGAACCGGCAGATCGCGACAAACTGGCGATTGCCGTGGGCGGCGTCTGGATGGCGCGCAACGGAGGCGTAGTTGCCGGCTACGACGAGACACCGGTGGTCGCGCACATGAAGGGGCAGGAAGTGTCGATCGCCATCGATCTCGGGCTCGGCCGCGGCAAGGCGACCGCCTGGACCTGCGACCTGACGCACGGCTACATCGACATCAACGGGAGCTACCGGAGCTGAGCTGCCTCAGCTGATCACGCCTCTGGCTACGCTGGGCGCACCACGCAGACCCTAATATCCTGGCGGTGGGTAGTACGCCGGCGGCGCATAGTAGACCGGCGGTGGTGCGTAGTAGACCGGCGGCGGCGCGTAGACGACGGGTGGACCAACGTAGATACCGCCCCAGCAACATCCGGCATGCCAGCCGGGACGCCACCCCCAACCACCACGATACCCCCCACCACCCCCGTGCCACCCACCACCCCCGTGCCACCCACCACCACCACCGCCATGCCATTCGGCGTGCGCGGGAGAGGTTGCGGCCATCGATAATGCCAGGCCCCCAGCGAGGGTCACGGTACGGAGCGTCCAAGAAAGCATCGTGTGCATGACCTTTGACCTCCATCTGATCATAGCGTGATCGCATGATAGATGGTGATCACGGCGGCCGTTTGGCAGGTGTGTTGCAGAAAGTGACCGCGCGCCGGGCGGTGCGGTGCCGCGCGTTTTGCCCGGACCGTGGGTCCGGTGGCCGCTATTGGTACTGGGGCGACTTCGCCCTACCGGCGCAGCATGGCGCGCGCCGGTTCGCCCAGCGCGGTCAGGCCGCGCTCGATCCGCGCGTCCCAGCCGCGCCAGCACCTGATCCGCAGGCAATTGCCGTGATGGGCGCGAACGGAAAACACATTGTCCCGGGCAACGCAGATGGCGCGTTCGAGTGCCTGATCGAGCAGCGCACAGCTGGCGCGGCGCTACGGCAGGTCCAGCCACAGAACGAATCGCGGCCGGGGCACCCAGAGCGGGGTCGATTATACCAAGAAGATTGCCATCCCGACCAGCAGTAGCACCAGGAAGACGACAGTGCCGAAGGTGAAGCGGGTGAAGCCGTGCAGGAACTGCTCGCGGTCGGCGAGGAAGGCCTCCTGCGTCTCGGGACCAGTGAAGACGGAGCGGTGTTCGGCCATGCGGCGCCTCGGCTGCTGAAGTCGGTTCCAGAGCGTTCTATGGCAGCGGCGCGGCGGCCGGCAAGGGGTTGAGCAACGCCGCGTTAGGCGCCGGCGGTTCGCCCGCACGTCGTTCGGCGAACAGGCGCAGCACGAGCGGATAGATGACGTGCTCTTGCACCAACACGCGGGCGGCAAGCCTGTCGGCGGTGTCGTCCGGCAGCACCGGCACCGCCGCCTGCGCCAGGATTGGCCCCGTGTCCATCGTCTGTGTGACCAGGTGCACGGTGCAGCCATGCAACTTTGCCCCAGCAGCGAGGGCCCGTTTATGGGTGTCGAGGCCGGGGAATGCCGGCAGCAGGCTGGGGTGGATGTTGAGCATACGCCCGGCCCAACGTTCGACCAGGAATGGGGTCAGCAGCCGCATGTAGCCGCCAAGGCAGACGATCTGGACATCCGCTGCACGTAGCGCGGCGTCGATGGCCGCCTCGTGCGCCGCCCGATCACCTTTGAACGCGCGATGGTCGATCGCCAGGGCCGGGATGCCGGCCGTTTCGGCGAGGTGCAGTCCTGGCGCGCGGGGCTGGTTGGACAGCACCAAGACGATCTCGACTGGGTAGGCGGGGTCGCGCGCCGCTTCGAGCAACGCCACCATGTTCGAGCCGCGGCCGCTGATCAGCACCGCGGCGCGCTGCTTCATGCCGGCCAACCGTCGGGCAGCGTGATGCGCACCGAGGCCGGGCCAACCGCGGCCGCTATCCGGCCGATCCGGATCACCGTCTCACCCTCCGCGCGCAGCAGCGCCACGGCGCCATCGGCGTCCGCCGGGCCGACGACAACCGCCATGCCGATACCGCAGTTGAACACCCGCAGCATTTCCGTTGCGGCAACCCCACCCGTCCGCGCCAACCAACCAAAGACGGGGGGCACGTCCCACGTGGGCGTGAGTTCCGCAACGGTGCCGTCCGGCAGCACGCGGGGCAGATTGCCGGGCAGGCCGCCACCGGTGATATGGGCCGCGGCTTTCATCAAGCCGGCGCGATGCAGAGCCAACAACGAGCTTACGTAGATCCGGGTCGGCTCGAGGACCGCCGCACCCAGCGTTTGTTCGGGCGCGAACGGTGCCGGTGCGTCCCAGGCCAGGCCGCTGACCTGCACGACGCGGCGCACCAGTGAGAACGCATTGGAATGCAGCCCGCTGCTGGCCAGGCCGAGCACGACGTCGCCAGGCGCCACGCCACGCGGCAGCAGCTTGTTCCGTTCGGCAGCGCCCACCGCGAAACCGGCGAGATCGTAGTCGTCGCCGCCGTACAGGCCCGGCATTTCGGCGGTTTCGCCGCCCACCAGGGCGCAGCCGGCTTGCTTGCAGCCGGCGGCGATGCCGGCGATCACTGCACGCGCCTGCGCGACGTCGAGCTTGCCGGTGGCAAAATAATCCAGGAACAGCAGCGGCTCGGCGCCCTGTACCACAAGGTCGTTGACGCACATGGCAACCAGGTCGATCCCGACGGTCGCATGCAGCCCGGTGGCGATGGCGACCATCAACTTGGTGCCGACGCCGTCGGTGGTACACACCAGTACCGGATCCGTGAATCCGGCCGCCTTGGGATCGAACAGCGCACCGAATCCGCCCAAACCGCCGAGTACGCCAGACCGGTTGGTGGCGCGGGCGAGCGGCTTGATGGCCTCGACAAGCGCGTCGGCAGCATCGATATCAACCCCGGCCGCCGCATAGCTGAGGGGCTGGGCGGCGGAGGGCGTGGGATCATCGGCTCTGGTCATGGCGACCCTCGATACGCTAAGGCCGAAGCGCGACGCAACGTTGCGCCGCCAGGATTACGCCACACGGGCCAGATAAGATAACCGGCCCCCAGAGAGGCACGCTCCCATGCCCGACGGCTCCGAGGTCGGCCGTTCCCAGACCAGTGCGCTGCTGACATTGCCGAATGTCATCACGTTCGCGCGGCTGTGCATGGTGCCGATGGCGGTGTGGTTCGTGCTGGAGCACGGGCTTATCGAGGCGTTTTTCGTGTTCGCCGCCGCCGGCCTGTCGGATGCGGTCGATGGCTGGCTGGCGCGGCGCAATGGCGGCGGCAATTCGGTCGGCGCACTGCTGGACCCGGTGGCCGACAAGGCGCTGCTGGTCTCGATGTATGTCACGCTGGCGGCAGTCAACGAGCTGCCGGACTGGCTGGCTATTCTGGTGGTGTTCCGTGACGTCGTGATCGTTGGCGGGGTGATTGTGCTCAGCGTGCTGGGCATGCCCGTGGCGATCCGTCCCCTCTACATCTCAAAGCTCAACACGGTGTTGCAGATCGTACTGGTCGCGGTGACGCTGCTGCTGGTGGGATTCGCGCTGCCCGGGATGTGGGTCAAGCAGGTGCTGATCTGGGCGGTCGGCGCCACGACGCTCGGGTCCGGCGCCGCCTATGTCTGGAAGGCGGCGTCGGGACGATGACGAACAGTATCGACAAGCCGACCCGCTTGACGGGGACGCCGCATGTATTGGCACGGGCCACACGGGCGCAGCGGATCGGTGCTATCGTCGCACTGGTCGTGGTGCTGTGGCTCGCGCTGCAATTGTTTGCTTCGGTGCTCCTGCCGTTCGTCGCCGCGGCAGTGATCGCCTATGTGCTGGACCCACCGACCACGCGGTTGACGCAACTCGGCCTGCCCCGCGGCGCCGCCGCGCTGCTGATGCTGCTGGCCTTGATTGCCGCGCTGCTGTTGTTCGCGTTGCTGCTATATCCGCTGATTCTGGCGCAGATCGCCATCCTGTTCGGCCGCGTGCCGCAATACGCACAATTGGTGCAGGGCTGGGCCAATCAGGAGATCACGCATCTGCAGGAGAGTTTCGGCTCTGATGTGGTGAACGACAAACTGCGTGATCTGGTCAGCAGCCAGGCGGGGTCGATGCTTTCCTTCACTGCCAGCGCGGTGTCACGCGTCATCGGCGGCGGATTTGCGCTGTTCAATGTGCTGACGCTGCTGGTGGTGACGCCGGTGGTCGCGTTCTACCTGCTGCGGGATTGGCCACGCATGATGGCGATGATCGATTCGTGGCTGCCGCGTCGCTATGCTGAGGTGATCCGTGCACAGGTGCGCGAGGTCGATCGGATCCTGTCCGCCTGGGTACGCGGACAGGCGCTGTGTTGCTTGTTGCTTGCGGCCTATTATGTGGTGGGGCTGTCGCTTGCGGGCCTCGATCTGGGGTTGATCGTCGGCCTGACCGCCGGGCTGCTGTCGTTCATCCCCTATGTGGGGTCAATCACCGGCGGCGTCGCCGCGATCGGCCTGGCCCTCGCGCAGTTCCCGAACTGGCGCGGCGTCATTGTGATCGCGGGCATTCTGGTCGCCGGGCAGATCCTCGAAGGTTATGTGATTTATCCGCGGTTCCTAGGGGATCGGGTGGAGCTGTCGGCCGTGTGGGTGATTTTCGCACTGTTCGCGGGAGGTGCGGCCTTCGGTTTTCTGGGCGTGATGCTCGCGGTGCCGGTGGCCGCGACGATCGGCGTGCTGTGCCGGTTCTGGCTGCGCCGCTATCTGGTCAGCCCCCTGTTCCTGGAGCCGCCGAACCAGCAGCCCGAAGGCTGAGTGCTTGCCCGGTCAACCAACTGCGGCGCGGGTTTCCACACTCAGCCGAGTGCGCAGCATGGCATAGGCTAGGTTGATGGTCTTCAGCCGTTCCTCCGCCGCCCGATCGCCACCGTTGGCGTCCGGGTGGTGACGCTTGGCGAGCTCCTTGTAGCGTGTCTTCACCGCGTCCAGCGTCGTGGGCCAGGACAGGCCCAGCGTCGCCAGCGGCTCCCGCAGTTCCACGGGCGCGGACTCGCCGGGCTTGCGTCCGTTGCCGCGCAAACCGGCCGAGGCGAGGACATGCAGCGGATCGCGCAGCACCTCCTCCTCCCACGCGGCGTGACCCAACCGGCCCAAAGGCCAGCTCGGACGTTGCCAGGAAGTGTCGGCGCGCAAGGCCGCCTCAATTTCACCCGGCGTCATGCCTTTGTAGTAGTCCCAGTGCGCGTTGTACGCGCGCACATGCTCCAGGCAGAACCACCAGTAGTCGCGCAGGGAACGGCGGGATTTGGGCGCGCGGTATTCGCCCAACGCGGTGCAATCGGGCGAATCGCAGGTCCTGCCCGGCGCCGCCGGGTCGGGGGCATAGGCCCGGGGGCGCGCGTTGCGTCGGGTCATGGTCACAGGTTTATGGGCAGACCGGTTGGGATTGGCAATGGCGGCTTGGCGTCAGCGCCAGCCTGCGGGATATGTGGCGGATGCCATCTCGCGCCACAAGGCTGGAAGCCACGCTGACCAGCAAATTCACCCCGAGTCTGTTGCGCGTCGTCGACGACAGCGCGCACCACGCCGGCCATGCCGGCGCGCAGCCGGGCGGTGAGACGCATTACAGCGTGCTGGTGGTCGCTGAGGCGTTTCGGGGCATGAACCGCGTTGCGCGGTCGCGTGCCGTGCATGCGGCGCTGGCGGCGGAATTTGCCGGCGGGATGCATGCGCTGGCCCTGACACTGCGTACGCCGGAGGAGCAAGGGGCTGCGGATCAGCGGGGCCTCTAAGGAATTCCTTCTCCCGCCTTGCGGTACAGCGCCGCCATGTGCAAATCCCTGCTATTGTTGCGCTGAATCGAAGCAGGAGACTATCGCATGGCCGAACGAGACCTCGACCGCCTCGATCGCGAGATCCTGCGCCTGATTGCCAGCGATGCGGCGCTGTCGTTGGCGGAGATCGCAGAGAAGATCGGCCTAACCCCGACGCCGTGTTGGAAGCGCATCCGTCGCATGGAGGAGGCCGGCATCATCATCGGCCGAATCGCGCGGATCGACCCGATCAAGGTGGGCTTGCCCGTCTCGGCCTTCGTCGCGGTGGAGACGGCGGACCATTCCGCCGGCTGGCTGCAACGCTTCGCGGACGTGGTGCGGGACACACCAGAGATCGTCGATGCCTGGCGGATGAGCGGCGATGTGGATTACCTGCTGCACGTCGTGGTGCCGGATATCGCGGCGTATGATTCGTTCTATCGCAAGTTGATCGCGGCGGTGCCGCTGCGCAATGTGACCAGCCGTTTCTCGATGGAGCGGCTGAAGGAAGCACCGCTGCCGATTTGACGCCGGTGGGCCATTTGGCCCCGTTGGCTGCGAGACGCGCAGCGGCGAAGCAATCGCGCGCCAATGTCGCACCACGACCTGTGCGATGTCGGATCGAGATCGTCGCCCCGCTCCGCGCAATGACCGGTAGGCTGAGACCGCGCTACGCTTCCGCCTTGGCGCATTCCTGCTCGTGGCGTGCCACCTGTTCGCGGTAATTCTCCCGATAGCGATCACTGACACGCTGATGCACTGCCAGCGCAGCGGCATCGCGCTCGGCTGTCGGTGGGTCGACCAGATCGAAATGCCCGTAATGATCCTTGCCGCGGACCAGCATGGCGCAGAGCCGCACTGGCCCATCCACACGCGCATGGGTCGGAACGTAGTTCAGGCCAATGCCAACTCGCCGATGCGACGCATTGTTCGGCGCCGAGCGATGCACCGCCAGTTCGTGATGCAGAGAGAATGATCCCGCCGGCAGCGCCATCGCGGTTGCGCGTGTGTCGTCGAACGGCTCCATGATTGTCTGACCGGCGCGATTGATGCTGTTCGCCAGGCCCAACGCGGCATGATGCAATTGCCGCGGCGCGCCGTGGCTGGAAAGCTGCTCCATGCAGCCAGCCTCGCGACTGGCATCGGTCAGCGCAACCCAAGCGCAGACCTGTTCTTTCGGTTCCAGTCCGAAATAGGTGCCGTCCTGATGCCACGCTGCGTAGGTCGGCGAATGCGATTCCTTGATGAAGAAGGTGCTGGTCCACACCAGGATATCGGGACCGATCACGTCTTCGACCGCGTCCAGGATGCGGGGATGGCGGATCAGGTCGTTGAACCAAGGCGAATGCGCGTAGGCGTGCGAGCGCCATTTGACGTCCGCGTCGGCAACGGCGCAGCCCAGCGCGGCTTCGAGCCTGGCAAGGCCCGCCAGGCAGGTTGCGATTTCATCCGGCGTGAGCGCGGGAATCGGGAAGAGGAAGCCGTTATAGCGGTATGAGGCCACCTGCTCCGATGTCAGGGCTTTCATGGGCGCCGTTCCTCGTCTGGTGATTCATTGGGATCGCGCGGACCCGTGCCCATCAGACTGTCATGCGCGGCGCGATCTGAAAATGCCCGCCGCCGCATGGCCGCCGCCGCAGACGCCGTTACCCGCCCGTGCGGAACGCGTCCGCGGGCGTGGTCGTGCCGATGCCCAGGCGCAGCCACGTATCGGCGCCGACGATCGCACCGTGTCGCGCCTCGACCGGGAAGCACAGCGCCGCAATGGCCGGCGCGATATGTTCTGGACGCGGCAGGCTGGTGGGGTCCTCGCCCGGCATCGCCTGGGCGCGCAGACGCGTTGCGATCGGGCCGGGGTCGAACAGATTGACCCGCAAATTGGTGGTGCGCGTCTCCGCCGCCCAGCTCAGCACCAAGTGTTCCAGCCCAGCCTTGGTGGCGCCGTACGCGCCCCAATAGGCGCGTGGTACGCGTGTCAGCCCGTCGGTTAGCACCACGGCGCGGCCGGCCTCGGCGGCCTGCAGCAAGCGGTCGCAGGTGCGGATCAGGTGCCAGCCGGCCGCCAGGTTCACCGCGACCACGTCACCCCAGTCGCGTGGCTGGATGTGACTGACCGGGGTCAGGCGCCCGAGCGCCGCGGCGGCATGCACAAAAATGTCCAATCGCCCGAAGCGCTGGAACAGGCTGGGGCCGATCGCCTCGACCTGCTCGGCTTCCGTCAGGTCGAGTGGCAGCAGCGTTGCCTTGCCCCCGACCGCACGGATCTCATCATCGGTCTCTTCCAGCCCGCCTTGCGTACGCGCCACCAGCACGGGCCTTGCGCCGAGGCGCGCCAGCTCGATCGCCACGGCCGCGCCAATGCCGCGGCTGGCGCCGGTGACCAGCGCCACGCGACCCTCAAGCGGTTTGTCCATCAGTGCTCTTCGACGAGCAGGCTGAGCTGGCGGTCAGAATTGTCCGCCTTGTCCGGCAAGGTGACCGGGTAGTCACCGGTGAAGCACGCATCGCAATAATGCGGATGATTGGGATCGCGCTCGTTCTGGCCGAGTGCGCGATACAGCCCATCAATCGAGATGAACGCAAGGCTGTCGACACCGATCAACCGCGCCATTTCGTCGACGTCGTGCTTGGCGGCCAACAGCTCGCTGCGCTCCGGCGTGTCGATACCATAAAAGCAGGAATGCGTTGTCGGCGGCGAGGAAACGCGCATATGGACTTCCTTCGCGCCCGCCGCGCGTACCATCTCGACGATCTTGCGGCTGGTGGTGCCGCGCACGATCGAATCATCCACCAGGATCACACGCTTGTCGGCCAGGACCGGTCGGTTAGCGGAATGTTTTAGCTTCACGCCGAGGTGGCGGATATGGTCGGTCGGCTCGATGAAGGTGCGACCGACATAATGGTTGCGGATGATCCCCAGCTCGAACGGGATGCCGCTCTCCTTGGCGTAGCCCATCGCCGCAGGCACGCCGGAATCCGGCACTGGCACAACGACATCGGCCGGCACGCCCGATTCACGCGCCAGTTCCGCACCGATCTGCTTGCGTGCGTCGTAGACCGGCTGGCCTTCCATGACCGAGTCCGGACGCGCGAAATAGATGTATTCGAATACGCAGAACCGCTCGCGCGAGCGACCGAAGGGCTTTACCGAGTGCACGCCCTGGTCGTTGATCACCACAATCTCGCCAGGCTCGACGTCTCGGATGAATTCGGCCCCGACGATATCCAGCGCGCAGGTCTCGGACGCGAGCACCCAGCCGCCGGTCGGGCTGACATTCGGCACGCGACCCAGGATCAGCGGACGCACGCCCAGCGGATCGCGCACGCCCATCAGGGCTTCGTTGGACAGCGCCACCAGAGAATAGGCACCGACCACCTGCTTCAATGCGTCGATCAGGCGATCGACCACGGTCGAGTACAGGCTGATCGCGATCAGGTGGATGAACACCTCGGAATCGGTCGTCGACTGGAACAAACAGCCGCGGCGCACCAGCGCACGGCGCAGCACATGCGCGTTTGTGAGGTTGCCGTTATGCGCGACCGCGAAGCCGCCGAACTCGAAATCGGCATACAGCGGCTGGACGTTGCGCAGGATCGTGGCGCCGGTGGTGGCGTAGCGGTTATGGCCGATGGCGATGGTGCCGGGCAGACTGGCGATCACCTTGGGGTCGCCGTAGTTGTCGCCGACCAGGCCCATGCCCTTGTGCGAATGGAAGCGGGTACCGTCGTACGTGACGATGCCGGTGGCTTCCTGACCGCGGTGCTGCAGCGCGTGCAGGCCGAGTGCGGTGACGGCGGCGGCATCCGGCACATTCCAGACCCCGAAAACGCCGCATTCCTCCTTCGGCTTGTCGTCATCAAGGTAACAGGCGGCGAGCGGCATCGTCTGGCCTCCTAATCCTTGGTCGCTTCACGCGTCGGGCGACCGACTGCACGGCCCACCGGCTGAGCGTGCAACAACTCGGCCGCCGTACTCTGCGGCCCCGTCGGGCAAGCCGGCAGGTGCGGTCGGCTGTCGGGTGGCAATTGCGAAACCACCCAAACGGCCCCCTCACACGCAAGCGGCATGGCCCGCGCCCGCACAACTGGCCCTGGCCACTGCTCGGTCGGGATCACCAATCCCACCGCAATATAGGCAAACACCACCAATGCCGCACCCCGGGCGATGCCGAATACCAGCCCCAACGTGCGGTCAAGGCCGCCAAGTACCGAGCCGCGCACCAGCGCGCCAATCCAGCGCGACAGCAGCATCAGCACCAGCAGCGAACCCAGGAACAGGGACGCCATGGTGGCAAATCCCGCCCAGTCGTGATTCGCGATCCATTGTTCGAACCGTGGCCGGGCGAGCGGTGTGCCCCAATAGGTGAAGGCTGCCGCGCCGACCCAGGCACTGACGCCCAGCACCTCGCGCACGAAGCCGCGCGAAAAGGCCAGCAGCCCGGAGACGGCCAGGACGCCCAGAACCACAAAATCTACCCAGGTCATCCGTCCGCCATAAAAGGGTCATTCGCCGCGGTATATCCTCCGGGTCGCGCCCGCCGCCAAGAGCCGATTACGCCTCGTGCGCATTTCGCGCCGAGAATTGCGCAACAAGGTCGGCAAGATGCCCGATCTCATCGAGTCGCAGCCCGTCCGGCGCAGCGAGTGGTCGGTTCCCACGTGCGACGCGCCGCGGCAGTGTGGCCTGGCTGAAGCCGAGTTTGGCGGCCTCCTTCAGCCGCGACTCGGCCTGGGCCACCTGGCGGATCTCGCCGGATAGCCCGACCTCGCCGAAATAGACCATCTCCGGGTTGGTCGGCTGATCGGTTGCCGCTGACGCCAGCGCCGCCGCGACGGCGAGATCGGCCGCCGGTTCGCCGATGCGCAGCCCGCCGGCGATGTTGAGGTAGACATCCGTACTGTTCAGCCGCAGGCCGCACCGTGTTTCCAGCACCGCCAGCAGCATCGACAGCCGTCCGCCGTCCCAGCCGATCACCGAGCGGCGTGGCGAGCCGCCAGGATTGGGGGCCAGCAGCGCCTGCACTTCGACCAGCACCGGCCGCGTGCCTTCGAGGCCCGCGAACACCGCGGAGCCGGCGATGTTGCCGCGCCGCTCCGCCAGGAAAAGTGCCGAGGGGTTGGCCACCTCGCGCAGGCCCTGATCGGTCATCTCGAACACGCCGATCTCGTCGGTGGCGCCGAAGCGATTCTTCACCGCGCGCAGAATGCGGAACTGATGGCCGCGGTCGCCTTCGAAATACAGGACGGCGTCGACCATGTGCTCCAGCACGCGCGGACCGGCGATGGCGCCGTCCTTGGTGACATGGCCGACCAGCACCAGCGCAAACCCGGTGGATTTTGCCTGGCGGATCAGCTCGAACCCGGCGGCGCGCACCTGGGCGACGGTGCCGGGTGCACTCTCGATCGTGTCCAACCACATGGTCTGGATCGAATCGATGACCACGAGGGCGGTGTCGGGGGCCTGTTCCAGCGCGGCCGTGATGTCGCGCAGGTTAATCGCGGCGGCGAGTTCCAGCTTGGCGTCGATCACGCCCAGGCGGCGGGCGCGCAGTCGCACTTGTTCGACAGATTCCTCGCCGGAAATGTAGACCACCCGCCGGCCGGCGCGCGCCAGCGATGCGGCTGCCTGCAGCAGCAGGGTGGATTTGCCGATGCCCGGATCGCCGCCCACCAGCACGGCCGATCCCGCGACCAGCCCGCCGCCCAGCACGCGGTCCAGTTCCGCGATGCCCGTGCTCGCGCGCGGTGGTGGTTCTGCTGTCCCAGCCAGCCCGACAAAGGCAACAGCTCTGCCGGCGGTGCCACCGCGACCCGCGGCCCCAGGTCGCGGTGCGATCGCTTCCTCAACGATCGTGTTCCACGCGCCACAGGCCTCACAGCGCCCGCTCCACTTCGCGGAGACGGCACCGCAGCTCTGGCACACATGGCGGGAGGTGGGTTTGGCCAACGCGCGTCAGCCGCCGGTGGCGTGTGTCACGGGTTGGTGGTGAGCATCACCTCGCCGGCGGCGGCGCCCCGCACGGTGCTGACGAGCATCTGCCATTGGCGGGTTCCTTCAGCGGCGGTGTATTCGCGGTGGTGCAGGGCCCGCTCGGCGGAATCGTCGTCCTCGTGGGTCATCGTGAAATCGATATGCGACAGGCGCATCACGCGCTCAAGCACGGTGACCACGTCGTGCCCATCCGCGGCTTCAGCCATCGCCGAGCAAGAGCCGCCGTTCTCCGAGATCAGCACGAGCTTGCCATCCTTGGTGGAGGCATCGAACACCTCGCCAGGAAGGCCATACAGGAATTCCTGTTGGCCTTCCTCCGGCAGCGGTTGCAGGCCGCCGCGTGCGGCCCATTGGCGCAGCCCGGATGCATCACCGACGAAGCGCATGCAGCTCTGCATGAACAGGCCCACCACCTGGGCATCGGCGGGTGATCCCGGCGGATCCGCGGCACGTGCACCCGCGAACGCGGCCAGCAGAAAGGCACCGGTGCAGAGCGGGCGGGTTGGCCACCGTGTCATCGTGTCGTCTCCCCAGCTGGATCGTGCGGCGCCCCTCAGGGGATTTTGGCGTCCGGCAATCCCGCGCCGAACACTAACCTGTCAGGCGGGGCGTGGTCGATGCCGGCGTGGCGCGTTTGGTCGTCGGATACCCCAAAATAGGAGGCTGGTCCGCTGACATCGCGGTTGACGGGACAGTGGCGGCAAGGCACGACACGGCGCGATCGCGCGATCGTTTGGTGTACTCCATGCCGCCTGAGGCAGTGTGCCGGCCTTTGACAGCGCGCCGGTCCGGCTTACACTTTCGCGACGGGACAGACAGGACACGTTTGACGATGAACAAGGTTGCCGCGCTCGCTGAAATTCGACCCACCTCCGAGATCGATCTGCCGGATACGAAGGTGGTCGCGCGCGAGGCGTTTGATATTGAGACCGACATGGTGGTACCGGCCTTTTCGGTGCGCACCGAGCATGTCCCGGACATCGATCACGCGTACAAGTTCGACCGGGAGACCACGCTGGCGATCATAGCGGGCTTTGCCTTCAACCGCCGCGTGATGATCCAGGGCTACCACGGCACCGGCAAATCGACGCATATCGAGCAGGTGGCGGCGCGGCTGAATTGGCCGTGCATCCGTGTGAACCTCGACAGCCACATCAGCCGCATCGACCTGATCGGCAAGGACGCCATCGTCCTGAAGGACGGCAAGCAGATCACCGAATTCCGCGAGGGCATCCTGCCCTGGGCGCTGCAGCACGCCTGCGCGCTGGTGTTCGACGAGTATGACGCCGGTCGTCCCGACGTGATGTTCGTCATCCAACGTGTGCTGGAGGTCGAGGGCAAGCTGACCCTGCTGGACCAGAACCGGGTGATCCGGCCGCATCGGTCGTTCCGGCTGTTCTCCACCGCCAACACCGTGGGCCTGGGCGATACCACCGGCCTCTATCACGGCACGCAGCAGATCAATCAGGGCCAGATGGACCGCTGGAACATCGTCGCCACGCTGAACTACCTGCCGCATGGCATGGAGACCGACATCGTGCTGGCGAAGTTGGGCGTCGCACCGACCGACGCCGCGATGAAGAAGCGGGTGCAGAGCATGGTCGCGCTGGCTGACCTGACGCGGGCCGGCTTCATCAATGGCGACATCTCCACCGTGATGTCGCCGCGCACAGTGATCACCTGGGCAGAAAACACACGGATCTTCGGCGATATCGGCTTTGCGTTCCGCATGACCTTCCTGAACAAGTGCGACGAAGCCGAGCGCAGCACGGTGGGCGAGTACTACCAACGCTGCTTCAACGAGGAGATCCCCACCGGCGGCTTCACCACCCGTCAGGTCGCCTGATCGCCCAGCAATGAGCGGGACCGCATCGAAGGACAATACGCGGGCGGAAGAGTTCAAGCGCGCCACCGCTGGCGTGCTGCGCGCGATGGCCGAGGAGCCGGAGGTCCAGGTCGCCTTCCAGCCTGGTCCCTCTGGTCTGTCGGGCAAGCGCGCACGGCTGCCGCTGCCGACGCGCGCCCTGCCGGCGGCGGAGATGGCCAAGCTGCGCGGCGCCGCGGATGCGCTCGCGCTGCGGCTGCGTCATCACGATGATTTCGTGCATGCCGCCCGCATGCCGGCGCGGCGCGAAGCCCGCGATGCCTATGACGCGCTGGAGCAGGCCCGGGTTGAGACGATCGGCTCCCGCTTCATGGAAGGGGTCTCGGCCAATCTGCGCGCCAAGCTGAGCGAGGAGTGCGAGGCCGAGGGCTACGACCGCATGACGCGGAAGGATCAGCTCCCGATCGCCGCGGCGCTGTCGTTGCTCGCGCGCGAACGCATGTCGGGCGAACCGTCCCCCGAGCCAGCGCGCCGCATCCTGGACATGTGGCGCGACACGCTGGGCACCGACGCTGATGCGGCGCTGGCAGAGATGCAGCGGGCGCAGGAAGATCAGAACGCGTTTGCCCGCGCCGCGCGCAAGCTACTGGCCGCGCTCGACCTGGCGGAGGCCGAGGCCGAGGCGGAGCCCGACGAGAACACCGACGAGGGCGAGGACGGCGGTGAGCAGTCCGGCCAGCAGGATGAGTCGCCTGATGGCGAGGGGTCGAGTGAGTCTGACACCGACTCGATGCTCGGCGCCCAGCCCGAGGAGATGGAGGGCGAGGCCGCCGACGACGAGGGCAGTGAGTCCGAGGATGAGGCCGCGGTTGCGGATGGCGATGACCGTCCTGGCGGTCCGCAGCCACGCCGCGAGCGGCCCAATCCCGACAACGATGCCGTCTATCGCGCTTACGCGCGGCTGTACGACGAGGAGATCGAGGCCGAGGAGCTGTGCGATCCTGATGAGCTGAGCCGGCTGCGCCAGCAATTGGATCAGCAGCTGCAGCATCTGCAGGGCGTGATTTCGAAGCTCGCCAATCGCCTGCAACGGCGCCTGCTGGCGCAGCAGACGCGGGCCTGGGAATTCGACCTGGACGAAGGCCTGCTCGACGCCGGGCGGCTGTCGCGCGTGGTGGTCAATCCGATGCTGGCGCTGTCCTACAAGCGCGAGCTGGACACCGAATTCCGCGACACCTGTGTGACGCTGCTGATCGACAATTCCGGATCGATGCGCGGGCGGCCCATTACGGTGGCGGCGATGTGCGGTGACATCCTGGCCCGCACGCTGGAACGCTGTGCGGTAAAGGTGGAAGTGCTCGGCTTCACCACGCGAGCGTGGAAGGGCGGACAAAGCCGTGAGAAATGGGTGCAGGACGGCAAACCGCGCAATCCCGGCCGGCTGAATGACCTGCGTCACATCATCTACAAGGCGGCGGATTCGCCGTGGCGGCGGGCGCGCAAGAACCTGGGCCTGATGCTGCGCGAAGGGCTGCTAAAGGAGAACATCGACGGCGAGGCGCTGCTGTGGGCGTATCGGCGACTGCTGGCGCGGCCCGAGCACCGGCGCATCTTGATGGTGATCAGCGACGGCGCACCGGTGGATGATTCGACGCTATCGGTGAACCCAGGGAACTACCTGGAGAAGCACCTGCGCGAGGTGATCCGCGACATTGAGCACCGCGACCTGGTGGAGCTGATTGCGATCGGCATCGGCCATGACGTGACGCGCTATTATCGCCGCGCGGTCACCATCGTCGATGCCGAGGAACTTGGCGGCACGATGATGAAGAAGCTCACCGAGCTGTTCGACGAGGACATGGACGCCGCCTGGGCCCGCGCGGCGAGCGAACGCGCCGCAATCGTGGTTTAGTGGCCGCTACGCCTTGCGTTGCGCGGCGACCAGTGCCGCCAGCACACACGACGCCAGCCGTGCCTCCAACGTAACCGCCCGGCTGGTCAGGATGATCGGAACGCGCCCCCAGCACGACGCCGGCGCTGTCGGCGCCGGCGAGAAAACTCAGACTTTTGGCGAGGATGTTGCCGGCCACGAGGCCGGGCACCACCAGCACATCGGCACGTCCGGCCACCGGCGAAACGATGTGTTTGATTACCGCCATTGCGAGATCGATTGTGTCGTCGAGCGCCAGCGGGTCATCGAGCGTTGCGCCGGTGATCTGACCGCGATCGGCCATCTTGCACAGCGCGGCCGCCTCGATGATCGACGGCACCTTCGGATTCACGGTCTCCATCGCGGACGGGATCGCCCCCCTGATATCCGGCACGCCACCCGCGCGGGCGAGATCGATCGCGTTCTGGACGATGTCGACCTTCGCCGCCAGCGTCGGCGCGATGTTCATCGCCGCGTCGGCGATGATCAGCGGGTCCGCCTGACTGGGCACATCAATCACCAAGCAGTCGCTGATGCGGCGCGCTGTGCGAATTCCGGTGTCGGATGCGACGACGGCGCGCCTCACCCCGTCGATATGCAGGCTGCCCTTCATCCGCGCATCAGCGATCCCCTCGCGCAGCAGCGCCATCGCGTTGGCGGCAGCGTCGTGGCGGTGCTCTGAGGCAACCACTTGCAAGCCGAAAATGTCGAGACCGGCACTGGCGGCCGCGCTGCGGATCCGCGGGGGAGGGCCAACCAGGATTGCGGTGATCAGGCCAAGCTTCTGCGCCTCGATGGCACCTCGCAGGGACACGTCGTCGCCGGGAGGCACCACGGCGGTTGCCAGGGGGTAGACGCCGTGCAGCGACAATCAGCCGCCGCTATTTGTCGTGCGGGCGCGGACACACCCGGATCGGTTCGTGGTCCATGCCGGGCAGCATGCCGGACCGTGCGGCAATGCAACAATGATCTGTGTCAACTGTCCGCGGTGGGTCCGCAACACGGCCGCGCCACGATTAATCCCAACTTAGGACACACTATGTTACCTTGCGACATCGCGTCGTTGAGTAGAATGTCAGCCACGCGCGCGGCCGTCGATTTTGGCGCCGGCCATGCAACGGAATACCGAAGGATGACCACCATGCGTCGCACCATGCTGCTTGCCACCCTGGCGGCCCCGATTGCGTTCGCCGCCTGCGCGGTGGCGCCGCCGACCGGCCCCAGCGTCATGGCGATGCCAGGGCAGGGCAAGAGCTTTGAGGCCTTCCAGCAGGATGACGGCATGTGCCGTGGCTGGGCCACGCAGCAGACGGGTGGTGCGCAGCCGGCCCAGGCCGCGACAGACAGCGCAGTGGGCAGCGCAATCATCGGCACGGCGCTCGGCGCCGCGGCAGGCGCCGCGCTGGGCTCGGTCGGCGGTGCGGTGGGGGCGGGTGCCGCGATTGGTGGCGCCACCGGCTTGCTGATGGGCAGTGCGGTCGGTGCGTCCAACGCCCAGGCGTCGGCAGGCAACATCCAGCAGCGCTACGACATGGCCTATGCCCAGTGCATGGCCGCGAAGGGCGACAGCATCCAGATGCCGCAGCCGGCCTATGCCGGCCCCGGTTATCCGGCCTACGGGTACCCGGCGTATGGCTACCCGGCGTATGGCTATCCCTATTACGGCCCTGCCTACGTTGGACCAACCGTCGTCGTGGGTGGTGGCTGGGGGTGGGGTTGGCACGGCGGGTACCACCACTGGTAAGCCTGCCCGGTGGCGTGATGGCCCCGCCGCTACATCTTCATCCCGGGCATGCTGGCTGATGGCGCCGGCATGACGCTGGCGCCGGCCTTCTCGACGCTGGCAGTTACGGTCACCGCACCCGCGTCGGCGAAGTGTAGGGTGATCGGAAAGCTGTCGCCTTCCTTCAGCGCATGGGCGAGATCCACCAGCATGATGTGATAGCCGCCAGGCCGCAGCACGATCGGCTTGCCCGGTGCGACGGTCAGGGACGCAACAGGCCGCATCTTCATCACGCCATTGTCATCATAGCTTTCGTGCAGCTCCGCCTTCGGCGCGATGGGTGAGCTGACGCTCACCAACGTGTCGGGGGCACCGGTGGCGGTGATGCTGAGGTACACCACGCCGACACGCCCCGCCATCGCGGCGCGCGACCAGACGTGGTCGACAACGAGCGGCGCCGCCTGCGCGCGGGCGGCATGCGCGAGCAGCAATGGGGCGGCAAGCAAAGTGCGACGGTGCATGTGCGCAGGCCCTTTCACGACATCAGCTTTGCAAGATCTGTGGCGATTTCCTGACCGCTTTCATCGGTGCGGATCGGCGCAATGAAACGGCCGTCGGGTCCCATCAGGTAAAGGATGGAGCTGTGGTCCATGGAATAATCGTTCGCTCCGGGACCGGTGCGATGTTCCGCGTAGTAGACGCGGTACTCCTTCGCGACGACGGCGATTTGTGCATCGGTCCCGGTCAGGCCCAGCAGGCGTGGCGAGAACGCCGCGGTGTATTGTTTCATCACCGCGGGCGTGTCGCGGTGCGGATCGACCGTGATGAAGAGTGGCTGCAGGTCATCGGCTCTTTTGCCCATCCGGTCGAGCGCGTCGGCCACGGCGTTGAGGGTCGTCGGGCACACATCAGGGCAGTAAGTGTAACCGAAATACACCAGCATGTACTTGCCACGGAAATCGCGATCGCTGACGGCGTGGCCGCTGCTGCTTTCCAGTGTGAAGGGGCCCCCGACCGTGGGACCACCAGCATTTCCGTTCAACCATAAGAATGTTCCGGTCCCCAGCAGGAGTATCGCAATCAGGATGCCGATCACGGCGTAGATCGGCGGCCCGCCGGCGGGCTTTCCGGGATCAGTGATGGTGGGCATGCGCGCCAGCCTCCTGAGCTGTGACGGGATGGGTGATGATCTGCCGGATCTCGGTGATGAGCTGGTCCTGGGTGCGGGCAATTCCAGGCTCTCCCGGTCGCCATAGCGCGCGCAGCCAGCCGCGTGGGTCCACCAGGAACTCGGTGCCGCCCAGCACGTTCGGGTCCAACCCGGCCAGGATCGCGAAGGCCGGCCAGGCCTCCGGCGTGGCCGCGACGCATTCGCCCGGCCCGGGCCGGACGGTGCCATCCGGCGACAGACGCAGGGTGATCGTGCGCACGCCATGCTGTGGCGGAATCGGCACGGTAGTAGGATCGCTCGGGCTGCTGTCGGCGATGACACGCAGCACCGAGCCTGTCAGCTCCGTGCTGTCATCCCCCGCCACGCCATTGCAGTCGATCGGGACCTCGGGTGCGCGCACCGGCACCGGCCAGGCGTCGGCCGCCACCATCGCGGTGCCGGCGTTGTGGGCACGGATGTAATCGATCAACGCCCAGCGATCGTCGGCCGACAACGTCTTGCCGAAGCCCGGCATCGCCGTGCCGCCCTCGGGTGCCTCAATGCCGTCGGTGAGCCACCAGAACAGTTCGCCATCGGCATGCGCCCACAGATGCGGCGCGGTCAGATCGGCCGGGCGTTCCGGAAGCTGTGCTGCCCGCGGGCCGTCGCCATGTCCGGCGGCGCCATGGCACGCCGCGCAGTTCGCCGGAAACAGCGTGGCACCCCGCGCGATGCTGTCGGCGGCGAAATCGGTTGGTGATGTGTAGTAGCTGGTTGGATAGGCCGTGACCCACAACAGGTCGAGATGTGGCAGCGCGAACCATAGCATCACCGCCGCGATCGCCAGGGCCGGCCAGCGCAGCTTCCGCCAAACGAGGCCGAGGATTGCGACCACCACGGCCGCGCCGATTGCGATCAGCGCATTCACCACCTCGCGCCGCAGGTCGGGATCGGCCATCGCCGCCAGGCTGGGCCGCCACGCGAAGGGCCAAGTCGGCTGTTCGTGCAGCGCCGGCACCGATGCGGCAAGGAAGCTCGCGGCGAGCACCGCGCCCATCCCAACGCCCGTTTCGGCGATCACCGATCGGAGCATCCAGCGGCGCGCCGTCGATTCGTTTCGATCGAGTCGTGTCGTCAAGGCGAAACGATTGGTCAGTGCCAGGCCGAGCAGCAGCAGGAACAGGCCGAGCTTGATCAGCGCGATGTTGCCATAGGAGGTCCCGACGAGAGCCGGAACGTTGCCGATCAATACCGTGGCCTGGGCGAGTGCGGTCCCCGTCAGCACCAGCACGGCGGCAAGCCCGATCGGCGAGAATCGGCGGCACATCGCGGCGGCCTCCGGCGGCGGCAGCGTCGCGATCAACAGCACCAGTGGCGGCAAGGCGCCAAGCCAACTGCCCGCGGCCGCCAGATGCAGGGCCTCGGAGGCGATGAGCGCGTGGCCTTCGGTGCCGCGGAACGCTCCGGCATGGCCAAGCAACCCCTGCAGTGCTGCCGACAGCACGACTAAGCCGAGCCCAACCGCCTGGCACCAGCGCGGTCGGCGCAACAGCGGTAGCGCAAGACCGATCAGCGCCAGGCGGATCACCATCACGTGGCCGAAACGCGTGGTGTGCACGACGACCCAGAAGACGGAGAGCGCCTGCGGCACATTGTCCGCCGCGCCGATGACGGTGGCTTGCATGATCAGCCAGGCGCACCCGCTCAGCAGGGCCGCTGCCGCCGCCCATCGCGCGAGCGTCAGCAGGTGCCGCCGTGCCAGCGCCAGCGGCGAGCCCTCGCATGCTGCCGCGGGCAGCGCAATCGCCACCAATGTCACGAGTGTGCCGAGCAGCAGCAGCAGTGCCAGCAGATGCACCCCGCGCAGTACGGCGAGCAGGGCGGTGGTCGCATCCATGACTAGGGCACCACGGTGAACGTGAACGAGCCCTCGGTCTTGTGCGTGTCAACCGACGTCGCGTGCCAGACCACCGTGTAGGTGCCGGGCGCAAGTTTCGGTAAGGTGACGGCTAGTTTTTGACCGTCATCCAGCGTATGCGGCGCTCCCGTATCGATCGCACCGTTCGGTCCCGTCACCCCGATTGTGCTGAAGCTGGGCTCGACGGGTTCGGTGAAGGTGATGGTCACCGCCGACGGCGGCTGATGCTGCTCCGACCCAACCGCCGGGTCGGCATGCGTCAGGAAGGCGTGAGCCAACGCGGGCCTTGCGAACAGGGTGACAGCGGCCAAGACGGCCGGCCTGAAAAAGCGATTCATCGGAGACAACTCCCTGAAGACGAGTCAGGCGGCGCGTGAGCGCCGCCGGCGAAGAACGGTGACTCAAACCAGGGAGGGTGGACCGCGCGGGCGCGCGTCGAGCGCTCGTGTGGCGGGCGGTGCGGTGGACGGTGGGCGCGGCGCAGCAATCGGCATTGCCATGGCCACCGGCAGCGGCATGAACGGGATGTCCGTCAGCGTCGCGGCCGAGGTCGAGAACGCCGCACACAGCGGGCAAAGTTGGCAGTCCGGCGCCTTGTGCTGCGGGGTGGGTGTGCCGCCGGCGCCATCATCGGCATGGCAGATGACGCCGTAGCCGGCGAGCGGCGCGAGCGCCTGCGCCGCCGCCGCGGGCACCGTTGCGCCAATCGCGAGCTGACAGCCCAGCGCCAGCAGCGCGAGCAACAGTCCGAACAGAGAGCGGTGCGGACGCATAACGCGTGCCATTCTACTCCGCATCGGGCCGCGGGCAACCGAATGCATTCAGCTCTCCGGCGCCTTGATGAAGCACAGCACGCCAGCGAAGGGCGTCCAGCAGACCACCGCGTGGCCGGTCGGATTGTCCGACCGGGTCAGCACCCGGTCGTCCGGCACTTCGCGCCATTCGCCCGCGATAAAAGCCTGATAGTGCCCATCGACCACGCGCGACATCACCGTCCGGCAATCAGCCATCGAGCAGCACGGCACCTGGGTGCTCGGCATGTGCAGGCTGTTGAACCACGGCGCCAGCTTCGGATCGGCATCAGGCGGCGGAGCCGCATACGCAACGCGCAGCGACGCGAGCAGAAGTGCGCCAAAGACGACGTGCCGCATGCGTCACGCTCCTTCCAGCCGCTGGACCGCGGATGTGGAGCAAGAACAGTGCCACAGATGCCGTGGGCACGTGTGAACAAGAAATGCGTGAACGCGATGTCAATCGCAGACGCGGCGTTACCAGACGCGGCGCGCCAGCAACGGCATGGCCCGCATCAGGCGCACCACGCGCGGGCTGTCGGGATCGACGCGGCGCGTCCACATCTCCCACCGCAGCCGCACCGCCATCCGCCAGCTCGGCTGGTCCTTCAACACCTGGCGCGCCGCAGTCAGTCACAGCGAGGCCGGCATGCCCCAGGCCTCCAGCTCATAGCCGCGCGGGCACGTGTGCGGTGGGTGGGAAAAGTCATAGGCGGGCGCCAGACGAAACGAATCCGCATCGAGTGGGAATTCCGCCACCATGTTGAGCTGCGAGACGAAGCGGTCGAGCATGCGCCGTTTCAACTCGCGCTGGGCCTCGGTCAGTTCGAGCCGCAGCGGCGCGTCGCCGTTGGAGAGGAATTTGCCGTGCACCGTCACGCCGCCCTCGCGGTGGTAGCTGGTGAATTCCCACACCGGCACCGACCAGGGGAGTTGCGGCACGGCTTGCTGCACGCCGTAGGCCACGGCGTCGTGGTCCGGATGGCCACCCTCGTGCGGGTGGGTCAGGATGATATCCGGCCCGATGCCGTTGATCGCACGCATCAGTTGCGAACCCGGTGCCCGAGATGAAAGCTTGTCTCCAGCTCGCGAATCCCCAGCGCGTGGAACGCCGCCTCCAAGCCGGCGGTGGCGACCGCGCTGCGCATCTCGCGCGTTCGGGTCGCGGCGTAGGCCTGCAACGACGGAAATCCCTTGGCGCGGGCTGCCGGATTGAAGCCCGCGCCGTCGGTGACATGCAGCACGCTGAGCTGCCCGAAGCTCGGGAACTGCGCGCCGGCGCTGCCTGTCACGCCGCGCGCACCACCGGGTTGCGCAACGTGCCGACGCCGGCGATCTCGATCTCGCAGACATCGCCGTGCGTCATGTCCTTGGTGGCGCCTTCGGTCCCCATCCAGACCATGTCGCCGGGATACAGCGTCAGGTATTTCGTCATCGCCACCAGGAAGTCGACCACGCCGAACACCATGTGATTGGTGGGGAAGGCGATCAGCTCCTCGCCATTCAGTCGTACCTTGGTGACGAGGCTGTCGAGGTCGACGTCGGTCTCGATCCACGGCCCCATCGGCTTGAACGTGTCGGTGTTCTTGGCGCGCCACAGCGTGCGGTCGCCGCGCTGCCAGGTGCGCTCGCTGACATCATTGCCGATCGTGTAGCCCAGCACCGCGGACAGCGCGTCCTCCCGTGTCAGGTGCTTGCATTTCTGGCCGATCACCGCGACCAGCTCGCCCTCGTACTGCACCTTGTCGGTGGCGTCCTGCGGGATGACGATCGGTTCGTCCTGCGCGATCAGCGCATTGTTGGCGCGATAGCCGATATCCGGTTGCTTCGGGATATTGGGTTCCGTTCCGAGCTTGGCTGCGGCTTCGCGCACATGGTCGGCGTAGTTCAGCCCGCAGGCATAGAACGTCACCGGTTCGAACGGGATCAGCAGCTTGACCTCGGCCAGCTTGCGCCGCGCCGCGGTGCGTTCCCAGGTAGCGAAGGGCGAGCCCCGCACCGGAATGATGCTATCACCCTCGACGATGCCGAATGTCGCGGTGCTGCCGTTGTCAAATCGTGCCCAGCGCATGGTGTCGCGTCCCCCTTGGTTTGTTGTTACGCCGCCGCCGCGTCCTCAAGCACCATCGCGGCGCATTTCTCACCGATCATGATACTCGGCGCGTTGGTATTGCCGGCCACGACCTGCGGCATGATCGATGCATCGGCCACCCGCAGCCCGCTGACACCGTAAACGCGTAGACGCGCGTCTACCACGGCATCGGTGCCGGTGCCCATCCGGCAGGTGCCCACCGGATGCAAATTCGACACGCCGCGGGCACGAATATCGGCAATCAGGTCGGCGTCCGACGTGCAGCTGGCGCCCGGCAGCGTCTCCTCGACAATATAGGGCTTCAGTGACGGCTGTGCGGCGATCTTGCGAGCCATACGCATGCCGACCAGCAAAGCCTGATAGTCGTACGCGCTCTTCAGGAAGTTGAAACGGATCTCCGGCGGCGCCAGCGGGTTGGGCGATTTCAGCCGCACCGTGCCGCGGCCCTCGGGGCGCAGATGCACCGGGCTGAGCGAGAAGCCCGGGAACGAATGCGAGACGATTCCCGCACGGGTGCGCTCCAACGTGCTCCAGGCGAACATGTTCATCTGGATGTCGGGCCGCTCGAACCGCTGATCGGAACAGAAGAACGCGCCGACATAGAGGCCGTTACCCGACATGGGTCCCTTGCGGAACAGCCCGTACTGCACCGCCGCGCTGACCCGCCGCACCAAGCTGTGCTGCAGCTCGTTCAGCGTGATCGACTTGCTGCACCGGTAGGTCAGGTAGGTGTTGAAGTGATCGTGCAGGTTCTCGCCCACCGGCAGGTCCCGCAGCACGGTAATGCCCATCGCGTGCAGATGCTCGGACGGACCGATGCCGGACAGCTGCAGCAGTTGCGGCGAGCCGTACACCCCGCCGCAGACCACAATCTCGCGCTGCGCCCGCGCCGTCTTCAGGCCGGATGGCGTCTGATATTCGACGCCAATGGCGCGCGTGCCCTCGAACAACACGCGGGTGGCATGCGCCCGCGTCGCCACGACGAAGTTGGGCCGCGTACGCGCTGGACGCAGATAGGCGACCGCCGTGCTCCAACGCCGCGCGTTTGACGTCGTCGTCTGGTAGTAGCCAACCCCTTCCTGCTTCGCACCGTTGAAATCGTCGTTGCGTGGAATGCCCGCCTCGACACACGCCTCCAGCAGCGCGTCCGCCAGCTCCCAGCGCTGCGGCTGGTCCGATACGCGCAATGGCCCGCCGACCCCGTGAAACGCATTCGGCCCGCGCGACTGATGCTCGGCCTTCTTGAAGTAAGGCAGCACCGAGTCCCAATCCCATCCACTGCAGCCACGCTGCCGCCAATCGTCGTAATCGGCGTGGTTGCCGCGCATATAGATCATGCCGTTGATCGAGCTGGTACCGCCCAGCACCTTGCCGCGCGGCTGGTACATGATGCGGTTGTTCAATTGCTTCTCCGGCTCGCTGTCGAACATCCAGTTGACATGCGGGTTGACGAAGTTCTTGGCGTAGCCGAGCGGAATGTGGATCCACGGATTGCGGTCCTTGACCCCCGCCTCCAGCAGCAGCACGCGGTGGCGGCCGGATTCCGACAGCCGCGCCGCGACGGCGCAGCCGGCCGAGCCGGCGCCGGTGACGATGTAGTCGAACGTATCGGGCTCGCTGGACATGGCGGGACTTGGTTTCCTCCGGTCTGTGCATGTATTCCACGGAGTGCGAACCGATCCGTCAAATCCGGCGGCGGGTGACAGGGAGGCGACGATGCCCAAGGGCTACATTCTGGCCGAGGTCGAGGTGACCGATCCGGCGCTGTTCGAGACCTATCGTCCGCTGGCGGCCGCCGCGATCGCCGCCTATGGCGGCAAGTACCTGGTGCGCGGCGGCGCGACCGAAACGCTGGAGGGTGGTGGCAAGCACGCCCGCATGGTGCTACTGGAGTTTCCGTCTCCGGAACGGGCGAAGGAATGGTACAACTCCGCCGAGTACCACGAAGCCCTGCAGATCCGCCTGAAGGCCGCGACCACCAACGTCTGCCTGATCACCGGCCACGACGGCTAAGCCAATCTGTCATTGCGCGGCCCGCAGGGCCGCAGCAATCTTCATCCAGGTGCGCGCGTTCAGCGAGATCGCTTCGAGCTTCGCCCTCGCAATGATGACTCACGCCGTCGGCGCTTGCTTTACCCCGAGTGCCGCCGTCATCCGCTCGCGCATGATGAACTTCTGCATCTTGCCTGTGACGGTCATCGGGAACTCATCCACGAAACGAATATGCCGCGACACCTTGTAGTGCGCGATCTGGTCGCGGCAGAACTCGCGTACATCCTCCGCCGTCAACGTCTCCCCCGCCCGCACCTTGATCCACGCGCATAGTTCCTCGCCATACCGCGCGTCCGGGATGCCGAACACCTGCACGTCCTGTATCTTCGGATGCCGATACAGAAACTCCTCGATCTCGCGCGGATAGATGTTCTCGCCGCCACGGATCACCATGTCCTTGATGCGCCCGACGATATTGACGTAGCCCTCCGCATCCATCGTCGCCAGATCGCCCGTGTGCATCCAGCGCGCCGCATCGATCGCCTGCGCCGTGCGTTCCGGATCATCCCAGTACCCGCGCATCACCGAGTAACCGCGCGTGCACAGCTCCCCGGCGACACCGCGCGGAACGATCCCTCCCTCCGCATCGACGATCTTCACCTCTACATGCGGATGCACCCGTCCCACTGTACTGGTGCGCCGTTCCACCGGATCGTCGGTCGTGGTTTGCGTGCTGACCGGGCTGGTCTCCGTCATGCCATAGGCGATCGTGATCTCACGCAGATGCATTTGCGCCATGCAGCGCCGCATCACCTCGATCGGGCAAGGTGCGCCGGCCATGATCCCAGTGCGCAACGACGACAGATCGAAGCTGGCGAACTCCGGATGTTCCAGTTGCGCGATGAACATCGTCGGCACGCCGTGCAGCCCGGTGCACTTCTCCTCCGCGACCGTCTGCAAGGTTGCCAGCGGATCAAACCCCTCACCCGGATACACCATCGCCGTGCCATGCGTGGTGCAAGCCAGGTTGCCCAACACCATGCCGAAGCAGTGATACAGCGGCACTGGGATACACAGTTTGTCCTGCTGCGTCAGCTTCATCGCCTCGCCGATGAAGTAGCCGTTGTTGAGGATATTATGGTGGGTCAGCGTCGCCCCCTTGGGTGCGCCAGTAGTTCCGGATGTGAACTGAATATTGATTGGTTCGTCGAATTGCAGTTGCGGCCCCAGCTCCGCCAGATGGGCGCGATGCGACGCCACCTCCATCACATAGACGCTGTCGAACGCAATGAACCCCGGCGCCGTCTTTGGCCCGATCTGGATCACCATCTCCAGTTTCGGCAGCTTCGCCGCCGTCAGCCGTCCCGGTTGCGCGCGCATCAGCTCCGGCGCCAGCGTGTTCAGCATCCCGACGTAGTCCGAGGTCTTGAACGCGGTCGCGGTGATTAGCGCACGGCACCCCACCTTGTTCAGCGCGTACTCCAGCTCCGCCAGCCGATACGCCGGATTGATGTTCACCAAGATCAGCCCGGCCTTGGCGGTCGCGAACTGGGTCACCACCCATTCGGCATTGTTCGGCGACCAGATGCCGATGCGTTCGCCGGGCCGCAGCCCCAGCGCCACCAACCCGACAGCGAAGGCCTCCACCTTCTCCCCGAGTTCGCGATAGCTCCAGCGAATGCCCTGCTGGCGCACGATCAGGCCAGGCTGATCGCCCCAGGTCGCCACCGTGCGGTTGAAGCTCGCGCCGATCGTCTCACCGATCAGCGATACATCGCTGGCACCGTGCGCGTAGCTTCCGGTGGAGGCGGACATGGACGGGCTCCCAGGACATATTTGTTGCGCCGTATTGTGCGACCGCCCGCTGCCCGATTCAATCGCCGTGCGTCACAGCACCAGTTGCGTCTGCGTCACCAGCGCCAGCAGCTTGTCCGCCTGCGTGGTGATCCGCGTTTGCCACACCTGCGTGCGCCGCCCGCGATGCACCGGCGTCGCCGTGCCGATGATGATGCTGCCGACCGGCGCGGGCCCCAGGAAGTTGGTCTTGCTCTCGATCGTCGTCGTGCCGGCGCCGTCTGGCAGATTGGCCATCGTCCCCAGCGCGCCGAGCGAATCGGCAAACGCCATGTAGGCGCCGCCATGCAGGACATTGTGCGCGGTGCACAGCTCCGGCCGCACCGCCAGCTCGGCAACGACACGCTCCGCCGTGGCTTCAATCACCCGCAGGCCCAGCAGGTCCGCGAATGGTATCCCCGTCCCCGTCCCCGTCCCGGTCACGGCCGCGCCTTCGGAATCAGCCGCGGCGCCGGCCGCACTACGCACGCGGTGGTGCCGACGCCCTTCTCACTGGCCAGCGTCCGCGTGCCGCCATGCAGCTCCACCAAATGGCGCGCCAGCGGCAGGCCCAACCCGACGCCCGGGCGGCGTTCGCCGCCGGGCTCATGCGCCTGTTCAAATGGCTGCATCACCCTCGGCAAATCGGCCGCCTCGATGCCGATGCCCGTGTCGTGCACGCTGATGGTCTGTCCCGCGAGCGAATCCTCGTGGCGGCAATACGAACCAATCCGTCGCGCGCGGTGAACGTCAGCGCATTGGCTACCAGGTTCGCCAGTACCTGACGCAGCCGTGTCGCATCGCCGCGCACCGGCGACAGGTCGTCCGGCACGCGCGACCAGCGTCACGCCACGATTTGCCGCCTTCGGCGCCAGCATCCGTTGCGTATCCGTGATCAACGCACTAGGTTCGGCAATCCCCTCGACGATGCTGAGATGCCCCGCCTCGGCACGTGCCAGATCCAGCAGCTCGTCGATCAATGCCAGCAGGTCGCAGCCGCTGGTGCTGATCTCCCCCGCATAGTCCCGATTCCGCGGATGACCCAGCGGCCCGTGGATCTCATCCGCGATCAAATGCGCGAAGTTGATCACCGCGTTCAGCGGCGTACGCAGCTCATGCGTCGCGTTGGCGAGGAACTGCGATTTCATTTGGTTCGCCGCCTCCGCCGCGCGTCTGGCCGCCTCCAGCCCCTCCTGCAACCGTTTCTGCAGAGTAATATCAACCCGTAGGGTCACGTCGTTGCCACGCGGCGTCCGTCGCGACCGAATCAGATACCATCGTCCGGTCTTCCGTTGCATCCCTTCGCGCCCGGGCCGCGTGTTGAAGACATCACGCGGCATGGCCCGCCGCTCCTCCACGGTGGCGATCCGTACTTGCGATATACGCCGCCAGGTCAGTCAGCGCCGCGGGATCCTCCATCATTCCGGCCACGATCGATTGCTGCAGCAGGTCTTCGAATCGCTCCCCCAGCATCTCCTCGTCAGGCGGCAAATGCGGATAGAGCGCGTGATAGATGGCGTTCGCGTACAGGAAATACCGCTGCTCGTCATAGACCACGACCGAGCCTTCGATCGTGTCCAGCGTCTCGCGCAGCATCTGGTTCTGCCGCCGCAGTGCTGCGATCTCGCCACACAGCAGATCGGCCTCGGTCATCGCGCGGGCGCCACGCGAGGGATCCTGCTCCAGCGGGCTAGCGGCATCGCCGGCGCCTCGGGCGTCACCACGCTCATGGTGAAGACCTGTCGCGTCGGCGGGTGCGACCCCAGCTCAACCTGCGCATCATGCCGCCCATAGTGCTGTAAACTCCGCCGGCCCTGGAGACAAAGCAAGCCACGCGCGAGACCGATCGACAAAATATGACCTCCGCCCCCCAGCGCCGACGCAGGTGACAGGCCGCCCGGCTTCTGTCTTGGTATTTCCCCTGACCGACCCATAAGCCTGAAGGAACCACGCCGATGGACGTTGTCACCACCGAACACAAGGGGCCGATCTCCATTATCCGGATCAACCGGCCGGAGAAGCGCAACGCGATCTCCAGCGGCGTCGCGGTGGGGCTGCAGCGGGCGTTCCAGGCGTTCGATGCGTCGGATCAGCGCGTGGCGATCCTCAGCGCCGCTGGCACCCAGGCGTTCACCGCCGGTGCCGACGTGACCGACCTGCCGGAGCTGTGGCGCGCGATCCCCACCGTCGGCTTCAACACCGACAAGCCGATCATCGCGGCCACGTCCGGCTGGTGTGTTGGCGGCGGCATCGTGATGGTGATGATGTGCGACCTGATGGTATCGACCGAGGACACGATCTTCTACTATCCCGAGGCCAAGCTGGGGGTGACCGCCGGCGGTATCAGCTCGCTCGCCGCGCGCATGCCGCACAAGCTGGCGATGGAAGTGATGCTGCTGGCCAGCAAGGTTTCGGCGCAGCGGGCCTATGACGTGGGTTTCGTCAACAGGGTTGTGCCCAATGGCGAACACGAGACGGCGGCGCTCGCGATGGCCGCGGAGCTGCTGGACAGCGCGCCGCTGGTGATTGGCGCGCTGAAGCGGCTGGTCGCACAGGTGCTGCCGCAAGGCCCGATCGAGCACATGGTGGAGGTCAGCCAGATCGTCGGCCGCGTGCGTGCCAGCGAGGACATGCAGGAAGGCATCCGCGCCTACAAGGAACGCCGCAAGCCGCGCTTTGCGGGAAGGTGACGTTCGGCCTACGGGTGGAGCGCGAGGCCTTTGGTGATCTTGTCGACATCCTTGCGTTCGGCGTGCAGCCCGAAGCCGACAAGGTCCAGTGCCTCGGTGGCCAGCGCCGCCACCGCGGCGCGATTGGCCACATCGTTGCCGGTTACGAACAACGCCCTTGTGTAGATCGATGGCCGCAAATTGCGCTCCATCGCGCGGTGCAGCACGCGCGTCAGTGCCTCACCGGACGCGCTAAAGATCAGGATTGGCTGGCGGACCAGCCGGCCATAGATCCGACCGGAGCCATCGACGTACGGTTCTCCCGCCAGCTCCGGCTCGGCGCCGCCCAGCCCCCCGGCCAGGAAGCTGGCGACGTTCAGTTTCTGCCAGACCAGAAGATCCTCTCGCACGACGATGGCGATCTTGGTATCGATGCGCATGAACCGGACTGTACCGACGCACCCATCGCCCCGTCTTGAACGATCGTGCAAACCCCCGCGCGGCGACTGGATTCGCCACGCGCCCGCGCAGCCCGGTCTCGACCGCATGGATGCGTTCTTCGCCGGCCACGCCTTTGACCCGCATCGGCACGACACATACGCGATTGGGATCACGCTCAGCGGCGTGCAGTCCTTCGATTATCGCGGCGCGCGCGCCGACAGCACGGCCGGGTACGCGATCGTTCTCTATCCGGACGAAATGCATGATGGCCGTGCCGGTGCAGCGGAGGGTTTCCATTATCGTATGCTGTATCTGGAACCGCGGCTGATCCGCGACGCGCTGGGCCAGCGGGCGCGTGCCTTGCCATGCACCCCGCACGCGGTGCAGCGTGACCCGCGTTTGCTCGTGGTGCTGCGCCTGGCGCTGGACGATCTGTCGCGTCCGCTGGAAAGCCTGGAGCTGGACCAGGCAGTGCTAAGCTTGTCCGAGGCGTTGCTGGCGCTCGATCCGTCCGCGCGTGGACGATCCGAAGTTATAACGTGTGCGATCGCGGTCGAACGCGCGCGCGCGTTTCTCGATGCTCATCTCAGCCGCACCGTCGCGTCGGAGGAGCTGGAGGCCGAGACTGGCCTGGATCGCTACACGCTGGCGCGCCAGTTCCGTCGCCGTCTCGGCACCAGCCCGTATCGCTATCTGGTGATGCGCCGCCTGGATCGCGCACGTGCCCGCATGCGCGCCGGAGATTCACTCGCGGAAGCGGCATTCGCCAGTGGTTTTGCTGACCAGAGCCACATGACGCGCCAGTTTCATCGCACGTATGGAATAACGCCGGGCCGCTGGCGGGAACTCGACGTCACGCGCTGATTGTATGTATCGCTTTTGGCCCGGTTGGCCTGTAGGCCATAGTCGGATATATAAACCAACCATCGCATCTCAACCCCAATCTCGCCGTACGTCCCGATGACCCTCGCTGGACCTCACGCGATGCGGATGGCAGCCTGCGGCGCATGGATGCACCAACAAGCAAGGGTAGCATGTTCGACACTGGCATGCGCGAACGCTCCGCGGCGCTGACGGCATGAACTCGAACTTCCTCACGCTGCAGGATCTTGTCCTGGCGGCGCATGACCGCCTCGACAAATCCATCTGGGACTTCGCCACATTCGGCACGGAAAGCGAAACGACCCTGCGCCGCAATCGCCGCGCACTCGATAGCCTGGCTTGGCAGCCCCGCATCCTGCGCGACGTCAGCGCGGTGGATTGCCGCACCACGTTGCTCGGTCAACGGCTCCGCATTCCGGTGCTGCTCTCGCCGATGGGCTCCATCGCGCGTTTCGATCCCGAGGGCGCGCTCGCCACCGCGCGTGCGGTCGACGGCTTCGGCACCTTGCAGTTCCTCTCCAGCCATGCCGAGAACGAGATCGCGTCGATCCGCACTGGCGCCAAGCTGCCGCTGATCTATGCGCTGCATCCCACCGACGACTTGCCCGCGCTCGACGCGGAAATCGACCGCGCCACGGCCGACGGCTACTGTGCGATCTCCATCGCCACGCAATCCCATTTCTACAGTCGGCGTGAGCGCGACCTGATCAACGGCTTTGTCGGCAAGGTCGACCCGCATCGGTCCTACGCTGATTTCATGCGCCGCCAGCGCGCCGGAGACATGGTGGCCGAGCTGCGGCCGACGCGGCTGAGCTGGGGATTGCTCGATCATATCCGTGATCGGTCTGGCATGAAGATCGTATTGAAAGGCGTGTTGACGCCAGCCGATGCCCGCCTGGCGCTCGAGCATGGCGTGGACGTAATCTATGTATCCAACTATGGCGGCCGTGGGCTGGATCATCTGCGCGCCTCCATCGACGTGCTGCCTGAGATCGCCGCGGTGGTGGGTGGGCGCGCGGAGATCGTGGTTGATGGCGGTTTCGTGCGCGGCAGCGATGTGCTGAAAGCGATCGCGCGCGGCGCGCGGGCGGTGTGCATGGGCCGGATGCAGGCCTGGGCGCTGGCCGCCTCGGGCGAGGCTGGCGTGGTGCGCATGCTGGAGATTCTGGAGGAGGAAATCACCGTCACCATGGGCCAGATCGGTGTGAACCGGCTGGAGGAACTCAATCCAGATTATATTGCACCGGCGGAACCGTGCGTGACGCCGCATCCGCTGAGCGCATTCCCCGTGGTGATGGAGCGCCTGTTCGGGATTCGGGACTGACGGTATCCCCTATCATTGCCAGCAGCGTAAGCGACGAAGCACGCTCGGGCCAGTGTGACTTCACCGTTCGTGCGCGCCCGGCCCGCGATTGCTTGGTCGCTTACGCTGCGCGCAATGACAGGGGTGTTGTCACCCTCCGCCCGCCACCAGATGCGCGAACGTGGCCAACTGCGGCTCTTCCACATCCGATACCGCAACGTACTCAATCCCGCCGTGCCGCCAGAAGATCAAATGGAACCCCTGCCGCGTCTCCACCCGGAACGGCGCATCCGCCGCGTCCGGCGCCGCCCAGGCGAACAGATTGATCACATGCTTCGCCCGCCGATACACCACGACCGCCGCCGGATGCCCATCAATGTAATCCTCGCGCCCACCGACCAGCGGATAGCCCTCAGCGACGAAATCATTCACCGGTGGCGAAACATCCAGATGCGCCGACAGCCACGGCTTCACCGTGTGCTGATCCGACGTCAGCACATCGGTTAGATGATCTGGCATCAGCGACCGGATATGACTGTCCAGCACCGCCTCGGTTACCCCGCTACCGGAATGACCGACCGGGCCCCCCACCACCAGCAGCGTCAATGCAACACCCGCCAGCGCGCCGGCGAACCCGGTCCCGGCCAGCGGCGCCAGGCGCCACCGCGGGCGTGACGGCGCCGGCGCGGCCTCACGCGGCAGCACGTTGCCAATGCGCTGCGCCAGTCCCGGCGGCGCGCGGTGATAGGTCAATGCGCCGCGGATCGCGCCCTGCATGGTCTGCAATTCCTCCAACTGCGCCGCGCATGTCGGGCAACTCGCTAAATGCCGTGTCATGAGCCGGCGCCGCCACCAGCTCAGCTCCCCATCCATCCAGGCCGACAGAAACCGCGCGTAACGATCAGGCGCCATGGGCTGCCTCCTTCGCTTCGCCATGCCACAGCCGGCGCAGAGCCTCCCGCGCGCGGGCCAGCCGCGACATCACCGTGCCGATCGGTGTGCCGGTGATGGTGGCGATGTCGCGATATGACATCTCCTCCACCTCGCGCAGCAGCAGCACCTCCCGATACGCCGGCGGCAGCCGCTGCATCAGCCGCGCCACCGTCGCATGGTCGATCTCCCGCAGCAGCAGCGTCTCGGGGTCGGCCGGCGGGGAGCCCCACAGCACCCGCTCCTCCTCGACGCCGTCCGGCTCCGGCAGGTCAGCGACAAACCCCAGCCGCGGCGACCGGTTGTCCTTCACCCAGGTATGGAATGCGTTGCGCACGATGGTCAGCAGCCACACACGGATGTTGCCGCCGCGATACGCGCCAAAGAATCGAT